>JBDSDH010000216.1:0-3051 GCA_039920665.1 Ilumatobacteraceae bacterium
AGTCGGCTCCAGCGGCGGCTGGGCATCACGACCATGTACGTCACCCACGACCAGATCGAGGCGATGACGATGGGTGATCGGGTTGCGGTACTGCGTCGGGGCTACCTGATGCAGTGCGCCTCGCCGCAGGATTTGTACCACACGCCCGACAACCTGTTCGTCGCCCAGTTCATCGGCTCGCCGTCGATGAACGTCGTCCAGGCCAAGGTCGTCAGTGGTGGCACGAATCCGGCCCTCGAGATCGGTGCTCAGACGCTCCAACTCGACGATGCCGCAATCGCTCGACTGCCCGGCCTGCGCACGATGATCGGACGCAACATCGCGTTCGGGATGCGTCCGGAATCGCTCGGCAAAGAAGGCACCGGCTCACTCACCGTCCAGGTCGAGTTGGTCGAGATGCTCGGCGCCGAACTGCTCGTCCACGCCACGATCGATGCGCCCTCGGTCCGCCAGACCGATGACGGTGTCGAGCTCGGTCACGAGCCGACGTCGATGATCGTCGCCTCGATGGACCCGCGCCATCGGGTGCAGGTCGGCGATCGTGTCGAGCTCACCGTCGATGAACGTGGTCCAGGCCAAGGTGGTCGACGGTGGCGCGAATCCGGCACTCGTGATCGGTGCTCAGACGCTCCAACTCGACGACGCCGCCGTCGCCCGACTGCCGGGCCTGCGCACGATGATCGGACGCACCGTCGCGTTCGGCATGCGTCCGGAAGCGCTCGGCAAGGAGGGCACCGGCTCGCTGAACGTCCAGGTCGAGTTGGTCGAGATGCTCGGGGCCGAACTGCTCGTGCACGCCACGATTGATGCGCCGTTGGTCCGTCAGACCGATGACGGTGTCGAGGTCGGCCACGATCTGACGTCGATGGTCGTCGCCTCGATGGACCCGCGCCATCGGGTGCAGGTCGGCGATCGTGTCGCGCTCACCGTCGACACGAGCCGAATCCACCTGTTCGACATGGACACGGGCAACGCGATTGGTTTCTCGGTCGAGGATCGAGAGCCGCAAGGGTCCGCTGGCTGAATTTGCCCTGGGAGTTCACCGTTTCGCGGATAACATCGTCGACGGAGAGCTGCCAGAGCGGCCGAATGGGGCACCCTGCTAAGGTGTTGATGGCTTCGGTCATCCGTGGGTTCAAATCCCACGCTCTCCGCCACTTTCTGTATAGAACCCCGGTCCGGCGACCGGGGTTCTGTCGTTTCCTGACTCGGTGGCGGCAGCGCCGAGGTGCGCTAGCACATGCCGTAGCACAGCGGAGCGCGGCGAGCGCGGACCTGTTTGTTGCAATTTGATGACAGCGGGAGTAGACATTCTGTAACGAAGTCGGGCAAGCCGGTCGTCGGCGACGACCGATTGGACTTCGCTGAATCGACTCCACCCAACCGAATGCCACACGAGCAGTCGTGTGTGGGGCGATCCTCGCCTCTCCATCGCCCGATCAGCGCAATGAGCCGGGTCACACCGGATCAACCCGCAACGGACGTGAAAGGGACAGCGAATGCCTCAAGACGATGACAGGGCGGCGTGGGACGATTCGTTCTGGCACGACAGCAGGGGCGGCGCGCAGACGGGACCGATCCCGCGCATCGCTCGTGATCCCCGGCCGACCTCGCGCCAACGTGGCGTCGAGCCGACGATGCCGCACCGTGTCCACGGTGCGGCGCGCAGCACTCATCTCGACGGCATCGCCCAGTTCGATGACGGCTCGTATTCTCGTCAGGGTTGGGTCGGCGACGATTCGTCATCACAGTCGACCGAGCCGATGTGGGGGCCAGCGGATCGGACCAGCGCGCTGCTCACGATTCGCCGCAACCGTCACGAGCGACGGCCCAACTACGTGATGCGCCGAGTTGCGGCGCTCGTCGCCCTCGGTGTCGTCGCAGCCCCGATTGCCCTGCTCATCGGTGGCGGCAACGACGACGGTCAGAACGTCGCGGCCGGCGCCACGCCGGAGTCGCCCGCCGCAGACCCTGTCCTGACGTCAGCCCCAGTCACCTTGTCAGTGACGGCCGCTCCCGCCGCCGCTGCAGCGGCGACGATCGCAACCGTGGCACCTGTTGTCACCGCTGCAGCGCCCAGCGCCAGTCCCGCCACGTCGCCTGTTACCGCAGCAGCGTCGATCGCAACGCCGGTGACGACCAGCGAGGTCGCGGCAACAGAGACCACGGCTGATCCGGTCGTCGTCAAGACCACTGCCGCTACAACCCGTGCCCCCGCTGCGGCGATCGCCGCTGCCGTCGCGGATGAGGCACCCACCACTGCCGCGACGGTCGCCGCGACCGTGGCTGCCAAGTTGTCGTGTTCGAAGGACTATGACGTCGTCGTCGGCGACTACTGGATCCTGATCGCAGACAAGGTGAGCGTCCGCCTCGACGATCTGCTCGAGGCCAACAACGCCAAGACCGACACACCGCTCTACCCCGGCCGCACGGTCTGCCTCCCGGAGGGTGCATCCGCGCCCACAACGGCCGCTCTGACCACGCAAGCGCCGACCACGACCGATGCGCCGACCACGACAACGGTGAAGTTGACGACCACGACCGTTGCGGCCGCCACGACGTCATCCCCTTCGACGACCGCTGCGCCGCCGAGCAACACCTACACCAAGGCCGAGGTCGCCCAGATCATCCGCGACGTCTGGCCTGATGAGCTCGAGGACGAAGCAATCCGGATCGCGACCCGTGAGAGCAACCTGATCCCGACCGTACGCAACTACTGCTGCTTCGGGTTGTTCCAGCTGTATTGGAACGTGCACAAGGGTTGGATGGCGTCTGCAGGGATCACGTCGAGCGACCAGTTGTTCGACCCACACGTCAACGCCTACGCCGCGTACGCGATGTACCTCCGAGCTGGCGGCTGGGGTCCGTGGGCCTGATTCCGTCTCACCGCTGATTGGCGGTGATCGGGAAAGTGGTTTCGTTTACGTGACGTGTCCTCTAGGATATGTGACGGTTCTGCGCTCGTAGCTCAATGGATAGAGCACTTGATTACGGATCAAGCGGTTAGGGGTTCGAGTCCCTTCGAGCGCGCAGGGTGGTGAGCGGCCTTTC
>JBDSDH010000217.1:0-3719 GCA_039920665.1 Ilumatobacteraceae bacterium
GACGCCCACGAGGTGGTTCGGCTCGCCGAGCAGGGCCTGATCCGCAGCGACGCCGATCTGTTCCCGCTCGATCGCGTCGCCGACGCCTACGAAGCGCTCCACAGCGGCACCCTCAGAGGGCGCGCCGTCGTCACTCTCGCCTGACAACCCCGCTTCTGATGTCCGGGCCCGGCAGATCGGTGGGACTCGTGGGGCTGTCGACAGCCTGTGGGTGACCACGTGGGACTGCAGCGGCTGTCGACAGCCGGTAGAGTCCCGCTTCCGCCGTTCCCACAGCCACCGGTGAACTCAACCCTTGGGGAACTGGCCCGGTCGCCGACCGGAACCGGCGGGGCCGGCAAACGCCTGGGCAATGCTCATCCACTCCGTCGCGACCGGACCTGACATGACGATGTCGGTGTCATCGACATGGCGGCGCTGGGTGACGATCAGGCAGAAGTCGAGCGAAGGGCCGGTGATCAGATTGTCGGTCCGGTCGGGCTCCGGTCCCCAGATCCACTGATCGCCGTCGGGGCCGGTCAGCTCGAGCCGGACCTCGTCCAATGGCACCGGTCGGCCGTGGCTGGTGAAGCTGTTCGGCAGTGCCCGCACGCCGATGTGGGCGACTTGGCGCAGCGCAACCGTCGGGGGATGCGCCACATCGAGGGCATCGAACACGTCCTGACCGTGGGCCCAGGTCTCCATGATCCGAGCCGTGAGCGCCGACGCGACGCTCATCGCCGGCCCGTACCACGGCACCCGAACCGACAGATCTGCGTGTTCGAACGCCTCGATCATGGTCGACCGGGCCGCTCGGAACTGTTCGAGAATCTGCCCACCGGAGTGACTCCGACCAGCGGTAACGATTGCGTCGATGGAGTTGCCGGGCAGCTTTCTGGTTTCGGCCAACTCGACACGAAATCGATCCGGATCGGTGACCGCCGTGGTGACTGCGTGGTCGAAATAGGCGAGGTGACTGATCTGATCCTGAATGCTCCAGCCGTCGGCCGGCGTCGGTGTCTGCCAACCAGCTTGGCCGAGTAACTCAAGCACTGACTCGAGCACGGCTGACTCGGCAACGAGGTCGAGACAGAGATCGGGGATCAGGACGGCCATGCGTCATTCTGGCGGAGGCAGCTGTTCGCCGACGAGCGGGCGCGGGTACCGTGGACCGATGCCATCAGCGTTTCTGCACCCCTTCGCCAGTCCCACCCGCGAGTCGTTCATCAAGATCGTCCGTGGCCACGGCGCGCTGCTCTGGGACGGCGACGGCAACGAGTTGATCGATGGCATGGCCAGCCTCTGGTACTGCGCGATCGGTCACGGTCGACGCGAGATGGCCGAGGCCGTCGCTGCGCAGATGAGCACGCTCGAGACATACTCGTGTTTCGATCCGTTCACCAACGGACCGGCTGACGACCTTGCCGAGAAGTTGGTCGGACTCAGTCCCATGCCGGGGTCACGAGTCTTCTTCACCGACAGCGGTAGCGAATCCGTCGACACCGCAATGAAGCTGGCCCGACTCGCCCACGTCCAAGCCGGCCACCCGGAGCGCACGGTGATCATCAGTCGCACACGCGGCTATCACGGCACCAACTACGGGGGCACGAGCGCGCAGGGCATCGCCCCGAACAGGGTCGGCTACGGCCCGCTCGTCCCGGATGTCGTACACGTGCCGAGCGACGACATCGAAACGTTGGCGACCCTGATGAAGGACCGCAGTGCGGAAATCGCGGCGGTCATCACCGAACCGGTGCAGGGTGCCGGAGGCGTGTTTCCACCGGTGGACCACTACCTCGAGGGCGTTCGCCGACTGTGCGATCAGCACGGCGCATTCCTGATCTTCGACGAGGTCATCACCGGATTCGGCCGCCTCGGCACCTGGTTCGGCGCTCAGCATTACGGCGTGACCCCCGATTTTCTGACCTTCGCCAAAGCGGTCACATCCGGCTACCAACCACTCGGTGGAGTGTTCGTGGGTCGCGGTCCACTCGATGCGCTCGAATCCGACCCGACATTCTTCCTCCGTCATGGGTACACCTACAGCGGCCATGCGAGCGTCTGTGCAGCGGGGCTCAAGAACCTCGAGATCATCGAACGGGAGAGCCTGCTCGATCAGGCCACACACGTCGGCGAACGGCTCGGGGCCGGACTGCGTGCACTCGCCGCGGATGGCGTGATCGATCACGTACGCGGCGATGGCGCAGTCTGGGCGGCAGGCCTCAAGCCAGATCAGAACGCAACAACCATCCGTGATCTGATGCTGGCCAACGGAGGCATCATCCGTGCGATCAATGCCGACACCACCACCTTCTGCCCACCGCTCGTCATCACCGATGAACAGATCGATCGGCTGCTCGACATCTTTGCGACTGCAGCCTCGACAACAACGACCTGACAACGCGCTGATCTTTCGGTTCAAGCCGCCACGCTCACCGCCGATAGATCACGAGTGGAGAATCGGCTGTTGCCCAGCGTCATGTTCGTCGCGTTTTCGTTGTGTTCGATGGTGGCCCTGGTGTTGACGTCGCGTCCTCGGTGATCCTCGCTGTGCCGGCATCGATCGCGTTCATCACCCACACCTGCACCATCGCCCGAACGCCGTCCATCAGCATCCGCACGAAGACCTCGTCACTCGTCTGATCGCCGTTGTCGAGCCAGAGGCAGACACTCTCGAAGAGATGGCTGACCACCGATTCTGCAGCCCAGCGGTGAATGACCGGGTCAGGAATCACTGGCGCGAGGAGCCGGATCGCATAGTCGGTCGCTCCCGACTTGAACAACTCGATCAGGTCGACGAACTCGCCCTGATTCGACGCGTGCCGCCACAACAATCGGAACCCGTCGGGTTGCCGACGGGCCACGCCGAGCAGGATCGCGGCGATCTCTGCCCGGTGGGCGAACGCCTCGCCCTCGCCGCCGTGATCGAACCCCGTCGTGATGTCATCGAGGACCGACGTGAGCACCGCGGTGTACAGCGCTTCTTTCGACTCGAAGATCCGGTAGACGATCAACCGAGTCACGCTTGCGGCACGGGCCACGTCCTCCATCGACGACTTGTCGTAGCCGCCGGCCAGGAACACCGCCGCCGCGGCGCGGACAATCAGTTGACGGCGTTGGGCACGCGGTAGCCGGACGGTCGTTCCCCTTGATGCTCCCATTGACATCATGTATACACGGGTGTTTACATAAGGTCCATGGGGAACTCTTGGAACGGCTCGCTCACAGCTCAGGCCGCACTCGTCACAGGCGCCGCAAGCGGCATCGGAGCAGCCGTCGCGCGCAGGTTCGCCGAACTCGGAGCCGCCGTTGTCCTGACCGACATCGACGACGAAGGAGGCGCATCGCTTGCGGCCGAAATCGGTGGCAGCTTCCACCATCTCGATGTCTCCGACCCGGATCAATGGGGGTGGCTCTCCAGCCGTCTTCCGCCACTCGACATCGCGTTCCTCAACGCCGGCGTCAGTACCCGTCCGCCCGGGGAGATGATCGACTCCGGACCACTGGCCGAAGTCACCGAGCGCAACTACCGCCGCATCATGGGAGCCAATGTCGACGGTGTGGTCTATGGGGCGCGAACCGTGCTGCCGGGCATGGCAGAGCGAGGCAGCGGCCACATCGTGATCACGGCATCGATGGCCGGACTCGGTGCGATCCCATTCGATCCGATTTACGGTCTCACCAAACACGCAGTGATCGGCTTCGCCAAGTCGCTCGGCGTGACCTACGGCGCTCAGGGC
>JBDSDH010000218.1:0-6940 GCA_039920665.1 Ilumatobacteraceae bacterium
GTCGCGGGTCGTCGGCGACGACCCGGTCGCCAAAGGCGCAGCAATTTTCGATGCCGTGGGACCACGACTCTTCGCCGACGACGCTCCGATCCGTCGCGTACATGCCGACGCGGCGATGTTCATCGGCGGTATGCGGGCATTGCTGCTGCAATCGTTGCACCCACTGGCGATGGCGGGCGTCGCCAACCATTCGGACTTCCGAGCCGATCCGTGGGGACGCCTGCAGCGCACCGCCGAGTTCCTCGCGACCACCACCTTCGGCACGGTCGAGCTCGCCGATCAGGCAGTCGCCGTCGTCAAACGAGTGCACGAACGGGTCGTCGGCGTGGCCGATGACGGTCGGCCCTACGCCGCCAACGATCCGCATCTTCTGCACTGGGTGCACCTCGCCGAAACCGACAGTTTCCTCGCCACGCACCAGCGGTATGGCAGCGAGCCGCTCACCCCGGCTGAGGCCGATCAGTACGTCGCCGAATCGTCGATCATCGCGACCAAGCTCGGCGTCGTCGGACCGCCACTCGACGTCGCGATGTTGCGCGCCCAACTGCGCGCGTTTCGACCCGAGTTACGCGGCTCGGTCGCGGCTCGCGACGCAGCCCGGTTCCTGTTGGTCGAACCACCGCTGCCGCTCGCCGCCCGACCGGCATACTTCGCGCTCGCCGCCGCAGCGGTGGCGTCGCTGCCGGTATGGACCCGGTGGCCGTTGCGGTTGCCGTTCCTGCCGATCAGCGAGCGGCTCGTCGTCGGCCCGGCCGGGATGGTTTTGACCAGCGTCATCCGCTGGTCGATGCAGCCACGACCGGCAGCGTGAAACGACCAGGTGTGAGACAACTTCAAGCGTGAAGCGTGCCGGTCGTCTGAGGCCGATGCCGGTCGCAGAGTGTTGCCCGAGGGGGATCATGTTACTTTGAGCGTTCATCGTGAATCGCCCGAGATCGACAGGATCTGCCGTATGACCAACGTGCCACCACCACCACCGTTCGGGCCCCTCGGTGGCGCCGACGGTCCCGGGAGCACCACGACCGGAGCTGCCAACAGCAGCGGCCCTGGCGGCAGCCTGCCGCCGCCGACGCCGTGGACCGGGTTCCAACCGGGTACGCCGGGCGGGCCGAGCGGTCCCGGAGGCAGTCCCCAGCCCTACATCTCGCCGCCACCGCCGTCGTCGCAGGGCCGCTCCAAGCTGCTCGTGGTCGGAGCGGTCATCGCAGTTCTCGCGATCGTCAGTGTCGGGCTGTTCGTCGTGACCCGCGATGACGACGACTCCACGGCGACGGACACGACCGCCCAAACCGTCACCACTGCGTCGGCCATTCCGGCGACAACCACGACAGCGGTTCCGGACACCACGACGACAGCGGTTCCGGAGACCTCGACCACGGTCACCGAGACCACAGTCGTCGAATCCACCACCACCGTTGCCGAGTCCACCACGACGGTCGCAACGATCCCCGCAATTCCCGAAGGTGCGGCCGATCTCGGCAACGGCGTCGCGCTGCTGATCCCGGCTGGTTTCAGCCAGACCACCGGCGGTGGCGGATCGACGACGCTCACCGACAATGTCTCGGTCATCTACGCCCAAACGGCCGTTCGGTCACCGGGAACGGACCCAGGTGTGCTCACCCAGGAATACGTCAACGCGTTCGATCCATTCTTCACCACCATCAGCTACAGCCCCACCGCCAAGAGCCGCAGCCTGGCCGGCGAACCCGCCACCGATGTCTACTCGACGTATTTCGTGACATTCGACGGGACCACCAAAGCCGTCCAGACCGGCTCGATCGACGTCTACGTGCGCACCGACGGACTCGTCCTGGTGGTCAGTGCCTACGGCCCGAATGGCTATCAGAACGTGATCCCCACGGCGAGTTCCGATGTCCTCAACGCCAGTTTCCTGGCGACCCCGCTCGTCGGTGCGCCGCAGCCGTTGGTTCCGCTGGCCCCGTTCCGCGTCGCCACCATCCACCCGCCCGTCACCGTCGACGGTCTCGTCGCGTTCACGGCGGCACCCGGTTTCAGCATCGTCGGCCCCACCGGCCAGGGACGAGGATTCGTCACCAACGGAACCGAGGACGTGCAGGTCGACCGAACCGCCGGCCAAGCCGATGTGTCCGTGGTGACGTCGACGGCGCAGGGCATCCTGTCGCAGAACTACACCGGGATCGAGTACTCCGAGCTCACGCTCAGCGATCCAGATCCGTGGGGGGTCGTGCACGGCTCGTTCAACTGGGTCGGCTTCTACGTCGGCGGCCAACGGTCGGTCGGCAACGTCGATCTCTACTACGACCCGGCCACCACAAACGCCTACGTGATGTTCCGGACCTGGTTCGCTCCGGACGCCGCCAATGACGCCGACCCCTCCGCGGCGGAGTCCCAGTTCATGCTGCGCACGCTGTTCAACTCGTTCACCATCATTCCGTGAGCATCCCTGAGCATCCCTGGGCGCCGCGGTCGTCAGGCCCCGGTGAGTGCGAGCCAGTTGCCTGCGGCGTAGCTGCTGGTGACAGCGGCGGGGGTCATCCGCAATGTGGCTTCGGGAACGAGATCAGCGATCAATCGGCCCTCGGTGTAGTGGTGGTTGGTATTGGCGACACCTTCGAACAGTGCGCTGCGACGAGCCACCAGTTCGGCTGACGGGGCGCCATCGAGCCAGCCCCAGATCGTCAGTGCGATCCTGAGGTCGTGGATGACCGGGGCCCGACCGAACAGCGATGCGCGGCGGAGGGCGACGTTGATCGACCCAAGGACCGCGTCGTCGACGGACTCACCCGGAGCCACTTGGATCTGGTCACGGACGAGCGCCGCAAGGGTGAGGATGTACCCCTGGTCCGGCCCTTGATAGCCGAGCCGTTCGCCCTCGGGCTGGCGACCCTCGATCTCGGCCGCCCGGTCCGGCATCCATGGCTCTGGAACGTGCTCGGGCGATTCGTAGGAACGAACCTCGTCCATCGAAGCGACCGGAGCGAACTTGGGAACAGCCATGGGTCTCTTTCTACTCGCCGGCGTGCAGCAAGCCAAACACCAGCGATTCTTCGAGGGCTCGCCACGACGCTTCGATGATGTTGGCGCTGACGCCGATGGTCGTCCACGACCGATCGCCGTTGGTGGCATCGAGCAGGACCCGCGTGATCGCCCCAGTCGCGGTCGCACCATCGAGGATGCGGACCTTGAAGTCGACCAGATGCACCTTGTCGAGCGCCGGAAACGCGTTGCCGAGCGCGGCCCGGAGCGCAGTGTCGATCGCATTGACGGGACCGTTGCCTTCGCCGGTCTGGATGAAGCGCTCCTCGCCGACCCACACCTTGACCGTGGCTTCGGTCGTGAACTGGCCGTTCAGCAGTTCTTCGGTGATCACCCGCATGCTCTCCATCCGGAAGAAGTCCTGCTGCCAGCCAGTGGCCCGGCGCATCAACAATTCCAGCGAGGCATCGGCCGCTTCGAAGTGATAGCCCTCGTGTTCGAGTCGCTTGAGATCGTCGATCACCTGGTTGATCGCCGGGCCATCCATGTCGAGGCCGAGTTCTTCGGCTTTGATGGTCAGCGTCGCCCGACCGGCCATCTCGCTGACGACGAAACGGGTGCCGTTGCCGACGAGTTCGGGATCGACGTGCTCGTAAGCATCCTTGGCCCGCACGATCGCCGACACATGGAGACCGGCCTTGTGCGCGAACGCCGACGAACCAACGTACGGCGCCTGTGGGTTGAGCGGGCGGTTGAGCACCTCGGCGATGTGGTTGCTGACCGACGTCAGCCGCTCGAGGCGACCGGCGGGCAGGCAGTCGATACCGAGCTTCATCTGCAGGTTGGGGATGACGGTCGTGAGGTTGCAGTTGCCGGTGCGTTCGCCGAGACCGTTGAGCGTGCCCTGCACGTGACGGCCGCCGGCGAGCACGGCGGCCATACTGTTGGCAACGGCGCAGCCGGTGTCGTCGTGGCAGTGGATGCCAATGATCGCGTCGTCGCCGATGTGGCGGTGGACGTCGCTGACGATCTGGCCGACCTCGTGCGGCAGTGAGCCACCGTTGGTGTCGCACAGCACGACATGACTGGCGCCCTTGATGATCGCGGACTCCAGGGCGCGCAGGGCGAACTCGGGGTTGCGCTTGTAGCCGTCGAAGAAGTGCTCCATGTCGACCAGGACCTGCTTGTCGTGAGCCTTCAGGTATTCGACCGAGTCGCTGATCATCAGCGCACCTTCGTCGAGGGTGGTCTGCAGCGCATTGAGGACGTGATAGTCCCAGCTCTTGGCCACGATGCAGACGGCTGCGGTGCCGGCCTCGATCAGGTTGCGCAGGGTCGCATCATCGTCCACCTTGCCCTTCGGCCGGCGGGTCGATCCGAATGCGACCAAGGTGCTGGTGGTCAGCTGCAACTCGGTCTGCGCCCGCCGGAAGAACTCGATGTCTTTCGGGTTCGCGCCGGGCCACCCACCCTCGATGAAGTGCACCCCGAGAAAGTCGAGCTGCTCGGCGATGCGCAACTTGTCCTCAACCGTCGCCGAGACGCCCTCGACCTGCAGGCCGTCGCGCAGGGTGGTGTCGAACACTTCGACATGTGATGGGACATGTGATGGGACATGTGCGGGTTGTACGGGTTGGGTAGGCGGGGTGTCGGTTGTCATCGTGGATCTCCTGTGGATCTCCTGAGCAAAGAAACGGGCGCAATAAAAAAGCCGCCCCGGATGGGCGGCCAACAGCGCACGTCGTGGAAGACGTGCGCTACGAAATAATGATGATCTGGGCGGTGTGGCTGGCGATCACCCGGCCATTGTGCCCGCCATCAGCGCGAACGTCAACCGCTTCGGAGCCCCGGTTACCCTGCCTGGACGTGGACAGCATCGACGACGAACACCCGATCACGCTCCCGGCCGCAGTGTTGTGGGACATGGATGGGACCCTCCTCGACACCGAGCCGTATTGGATGTCCGGCGAGTGGCAACTGGTCGAACAGTTCGGTGGCACGTGGAGCGACGAACACGCCCACGCCATCATCGGCGCAGATCTGCTCGACGCTGCCGAGTACATCCGCCGCCACGGCGGGGTGCGCCTGCCGGCAGCAGACATCGTCGAGCGATTGCTCGACCACGTGATTGCGCAGCTCGAGATCGATGTCCCCTGGCGCCCCGGCGCCGTCGAACTGCTCGCCTCGCTGCAGGCGCTCGACGTGCCGTGCGGCCTCGTGACGATGTCGTACCGGCGGTTGGTGACGCCCGTGCTCGCGGCGCTGCCCGCTGGTTCGTTCGGGGCGATCGTCACCGGCGACGAGGTCCCGCCCGGCCAGGGCAAGCCCCACCCGACACCGTACCTGCTCGGTGCCGCAGCGTTCGGTGTCGACCCGTCAGCCTGCGTTGCGATCGAGGACTCCCCGACCGGCGCTCGCTCGGCGCTCGCGGCCGGCTGTGCCGTACTCGGTGTGCCCAACGTGCGCGACATCGCTCCGGAACCGGGCATGACCCTGCGATCCACGCTCGCCGGCGTCACCGTCGCCGACCTCGCTGCGCTGCTGCCCGCCGCCGTCTGAGCCGTGCGCCACGTCGCCGCCCTGCTGCCCGCCGGCGTTCTGCCCGATGGATCAGTCCGAAACCGAAGCGACCTGTCGGCCAGTTGCCGGAGGCAGAGAGGGGAAAGCGGTTCTGCCCGATGGATCAGTCCGAAACCGGAGCGACCTGTCGGCCAGTTCGCACGTCATCGGGCGGTTGCAGGGAGGCATCGGTTGTGTGAACGGGTCGTGTCCTGTGTGGAACCTGTGTGTTACAGGTGGATGAACAACAAACTTCTGGGGATTTGTGGGTTTATCGGGGGATAACCCTGTGACTTCGAAAATACCGCTTGACCAGGGGTTTTTCGGAGCGCATGATCTCTTTCACACCGGTTCGCACGACGAACTGGCCCACCGGACGAGGGCAAGCGGCGCAAGCTGCAAGACCGGATCCGACCGGGCCAGCCAGTACGACGAATCGGGGGATGATCCGCAGCTCGGGTGCACGGCAGCAATGTCGGGCACCGGACGAACGGAGACCAAACGCTTTCGGGCGTGCGGTTGAAGGGAGTCGACGAACGGACGTGGAGTGCTTTCGGGCACGAAGCGCACGCCGTCGGCAAGCCCGAGTCGAGGACCTTCGGGTCGGCGTCGAGGGGGAGTCAGACGAGCCGGCAATCGAAGGCCTTCGGGTCGGAGATTCCGGGGAGTCGGAGAGCACCGCCGAAGGCAAGGGCAGGCAACTGCTTCGAACCGGAGGCATTCGGGTGAGTCGAGCCAGCCTGCTGGGGAGATGATCCTGAAAACGGGCTCACCCGCCAGAGCTTGCTCTGACGGGTGAGAAGTTGATTCGAGCCAAGGGTAACACCGGACATTCGATCAGCGGTGGATCATCCCATTCGTGCCGCCCTCGGTGGCGCGCCGTCCCCACCGATGGCAGCGCAGCCGAGGGCGGTCGACGTTTTCCGGTCGGTCGCGCAGCATCTCCGGCCGTTCGGCGGGCTGTGGAACTGGCTCAGGAGTACACCGATCACTCGGTCCACACGCGGCCAGCGGCCGACGGCGTGGGATCAGCTCAGACGGCGAGTTCGTTCCAATGCGTGTAGCGGTCGTCCTCGCCCTTGACGGCTTTCATGTACACCTCGGCGATCGCGGTGGTCATCGGGCCGTTGGGCGGCACCTCGCGGTCGTCGACGCTGCGGACGCTGCTGATCTCGGCGGCGGTGCCGCACACGAACAGTTCCTCGGCGATGTACAGGTCGCTGCGGGCCAGGTTGTCGACTCGGATGTCCATCCCGAGATCGCGAGCGATCACCATCACGCTGTTCTGGGTGATGCCTTCGAGCGCGCCCGCCGACAGTGGCGGGGTGATGATCACGCCGTTGCGGACAGCGAAGATGTTCTCGCCGGTGCACTCGGCCACCATCCCGTTCGGGGCCAACATCACGGCCTCGTCGTAGCCGGC
>JBDSDH010000219.1:0-26928 GCA_039920665.1 Ilumatobacteraceae bacterium
CATCGGCGATCTACGGCACGCTGGCTGCGTTGTGCGCGTCGCGTCGTGGACCGAACGCGTGGCTGGCCCCGACCATCGTGATCCAGTCACTGGTCACGATCTGGCTCATCAACCGGCGACTGTTCGACATCCAACATGTCGTGGCCGCGAGTGTGGGGATCGGGTTCGGGTTGTGGTTCGCGCACCACCCACGGACAACGCCGCCCGAAGCCTTCCCAGATGGCGAAGCCCGGCCGAGCGCCGGCTACTTGCCAGAGCCGCCGACGTAGATCGGCTTCGATCCGTCAGGTGCGCAAGCGATGCAGCGCGGCGACCAGGGCTGCATGTGCGTCGTCATCTGCGAAGCCGAGCTGGCGGGTGACGACGGCCAGTGTGTCGGCGGCTGCATCCAGGTCCCGAGCCGTCGAGGTAAGCGACGCGCAGTCGAGCACGGTGGTGCCGTGGCGGCCAGCAGTTTCGACGAGTCCGTCACGGCCGAGCGCGTCGTACACCTTGTTGACCGTCCCGCGTGCGACGCCGAGATCATGCGCGAGTTGGCGAATGGTTGGCAGCTTCGTTCCGGTTCGCAACTGACCGGAGGCGATCAATCGTGCAATTTGAGACCGCATCTGTTCGAAGACCGGCAAGGGCGACGTTGCATCAACGTGGATGATCATGCGATGGTCGCACCATCTCCAAAGTGGAACTTGCCGCTCGGTCGTGGGGCAGCGCGGCGCAGCGAGATGACTGACATCACCAGGCATCCGACGACGACACAGAACCGGAAGCCGGCCAGAAATCCTGTGAGTCCGTCGATCTTGGAAGACGTCCAGCCGAGCATCAGCACTGCGGTTGCCAGGTGCAGAGACGTGAGGGAGGAGCCGGCAAATGCCCGAAGACGTTCATCGAGGAGCCGAGCGCGGTCGGTCATCGCCGGCCGACTCCTGCTGGCGATGACGACCATGACCAACTCGGCCATCGCGAGCGGCACGACGAAGATCATCGACGTGAACAGCGCCAGCCTGCCGTGGTCGGTGAGTGCGACGGCGACACCGATGACGATCGACGCGAGCGCGATGAACCGTGAAACGAGCACCCGTCCGCGACTCGCTGATGTCGGGCGAGGGGTCAGTGACGCGGCCCGCTGCTCGTTGCGCGTGGTCGTGAGTCGGAAGCTCTCGGCGGAGAGCGTGCCGACGATGACGCCGCCGACCCCGCAGAACAAGAGGTCAGCCAGTGGATTGCCTTGGCCGACACCGATGGTGATCGAACCGAACCACCGCACACCGATGATCGCGGCGAAGCAGACCCCGAAGACCCCGCCGGCAAATCGGTGCCGGCGATGCCGTGTCAGATACCGCCGACACACCGCGCGAGCGTCATCGTTCACGGAGGTTGCGGTGTTCGAGAACCCCGGCCCGGCCAACCACGCGACCTCAGCGGCCGACGGATCGCTGCGCCGTCCGGCAAGTGCGATCGTGAGGATGATGACGACAGCGGCAAGGCCCCCGACGGCAATGACTCCCACTACGACGACTTCTCGGTGGCTATTGGCATATTGACATAGTACGATGGGCCAATGAGCGATGCAACCCTGACGTCGATTTCGACACCGGATCCGTCGATGGATCGGCTTGCCCCGCGGCCGAGTCGCGCTCGCAACCGGCTTCTCGTCCTGGTCGGCGTCTTCATCCTCGTTGCAGCGGCGTTTTCGCCGAATCTGCTCCGCCCATCGCTGAGCCCTCCGAACGGCAATCAGTCCGGCAGCTGGAGTGCACTGCCGAGCCATCGCGAGGTTTTGACGACTGCTTCGGTGGCAGCACAGACCTGGCCGCGCCTCGCCCTTCGTTCAGTCATTGCTGTTCCAGGTGCCCGCGTCGTCGGCGCATGGATTGTCGAGGAGTCCGTGGCGGCTGCGCTCGACGGAACCGTCGACGAGTCGTACTACGAGACGGGACTCGAGTACCTTGCGGCGGCCATGCCCGGCCTTGATCTCGAGGGTGATGCGCTCCCCAAATCGCTCGATCACGGCGACACAGCCAGCCTGATCATTCTCTGGGACGTCGATGCATGCGACGAACTCGTGGCCAATCCGGACGTCTCGGCCGCTCTCGAGGCCAGGACGGCTGTGCGTACGTCGCGCACCGTGGACCTTCCCGACTTTGCAGCACCCGGGTTCGACATCGACTTGCTTCGCCGATCAGGCATCTGCCCATAAGTGGCCCGAGCCCTTGTCAACCACCGAGCGGAACTCGTTGACGGATGTCGTCGGCGACCCGGTCGACGACGGCGGCGAGATCGGCCGGTAACTCGCCGACTCGCTCGAGTTCGTCACTGAACGACAGTCTCGATCGGCCATCGCCTGCGGTCGAGACAGCGCGTGGCATCCAGGCCGCGTGCAGCACGAACGGCACGGTCATCCCCGGCTTCGACGCAGTCGCCACCGGGCCCGCTCCGATCGCGCCGGCGTCGTAGACCTCGACCCGGAACCCGGCGTCGTTCATCACCGGCACGACCACCCACCCGTCGTGGCCACCGGGGTCCGAGCCGCTGTAGCGACTCTTGGTCGGGTCCGTGCCCGGATCGCGCGGGACGAAGATCGGCGAACTCGGGAAGTCGTCCTGCCCGAGTTCCCACGTGGCAGCCACCGTCAGGTCGGGCATCGACGAGGTGACCACCATCGGTCGTGTTTCATCCGACGGGAAGAGCGTGCGGTCGACCCGGTCGCCGTAGAGCGCGAGCATCTCCTGCGTGATGGCCTCGGGCCGGAAGCCGTGGTGCACGGTGTGGTGCAAGGTCGGGTTGGTGCGACCCTCGGTGCTCCAGTCGATGGCGTTGAGCTGACGGGTCCACAACCGCTCGGGGTCGCGTTGCTCGGCCCTGTGCACCACCTTCCCCCGCTCCGGATCGAACACCAGATACGTGGTGCGATCAGGTGCCATCGGGAAGCCGTACAACCCGCGCAGCGCAGGGTCGCACGGTCGGCCGAGCGCATCGATGTCGCCGGCCTTCTGGGTCATTGCAATATCGGCGCTCTCGGTGTGTTCGAACAAGATCGCGATGCCGTCACTGTCGTCGTAGGTCGCGTAGTAGTGGTTGTTCTCGGGTGCCATCTCGAACATCTGACACGACACCTCCTGCCCGGGCGGGGTGCGGTCGAGATCGGCCTTGCGAATCAGGTGCACCGGGCCGGAGAGGTTTGCCGGCTGGGTTCGTGCGCCGCCCGTCATCACCTGCGGTTCCACCTTGTATGCGCAGTCGGCCACGATCAGCCAGTCACGGGTCTGGGTGATCGTGTGCACCGATTGGGGTATCACCGCTCCCGTGATCGGCCAACGCGAGATCGGACCCTCGCCGTCCCAGCGCACGACATGTAACGCGCCCCACAAACTGTTGACTGTCCACAGCACATTGCGATCTGGGTCGATCACAGGATGGGCAGTGCTGAGCACCATCGGCAGTACCGGCTGGGCGCCCATCTCCAAGGTGATCCACTGCGACCGGTGGCCGACCTCACCGAGATACTCGAAGGTGAGCGGATCGACCTCGGTCGGGCGCCCGGCGTCCCAGGTCGCGAACAGCTGGTCGCCCCACGGTAGGGGAGCGGTGTTGGCCGCATTCACCGGACCGAACGGTGACTGCACCCCGACCATCGTCGGCGTGAACAGATCGGGTCGCAATGCGCGTAGCCGCGCCGACGGCGATGCGATCTTGGACTGTCGCCACGCGAACGAGCCTGGTGCTGCTCCGTGGCGACCGGCGTCGAGCGACATCCGGTAGATCATCCCCTCACCGAAGAACGGATGCGGCCCGTCGAACGTGTCGGGGTGCGGAGCGCTGATCACGAGTTCGCCGGACAACCCGGTGGGCCACTGCCCACTCGTCACCGTCAGGTCGTGATCCTGCGGTGTGTCACGGGAGAAGAGACTGCGAGGAAGCGGCATGGTGATCACCGTAAACCACCTCGCCCGAACCCCTTCGCACGGTCGGGAATCACGACACCTTCCGGCACCGCTCGGGCAGCGCCCGAGCTGTGGGATTCCGCGTTATCCCGCCACCGAACCCGCATCCGGGATGTTTGATCGAACGCTACGTCGGAAGGGAAGGCGTGCGGCGGCATCGATGCGGATGGTCTCGCCGTTGATGTAGTCGTTCTCGATCAGGTGGCCGACGAGCCGAGCGTACTCGGATGGCAGCCCGATCCGGCGCGGGTGCACGACCGACTCGAGCAGTTGCTCACGGATGTCGTCGCGGACGGTCTCGAGCAGCGGTGTCTCCATCAGGCCGGGAGCAATTGCGTTGACCCGGACCCCGAGCGGAGCCAGGTCCCGGGCGGCCACGAATGTGAGCGCGACCACGCCAGCCTTGGAGGCTGCATAGGCAGCTTGACCGACTTGACCGTCGAAGGCAGCGATGGACGCGGTATTGACGATGACACCGGCGGTGTCCTCGGCGGAGTCGGCGGCGAGGGCCTGCATCCGTCCTGAGGCGATTCGCATGCAGTTGAACGTGCCGACCAGGTTGATGTCCACCACCCGCCGGAAGGCTGCGAGATCAGCAGCGACATCGGTGCCGTCGGCTCGGCGGCGAGACGTGCGCTCATTGCTGCCGACACCGGCGCAGTTGACCAACACTCTCAGCTGGCCGAGCGACTCCGCATGTTCGACTGCTGCAACGACGTCGTCGGTCACGGTCACGTCGGCCTGCACGAAACTGATGTCCGACCGCGGCTGCAGCGGCGGACGCAGGTCCATCACCACGACGCGTGCGCCAAGGTCGGCGAGGTGCACTGCCGTCGCTGCGCCGAGGCCCGACGAGCCCCCCGAGATCAATGCCACGTGTCCATCGATGCGCATCCGTCGCTCCTCCGTCGTAACCAAACGAATGTTACACTACGTCGCTGTGCCGACTGTCGAGAAGTCCCGCCGATGACCACCACCCCAGATCCCCGGCCACGCGTCATTCGATCTGACGATGGATCGTTGCGACTCGCCGGCTCCCGCTGTCAGCAGTGCGGTCATCCGATGTTGCTCGAGCCACCGCGCTGCTCGAATTGCTTCGCTGACGATGTCGTCGAGGCCACGTTTGGGTCGGAGGGAACCGTCTGGTCTTCCACCGTCGTGCGAATTCCTGTTCCCGGCCGAACGCCGCCGTACGCATTGGCGTACGTCGACATCGACGACGGCCCGCGAGTGCTCGCCCATGTCGAGGGCCAATCCAATCGAATCGCCGTCGGCGCTCGGGTCGAACTCGCCCCGACCACCGAAGCCGGCGACTTGACCGTGGAGGTGCTGTCATGAACGTCGCGATCAATGGAGTCGGCACATCGATGTTCGGCAAGCAGCCCGACACGCACCCCTCGCAGTTGATCTGGCAGGCCACGAAAGAAGCATTGGACGACGCCGATGTCTCGGCCGTCGATGCGGTGTATCTCGGCACCGTTTTCGGCGCTCCGGGCGTCGCCCAACGCGCGCTCCATGCAATGGGCATCTGGGGCATTCCGATCATCACCGTCGAAAATGCGTGCGCAAGCGGCACGACCGCGTTCCACGAGGCGGTCGCAGCGGTCGAGATGGGACGTTTCGACAACGTGTTGGCGATAGGCGTCGAGAAGATGACCGATGCCTTCAACGGAGCGATCCATCCTGAGTCGACCGATGCCGAGGGCCGGGCGGGTCTTGCCCTTCCATCGTTGTACGCAATGGCCGCAACCCGCTACCAGGCCATGTACGGCTTGACGGACGAGGATCTGGCCTTGGTTGCAGTGAAGAACCACGGTCATGCGGTGCACAACCCACGAGCGCACCACCGCACACCCCACACCGTCGACGAGGTCCTGCAATCGAGGATGATCGCCGATCCGCTGACCCTGTTGCAGTGCTGCCCGATCGCCGATGGCGCGGCAGCAGCGGTCATCGGACGACCCACGGGTGGCGGCCATGTGGCTGTGCGGTCGTCGGTTCTCAAGTCGGGAACTCCGTGGGACCACCGCAGCGGTCATGTGTGGGGCTACGAACTCATTGCGGCCACGGCTGCTGCGGCATACGAGGCGGCCGGCGTCGGCCCCGCCGACGTCGATGTGCTCGAGTGCCATGACGCATTCACGATCGGCGAGATCGTCACGACCGAAGCATTGGGCCTCGCCGCCGAAGGCGAGGGCGCATCGCTGCTCCGCAGCGGTCACACCCGACTCGGCGGACCGCAGGTCGTCAATCCGTCGGGCGGTCTGCTGTCGCGCGGCCACCCGCTGGGGGCAACGGGCTTGGCCCAGATCGCCGAGGTCGTGTGGCAACTCCGAGGTGTGGCCGGCGGACGTCAGACGGCTGATCCCCGAATCGGTGTGGTCGAAACCATGGGGGGCGGTGTCGCCGGCGTCGACGGTAACGCCTGTGTCGTGGCGGTCATGGAGATGACCTCGAACTGATCAGGCGGGGTAGCTCTTTCTCCGAGTAGCTACCGGATACCGAACGAAGAGTCGATTACAGCCCCGCTTCAGCAGGTTCGGCGGCGAAAGCCGGCATCGCGGAGGACCGGGACAACATGCCGCCGAGGAACGTGGAACAGATCTCCTGCGAGATCATCCCGGCCGTGCGTGGTCCCTCGGGCCGGTACCAGCGGGTGACCCAGTTCAACGCACCGACGAAGGCGAAGGTAGCAGTGCGAGCATCGAGTTGGGATGAGAAATCTCCGGCGTCCATGCCCTCCTGCAAGATTGCCGTGATCAGGCGCACGTACTCGCGATCTCGTGCCGTCCACTCGTCCGAGCGGCCGCGCCCTGCGACTTCTTGGAGGTACACCGAGGCGTAGACGAAGGTGGTTTCCAGCACTCGGCCGTGAGCCTGAGCAACCATCCGCAACTTCTCGGCAGCGGGCAGGTCGAGACCCGAGACGATTCGGAGGTCATCGAGGATGTGTTCGGCCGGTTCCTTCACCACGGCCAGCAGCAGCTCCTCCTTGGAGTTGATGTAGTGATAGAGACTGCCCTTCCACATGCCGACCTCGGTGGCGATGTCCTCCAACGAGGTCGCTGCAAAACCCTTGGTCTGGAAGAGCTTCGCCGCTGCCTCCACGATGTCATTCCATCTGCTGGGTCGGGGCATGTCGGCACTTCCATGGTCGAGAGAGGGGCGAATCGAGGATGGCCGGAGCACTGTTTGCCTCGCCCGGGGTCGAATCCAACCTACCCGCAGTAGGCGCGCGGCTGATGACTGCACGGTCACCTGAAAAGCAGATCCCGTCGGCATGGGCCGACGGGATCTGCACATCAATCGTGAAAACTTCGTTCAGTCTGTGGTGGTTCAGTCCTTGAAGACGTCAACCGGACCGGAGAAGTCGTACTTGAAGTGAGGTTCACCCTGAACCGTGCCGTCGAGACGGACGATGTGGGTCTCCTTGGCAGCGATGTCAATGAAGTCCTGCACCGTGAGCAGGCCGATGATGTCGCTGGTGGGATCGGGTGCGACGTGGTTCTGGAGCAGGACATTCGAGTCGCTCTCGAAGATGCCCCGGGCCTCGAAGCCCTCCGGGCAATCGCTGAACGGCGTGTGAAACGAGCCAGCTGCTTCGTACGAGAACATCCCGTTGTCGACGCTGTTGGTGCCCTCGCGATATCCGAACCAGCCCTTGGTCGTGTAGGACATCGCGCGGCAGATGTGGAAGTGCGACGGGAAGTCCGGTGCACCCGGATCCATCTTGAACGCGTACGCGACGGTGTTGGTCGGCTCGTGAATCGTCAACGCCTTGAAGTAAGAGCCCTCGGCGACCTGCACCCACTCCAGATCGTTGGCCTGGATGTCGGCTGTGACGCGCTCGAGTTGTGCGAGACCTAATGGCATATCAATACCCCCATGGAGAGATTACTGGTGTGAACTTCTTCACGTTAACCCACCGATCGGTGGGCGTCAAGGGCGGCGGCCGACGTTTTGGCGAGAGCTCCGAATCGTTGCGTTTCCGCCAGCAAATGGGACGGGACCCTGTAATGGCAAGGGCCCGACGCCGTTGGTCCCGTTGTCAGGGCTGTGTTACGTTACCCAACGGTCGTTCGGTCATGGGGGTCCGACGATTCTCAAAGGAGGAGTCATGAGACTTTCAGGCAAGGTTGCATTGGTGACGGGAGCTGCCCAGGGGATCGGCAAGGCTGCTGCCCTGCGGTTCGCCCTGGAGGGGGCATCGGTGATGTGCGCCGACATTCAGGAATCTGTCGAGTCGACAGCCAAGGAAATCGAGGCGGCTGGAGGTACGGCAGCGTTTCGGGTGATGGACACGACAAACGCCGGCTTGTGGGCCGGGACCGTCGAGGCGACGATCTCGGCGTTCGGCCGGGTCGATCTGCTCGCCAACATCGCCGGTGTCGTTGCCCTGGATGGCCCGGACACCATCGTCGGTCTCACCGAAGAGCGTTGGGATCACGTTGTCGGGGTCGACTTGAAGGGGGTCTGGATGGGCATGCGTGCGGTCATCCCGGGCATGGTCGCACAAGGTGGCGGACGGATCTGCAACGTGGCTTCGATGGCTGCACTTCGCGGCCTGCCGAACCTTGCGGCCTACTCAGCAGCCAAGGGCGGCGTCGCTGCGCTGACCCGTCAGGCAGCAATCGAATATGCCAACGACAACATCCTCGTCAACGCTGTTGCGCCTGGCACGATCGACACCCCGATCCTCGCCGGTGTGCAGCCCGAGGACCTGGCCGCGTTCGCGGCATCGCACGCCATCAACCGGCTCGGCCGCCCCGGTGAAATCGCAGCGATGATGGTGCACTTCTTCTCGGACGACGGCGATTTCCTCACCGGTCAATTGTTCCCGGTGTGCGGAGGTTGGTCGATCAAGTAACGCACAGCCGGTGACCACAGCCGGTCGGGTCGCCAGCACTGGCTGGCGGCCCGACCGGCGATTGTCAGTTGCCGGCGACCCGGCGATCGTGGCCCGCCCAGTAGGGCTCGCGCAGCACCTTGCGCTGGAGCTTGCCGACCGGCGACTTCGGAAGTGCTTCGCTGCGAAACTCCACCTGGGCCGGCTTCTTGTAGGAGCCGAGTTGCTCGGCACACATCGCGATCACTTCGGCGTCGGTGACCGTGGCGCCCGCTTCGATCACGCACAGAGCCATCGGTGCCTCGCCCCACCGGTCGTTGGGGATCGCGATCACTGCGACCTCGACGATCATGGGGTGATTCTGGATGACGTTCTCCAGCTCGGCCGGCCAGATGTTGAATCCGCCGGAGATGATCATGTCGTCCTTGCGGTCCAGTACGTACAGGTAGCCGTTGTGGTCGAGGCGACCAATATCGCCGGTCAACACGAAGCCATCGGATGTCATCCGTTCTCGGGTGGCTTCGTCGTTGTCCCAGAATCCCAGCATCTGCCCGTCGCAGCTGATCGCGATCTCGCCCTCTTCTCCGATTTCGAGTTCTCGTTCGCTGTTCTCGGGGTCACGAATTTGCAGGTACGCGAACGGCAGTGCCCGACCCGCTGATCTGAGCGGGTTCGATCCTTCGACCTCGGAGAACCACTCGTTCGGCCCCATCATGCAAACCGGCAGCGCCTCGGTCTGGCCGTACCCCTGGTACAGAACGTCGCCGAACACCTTCCGGCCGAGGAGCGCGGTGTCGTCGTTGATCGGCGCACCACCGATCTGGATCACCTTCAGCTGCGACCAGTCACGATCGGCAGCGGTCGCCTCGCGAGCAAGGCTGTTGAGCATCGCCGGGACCAAGAACATGTAGCCGATCGAAAGGCGCTCCATCAGCTCGATGGTGGCGCTCGGATCGAATTGGTCGAGCAGCACGTTGGTTCCACCCGACAGCCACGTCGGGGTGTACAGGTATCCGGACCCGTGTGAGATCGGTCCGACATGCAGGCAGGAGTCGCCGGCCTGCATCGGTGGGAAGTTGTAGAACCAGTCGCGTCCGGCGGCGAGCCACGAGCGGTGGGTGTAGGCGACGCCTTTCGACTTGCCGGTGGTGCCACCGGTGTGGCGCACGATGTACCAGTCGTCCGGATCGATGGTGACCATCGGGTCGACATCTGACTGCTCGGCGAGCCAGGCCTCGTAGCCGGCGTCGCGAACGAAGACCGTCGTCAGATCGGGCAGCCGCTCGGTCACTCCGGCGATGTCCGGAAGATACTTCTCTGCGATGACGATGGCGCGGCAGCCGGTGTGGCCGAGCATGTGGTCGTGGCTCTCGGGCGAGTTGCGGGCGTACAGCGGAACCCGGACGAGCCCGGCAATTGCAGCACCAACGAAGAAGTCCTGGGCCTCGATCGAATTGTCTTCGAGCACTCCGACCCGGTCGCCGGGGTTCAGCCCGAACAAACGCAAGCCGTTCGCGAGGCGCACGCCTCGATCCCACGCCTCGGCAAAGGTGAGGGATCGGTCCCCGTGCACGATCGCTGTGCGGCTCGCGTTGAACCGCGCCGATTGACGCATCAATCCGGTCACTTCCATGGTTGATCCCCTCGTGCCTGTTGTTCCTGTTGTTGTTCGTGTGCTTGCTCGTGTTCGTGTGTCTCGGCCTGTCGTGCTCGCGCCGTGATCGTTCGTTGATGAATTCGGGCCATCATCGCTCGATCGGTGCGGTCCTCGAGCAACTCGATCAACTCGCCGTCCGGACCGTGCAGATAGCAGGTCTTGTGCAGACCGAGATCGACGGGTGGCGAGTTGAACCGGTACCCACCATTGCTGAGCGCGTGGTACATCGCCTCGACATCGTCGACCTCGAACGCGATGTGACGGACGCCGAGATCAGCCGGACGTGAATCGTTGGCGACATCGAGCCCGACAGGAGAGCTGTAACACCACAGCTCGACGAGCGTTTCGCCGGCGGCGAGGAACGTGACGCGGCCGACCGCGTCGCTCATGCCGACAACGCTGTCCAACCCCGGATGCCGATCGACATCCATCTCCATCAACACTTCCAATCCGAGGCGATCGCGATAGAACTCGATCGAGCGATCCATGTCCCGGACGCTGATCGCGGTGTGGTTGACCCGTATGACCGGCACGACTCAGCTCTTCAGCCGGACCGGCAAGCTGGTCAGGCCGCGAGACAACATCGTGCTCGTCCAACTCAACTCGTCCGGCGACGCTGCGAGTTCGATGTCCGGGAACGTCTGCAGGAGTGCAGAGATCGCCAACTTTGCCTCGAGGCGAGCGAGGGGAGCGCCGAGGCAGTAGTGAATACCGGCGCCGAGGCCGAGGTGGTTGGTCGGGTTGCGGGTGATGTCCAACCGGTCCGGATCGGCGAAGACCGCAGGGTCACGGTTGGCCGCAGGGTTGATCAGGAAGACCCGTTCGCCTTGGCGCACTGTCTTGTCGCCGATGACGTGATCCTCCTTGACCAGCCGGACCGTCGCTCGAGCCGGACCGTCGTAACGCATGAACTCCTCGACTGCCGGCACGATGAGTTCGCTCTCATCGAGCAGCGCTTGTTTCTGGTCCGGGTTGGACATGAGCGCGAGCATCGAGTTGCAGATCAGATTGGTGGTGGTCTCGTGGCCGCCGAAGAGCAGCAGCGTGCACGTCGACACCAGTTCGTCACGTGTCAACGCATCGTCGCCCTCGTGTTCGAGCAGCAGGCTGATGATGTTGTCGCCCGGCTCACGTTCGTACTGCCCGATCAAGCCCAGCAGGTAATCGCGCAGTTCCAACATGCCCGCAGCGGCCGAGTGGAAGCGGTCCTCGCGGTCGTACGCACCGAAGACGAGCGCAGTCAACTTGTCCGACCAGTGCTTGAACAAATCGCGGTCTTCGGGCGGAGCGCCAAGCATTTCGGCGATCACGATCGCGGGCAGGGGATAGGCGAACTCATGAAGGAGATCGATCGGCTCGTCCCGCGAGAGGCGAGACGTCAGCGTGGCAATCGTGGCCGAGATCTCTTCGGTCCGGCGACGGACCACCGATGGAACGAACGCGCGAGCGACCAAATTGCGCAGCCGGGTGTGCTCCGGCGGGTCGCGAAAGACGACCCAGTTCTTCAAGATCGCGAACGTCGCGTCCACATCGTCGGAGTCCGACGCGCGGCTGATCGCTTCGGTGAACGGCGTGATCCGCTCCGCAGTGAGACCCTGCGACCGCAATGCCTTGGACACCTCAGCATGAGGCGTGACGATCCAAGCGCGGTGGCGAGGGTTCCAGTGGACCGGATCTTCTTCGCGCAGACGACGGAAGTACGCGTACGGATCACGAACCGCCTCATCGCACATGAGGTTCTCATCGATCGAAAATGGTGCGGAATTCATTGGTCTCCAGGGGTTCGATTCATTGCAAGGACATCCCGCCGTCGACGGTGAGGATCTGACCGGTGACGTACGATCCGTCCGGTCCGACGAGGAACGAGACCGCCGACGCGATTTCTGCTGTGGTTCCCAGCCGTCGGAGGGGAATGCGACGTCGCGTGGCTTCGGTGATTGCATCCGAGTCGGTTCGGGCGGCCACCGCCGCCCGAGCGATCGTGGCGTCGATCATGTCGGTGGGCGTCATCCCGGGTGCGACACAGTTGACCCGGATCCCGTAGCGAGCGAGCTCGATTGCTTGCTGCTCGGTCAGCCGTTCGACAGCAGCCTTCGATGCGCAGTAAGCGCCGTATCTGCCGAGCGCTCGGTGTCCGGCCGTGGAGGAGAGGTGGACGATCGACTTCCGTGATGCATCGCTGCCCGCCATCGTCGGGACGAGGGTGGACGTGAGCGTGAACAGCGACCGGAGGTTGATCCGGAGCGTGTCGTCCCAGACAGATTCGGGCGTCTCGTGGGCCATGTACGAGTTCGCTTCGCCGGCGGTGCCGTGGTTGTTCACCAGGACCGCCAACTGGCCGAGTTCGATGGCCGCGGCCGCGAGTGCCTCGGCCGTGGACGCCTCGCAGATGTCGCCGGCAACGGAGACGGCCCGACCTCTGGTGCCGATGATCTCATCGACCACACTGTCGGCCCCACGCCACCTGATGTCGCGTTCGGCATCGGTCAATGAAGAATCGGCTGATCGATGGTGAACGACCACGTCGAACCCGTCTGACGCGAGCCGGAGCGCGATGGCCCGACCAATGCCACGATGTCGTCCTGCGCCAGTGACGATGGCGACACCGGGGTGCTGTTCTGCTGTCATGTCACGCTTCCTGCTCGGCCAAATCGAATGTGAGGTCGGCGTTGCCGCCGACCCGAGACCGGGCCCCGCAGGGGCCCGGTCGGGGGGTCTCAGGACAGTTGGTAGAACAAGCGCGGTGTCGACTCGCTCTCGCCGTCGGCGGGAACATTGTCCGCCGTCACAAGGACGGAGGTCGTGAGGATCGGCTTGCTCGGGTCGCCAGGCGCCGGGTTGCCGGCCAGCATCGATGAGGCGATCTCGCATGCTGCCTGGCCGCCGAACTCGTGGCCGTCGGCAACGGTGGCCTTGAACGAACCGCCAGCGCGAATCGCGGCGTACTCCTCCGGGTCGCCGTTCATCGAGACGACGATCGCATCGCTCCCTGCGGCATCGACCGCGGTCGCTGCGCCGACGCCGAGCGAACCGAAGCCGCCGATGATTGCCTTGATTTCCGGATTGGCGAGCAACGCTGACTCGGTGGACTTCTGAGCGGACTCAGCCGTGAAGCCGAGCGCCTCGCCGCCGACGGTCAGCTTGATCCCTGGCGCAGCGGCGAAGACCTCCTTGATGCCATCTTCACGGCTCTGCAGAGCCGGGTTGTTCGCGTTCACCAGGAACACGTCACCCTGGCCGCCGAGCTGCTCGATGATGTAGCGAGCGATGATGCGACCGTCCTCCACCTGATTGGCGTCGAGTGCCACGACCCCGGCCGGTGCGCCTGCACCCCAGGTCACGAATGGCACGTTGGCAGCGGAGAACTTGGCGATTACCGATTCCTGGCCGCTCATGTCGATGCCGATGTTGAACACTGCCTTGGTTTCGGTTGCGAGCCAGCCGTCGAGCAGGGCCGGCAGCTTGGTCGGGTCGCCGCCGACGTCTTGGTAGTCGACCGTCGCGCCGTTGGCCTCGAGGCACGCCTGGAGCGGCATCGACCAGCGCTCGGCGCCGGGAACGGGAGCCAGGTTGGCGATTCCGGCCGTTACACCCTTGAGCGCCGCGAGATCACCGGTGATCTTTACCTCGACCGCACCCTCGGGCATGCCGCCCTGCGAGGTGTCCGAGCCAGACGTTCCAGCATCGGTCGTGGCGGCGGTCGTGTCAGCCGATGCCGATGCCGGTGTCGAGGCAGCGGTCGTCGGTGCAGCGGTCGTGGCGGCAGCTGACGTCGAACTTGTCGTGTCGTCACTGCTACACGCGGCGATCGCAGCCGCGGCCGTGATCACCAGTGCGGTGACGCGAACTCTTCTCGTGTGCTTCATTCGTTGTTCCCCCTTGTTGTGTTCGTCCCCGAGTCGGGATCGATCTGTGAACCGTCGGCTCCGGCGAGCGAACGGGCGCCACCGAAGCGGCTGCGACGTGGTTTGTCAGGTCGGCCTGCAGCCTTGCGGGCAAGGCCCGCGAAGGTCAGCGCAGCGACGAGGATCGCTCCATTGGCGATGGTCTGGGCATATCCCGGCACGCCCAGGATGATGAGACCGGAGAAGGTCACGGTCATCAACGTGACGCCGACGACGGTTCCGATGATGTGGAACTCGCCTTCCTTCAGCGTCACGGCGCCGAGGAAGCAGGCCGTGAATGCCTGCAGCAGATATGAACCCTGGTTGCCGACCAATGTGACGGCAGATCCCGTGCGGCCCGACGCCAGCACGATTCCGGCGAAGGATCCAACGACTGCGCAGATCACGAAGGCGAGCAGTCGGTACCGGCGCACGTTGATGCCGGCGAGCCGAGAGGCTTCCGGGTTGCCTCCCACTGCGTCCATCCGCCGACCAGCTTCAGTGTGGTTCAGGAAGGTCCACAGGATTGCAAGCACGATGGCTGCCGCGACGGCGATCAGCGGAATGCTCAGGCCGGAGAGGTTGAAGTCGAAGTCGCCGCCGAGCAAGCTGAAGCTCCATTTCCAGCTCGTTGGAGCACTCCATCCGAGCACGGTGCCCTGTGCCCTGCTCGTGACGCTCTCGGGCAGCGCCACCGAGCGACCGCCGGAGATGCGGATCAAGTAACCCTCGACGATGCCTGCGATGCCGAGCGTGGCGATGAATGCCGTGACGCCGAAGTAAGAGACGATCACACCGTTAATGAGACCGAGCACCACGCTGAACAGCAGCGCAGCCACGAGGGCGAACGCAACGGATGACTGCCAGCCGGCGCCGAACACTGCGCCACCGCCGATTTCGGTGAATGGGATCGTTGGCCATGTCAGGACGTAGTCACCCTGCAGGAACTGAGCGAACATCGCCCCGCCGAGCGTGAGTGACGCCGCTACCGAGAGATCGAACTCGCCCAGGATCAGGACAACGGTCAGTCCGCCGGCCAGGATCGCGAGGACCGCTGACTGACGCAGCACCAGGGACAAGTTCGCTCCGGTAAAAAACCGTTGCTGACCGAGCACGAACTCCGAGAGCACGGTGAACAACACGATCAGCAGCACCAGGAAAACCAAGGTGCCGTAGCGCGACGAGAACGCCAGCAGCCTGCGTGAGCCGCCGAGTGCGGCAGGCGCCCTACGGCCACTATCGCGTGTTATCGGAGCGTTGTCGACCAGCGCTTCGTCTACTTCGATCATGCTTCCCCCAAGACAAACGTCACAGTTACTACAAACCCCAGACAGCGTCTTGTCAGTCACTGTCCTGTACAGAGTGGCACATCCTGCACCAGATCGAAAGAGAATACCTAACCGAACGGTCGTTGGGTTATTTCTTTCCTTCTCGGGATCGCTTGGATATAGTGATCGCCAGTCGGGAGGTCCAGGGGGGATCGCCGATCGACCGGGGAGTCATGGACCAGCAGTACCTCATCGAGATCACGGGCCTGTCGAAGCAGTTCCCGGGCGTGCGCGCCCTCGACGATGCATCGCTGTGCATCCACGCCGGCGAGGTCCACGGTTTGGTCGGCGAGAACGGCGCGGGCAAGTCGACGCTGATCAAGATCCTGGCCGGCGCGCAACACCGCGATTCCGGCACGATCACGGTCGAGGGACGCAAGGTCGAGATCCAGAATGAGGCCGAAGCCGACAGTCTCGGCCTGAGGTTCATCCACCAAGACGTCGCCCTGGTGCCGCGGCTGAGCGTTGCCGAGAACATCTTTCTCGGCAAGCGATTGCCTCGCCGTGGCCCGTTCGTGTCGCGGGCTGCCGCCAATGCCCGAGCCCGCGAGGTCTTGAGCGACTTCGTCGACGTCGATCCCGCCGTACCGGTCGCGTCGCTCAGTGTCGCCGAACGTTGGATGGTGGGTATCGCCCGAGCGTGTGCCGGCGAGGCGCGTCTGGTCGTGATGGACGAACCGACCGTAGCGTTGGCCGACGCCGAGGTGGAGCGGGTGTTCGCCGCTGTCGAACGATTGAAGTCGCGCAACATCGCGGTGCTGTTCGTCTCTCATCGCCTGGGCGAGATCATGCGCGTGGCCGATGCGGTCACCGTGATGAAAGACGGTCGCACCGTCGGACGTCACCTGATCGGAACCCTCGACCGCACAAAGCTGGCGTCGGCGATCATCGGTCGCGAGGCCAGCGGCATCGAACGCGACATGGAGCTCGCTGCGCCTCGCGACGAGGTGGTGCTCTCGGCGAGAGGTCTCACTGGCGGTCCACTCGTCGACGTCAATTTCGACCTGCGCGCCGGAGAGATCTTGGGCATCGGCGGATTGGTCGGCTCTGGTCGCACCTCGTTGTTGACCACCCTCTTCGGTCATCTGCGCCCGGCCAGCGGCACGATCTCGATCGACGGCCGCAAGGTGAACTTCCGGTCACCCGCCGATGCGATCAAGGCCGGCTTGGCTCTGATCCCCGAAGAACGCCGGCAGCAGGGCCTGATCGGTCGACGCACCGTCCGCGAGAACGTCGTCCTCACCCATCTGCGCGACTTTCGTCGCTCCCGCTTCGTGCCGACGCCGAATCGAAGCCTCGAAATCGATCAGACCCTGCTCGAGATCGACCGCTTGCGCATCGCGACCAGCGGCACCGAGCAGATCGTCTCCACGCTCTCCGGTGGCAACCAACAAAAAGTGTTGCTGTCGCGGTGGCTCGTGGGTCGATCGACCAAGGTGCTGATGCTCGACGAACCCACCAAGGGCGTCGATGTCGGTGCGAAATCCGAGATCTTGAAGTTGATCAGCAGTCTCGCTCAGAATGGTCTCGGCGTGATCGTCGCCTCGAGTGATCTCGAAGAGGTGGCAGCGATTGCACATCGGGTGATCGTGCTGCGCGAGGGCCGCGTCGTTGGTGAATTGCTCCGCCCCGTCGCCGAGGCCGACATTTTGCACCTCTGTTACGAGACCACCCCCGAACTCTCAGGAGCACCATGACCGCTGACCCGCAATCGAACGAAACCAGCGACAGCACCAATGACATCAGCGCCACGGTGTACTGGCATGTTGATCGATCGGACCACATCGCGATCCTTCGCTACGACGGCGGGTCACGGCGAACGATGAACATTGCGGGTGCCGGCCAACTCGCAGCACTGCTGGCCGACTTTGCCAGGCGGCCCGAGCCGCCCGTCCTCGTGTTGGCGCTCGATGTGCTCCATGCCGAACTCTCCGAAGTGCGCGAGATGTCTAACGGCCGGCCCATCGCAGATTGGGCACCGTGGCTGGCCGCGATACAGGGTGTCGAGAACTACACCAACGCCGTCATTGTGTCGGTCGCCGACCAGGCCACCTGTGGCGGACTCGAACTCGCTGTCGCCGCCGACATCCGCGTTGCGGCGCCGTCGGCGCGACTTGGCGTGCTCGAGACCCGGATCGGTCTCGTCCCCGGCGCCGGCGGAACCCAGCGGCTACCAGAGCTGATTGGTTTCGGCAATGCTTCGCTGCTCGTCCTGACCGGTGAATCGGTCTCGGGGACCGAGGCACTCCGGATGGGTCTCGTCCAACTCGTCGACACCGACCCGCTCGGTCGGTCCGTCGAACTCGCCGAAGGCATCGCTCGCAACCAATGCCACGTCACTGCGGCAGCGAAGCGAGCGTTGCAGGCCGGGCGCGTTCGAAGCCCGGATGGTTTCCGTGTCGAGGGCCGATCGTTTCTCGCTGTCGTCGGAAGCGACAGCTCCAAGCAACGCATCGATCTCTGGCTCGAATCGCAAGCAGCAGGCCACAACCCGGCACTGCGCTCCAGTCCTTTGCCCTGACGGTTCGCCTGCGAACGGTCAAGCGAGGTGCCGTCGTCTCGACGAGCGGCAAACAGCACAGCCACATCCCGCGCACGAGCGCGGGCCACAACAGGGGGTACATCAGGGTGAACCATCACACGAGGAGAGCGGCAATCGCCGGACTCAGCGCACTACTGCTCGTCGGCACTGCGTGCGGCAGCGACAAAAAAGCCGCGACGGAGACGACCACGGCATCGATCGCCGCCGAGACGACGGTCGCTGCTTCGGCTCCGGCCGCAGGGCAGGACTACAGCGTGTTCTCCGGCAAGAAGTTCGGCATCATCTCGCTCGCACCGGGCCTCGAGCCCGTCGACCGGATCCAGTCCAACCTGGAGAAGTGCGTCACCGACAACGGTGGAACGGTGCAGGTGTTCGATGCCAAGGGCGGCGCAGAAGCCGTCCCGGCATTCGAGCAGGCAAACGCTGCCAGCGTCGATGCGATCTACAACATTGCCAACGACGTCTCCGGAGGCGGCCTCGATGCCCAGTTGGCCGCTGCAGGCGCTGCCAACCGGCCGGTTGTGACGGCATGGGGCGGACAGCGCGCGGGAACATACGCGATCACAGGACTCGAGTTCCAGAGTGCGGCTCGCGTCGGCCAGTACGTCATCGACCGGCTCGCCGCCGAGAACAACGGCGTGGCCAAGGGCAAGGTGCTCATTGCGAATGCACGGGTGACCCCGAGCCTTCGTCAGCGCGCCGACGCCTTCAAGGCAATGGTCGGCCCGGGCACGGAGTTCCCCGACATCACCGTCGTCGAGGTCGAGGTCGACGTCGCCAACGCACTCGCCGACACGCAGGCCAAGGTGGAGCAGGCGATCCAGGCAGATCCCGACATCAGCGCCGTCTACGCATCGTTCGACACCATTGGCCAAGGCGCTGCCACGGCCATTGACAGCGCTGGCGGATCCCAATTCGTCGTGTCGTTCAACGGTGACTCGACAGCACTGGACATGATCCGGGCCAAGAAGAGCTTCGCAGCAACCGCAGCGAACGATCTCGAGGGGACGGGCACGATCGCATGTGACGTCTTCGCCGAGTTGCTCGCCGGCAAAACGCCGTCAGCCACGACGTACTGGGTAGACAGCCCGCTCGTCACACAGGCAAACGTGCCGGCCAGTGGGTTCGTCACCGGAGCTGGTGCGTTCACCCTGTATCCGTGATGGTGGATTGTCGGCCGTGAGTCGGCGCCGCCGACGCTGCGCGGGTGGGTGGATCTCGGTTCGAGATTCACCCACCGTTGCGGTGAATCGAGTTCACGTCGACGTCACCGCGGCGTCGACGCCACGAAGGGTTGGACATGGAAGTGATGAACGAGGTGCGGCGAGATTTGCACCGGCGAATGGTGCGGATCCGTCTGTTCGAAGAGGCCGCGGGACGATTGGCCGAAGACGCCCGTCTGCCCGGTTTCCTACACCTGTATGTCGGCCAAGAGGCAGTCGCTGCGGGCGTGTGTGCGGCGCTCAACGACGACGATCACATCACCTCGACTCACCGAGGTCATGGCCACCTCGTTGCCAAGGGTGGCGACTTCAACCGAATGATGGCCGAGCTGATGGGCAAGTCGACCGGCTACTGCAAGGGCAAAGGCGGGTCGATGCACATCAGCGCGCTCGACCTGGGCATGTTGGGAGCGAACGGCATCGTCGGTGCCGGCTCACCCATTGCGGTGGGTGCGGCATTCGCCAACCGCTACCGCGGACGAGGTCAGGTTGCGGCCACGTTCTTCGGTGACGGTGCGACCAACATCGGCGCGTTCCACGAGGCTGCGAACATGGCCGCAGCTTTGCACCTCCCGATCGTGTTCGCGTGCGAAAACAACGAGTACGCGGAGTTCACGGCCCGTGCCGACACGATGGCCATCGACCACATCATCGAGCGAGCCGCCGGATACGGCATTCCCGCAGTGATCGTCGACGGCATGGATGTCTGTGCAGTACATGAGGCTGCGCTCGAAGCCGTTGACAACGCCCGTCGCGGTAACGGTCCGTCTTTGATCGAGGCCAAGACCTACCGCTACTACAACCATCACGGAATCCAGAACCTCGGCCTGCCATACCGTGGCGATGCCGAGGTCGCCGAGTGGAAAGAACGTGATCCGATCTTCTCGTTCGAGGCCGTGCTCGCCGACGACGGGTGCATGTCGGCCACCGAGGTCGAGCATGTCTGGCAGGAAGTGCGTGACGAGATCGCGATGGCAATCACGTTTGCCGAAGAGAGTCCGTTACCCGAACCGGATCAGCTGCTCGTCGACGTGTACAGCACGACGTCATCAGCCGCGATGAGCCTCGTCGGCGGAGCGTCGCGCTGATGGCCGAGCGTAGGATTTCCTACGGCGCGGCGTTCAACGAGGCTGTGCGTCAGGCCATGGAGTCGGATCCCGACGTCTTCTGTGCCGGTGAGGACATCGGCGCGTTCGGAGGTGTGTTCGCAACCTATGCCGGGTTGCAGGCGCAGTTCGGTCGGGAGCGGGTCGTCGACACCCCGATCAGTGAGCAGGCCATCGTCGGACTCGGCATCGGTGCAGCTGTCACGGGATTGCGGCCGATCGTCGACCTGATGTTCATGGACTTCATCTGCGTCGCAATGGATCAGATCGTTAACCAGGCAGCAAAGTTGAAGTATATGTTCGGCGGAACGGCCACGTTGCCGCTGACCATCACGACCGCTGGCGGCGCTGGGCTGTCGGCTGCAGCGCAACACAGCCAGTCGCTGGAGGCGATCCTGTGCCACGTGCCGGGTCTGAAGGTGGTGTTTCCATCGAATCCCTACGACATGAAGGGGCTGATGACGGCCTGCATCATGGACGACAACCCCACCGTGATGATCAAGCACAAACGGCTGATCGGGATGAAGGCAATGGTGCCGGAGGAGCCGTACTCGGTTCCGCTGGGTGTCGCCCGTATCGCACGACCCGGCTCCCATGTCACCGTGGTCTCCTACGGCCGGATGTTGAACGAGTCATTGGTGGCAGCAGAGCAATTGGCGACCGAGGGAATCGAGTGCGAGGTGATCGACCTGCGGACGTTGCAGCCGCTGGACACCGCCACGATCGTGGAATCCGTTCGTCGGACGAACCACGCGGTTGTCGTGCACGAGGCCGTTCGCTTCGGTGGCCTCGGAGCAGAGATCGCGTCCCAGATCCAGGAGGAAGCGTTCGACTATCTCGATGCTCCGGTTGCCCGGATCGGCGCACCCTTTTCGCCGGTGCCGTTCAGCCCGGCGCTCGAGCAGCACTACGTGCCTGATGCGCCGCGAATTGCGGCTGCCGTCCGAGATGTCGTTGCACGCGCGATCGTTGGTGCTCGTGGCACGTGAGTTCCGGATGCCGAAGCTGGGTCTGACGATGGAGGAAGGCACCATTGTCGAATGGCTGGTGGCGCGTGGCGAGCGAGTGGAGATCGGCGATCCGGTGCTGTCGATCGAGACGGACAAGGTCGAGACCGAAGTCGAGGCGAGTGCGCCAGGCTGGTTGCACCAGGTCGGTGACGTGGGATCGACGCATGCATGCGGGTCGATCATTGGTTGGCTCGCTGATTCCGCCGACGAGACCCCGGGTCATTCTGGGATTTCTGGAACGATGGGGTCGGCACAGCCTGAGCTCGCTCTCACGGACACCATTTCCTCAGTCCTCATCGCCTCGACAAACCCGGTGATCGACGGTGGCCGGATCCGGTCGTCACCCAACGCTCGGCGGCTCGCCGGTGAGCTGAGGGTTGATATCCGGACGCTCACCGGTTCTGGGCCAATGGGCAGAATCATCGGCGCCGACGTACTCGAAGCGCCTCCTTCAGCGGCGAGCTCGCGGGCTCCGGACAGGGCGACTCCGCTCGTCGAGGCTGTCTCGGCGAGGGCCACGGGAGCGGCCCGGATCTTGGCTGATCTGCTCGGCGTGGATCTCGCCCACGTGGCGCCGGATCCGATTGAACAACGGGTGACGCGAGAGGGTGTTGCGGCACACGTGCGCCGACTGCTCGCCAGCATTGAGGCGGCCCCTCGACCTTCTGGTCCGTCTGACACATCGGCGCCGCTGCCTCCGACAGAGGCACCCGCTGCGGTGCGCCGACTGACCGGGATGCGCGGGACCATCGCCAAGCGGATGCATGCATCACTGACAGAGATGGCCCAACTGACGCTGACGATGCACGCCGATGTCGCGGCAGTGCTTGCCCACCGCAGTGCATGGCGAGAGCGCGAACCGCGATCGACTCCAGGAATCACTGACTATGTGATCGCTGCAGTCGGCCGAGCGCTTCGACAGCATCCAGCCATGAACGCAACGGTCACCCAGGACGGCATCGTCCAGCTCGCCGATGTTCACGTTGGGCTCGCGGTCGCGTTGCGGGATGGTTTGCTGGTCCCGGTGATCCGTCACGCAGATCGAGCTGGCCTGGTTGCCATCAGCGCCGAGTCGCGTCGTCTGGCCGCGGCGGCGCGTCAGGCTGCGCTCGGTCCCGACGACATGGCGGGCGGCACGTTTTCGGTGAGCACGCTCGGCGCGTTCGGAGTCGACTCGTTCACGCCGATCATCAACCCGCCCAACGTCGGCATTCTGGGTGTCGGACGGGTTCGCCACGACATCGTCTTGGACGGAGATCGCGTCACCACCGCAGCGGGGATGACACTCAGTTTGACGTGGGACCATCGCGCCCTCGACGGGGTGCCCGCCGCAGCGTTCTGCCGGTCCATCGTCGAAGGTCTCGCCGCGCCGGCCGACCTCGTCTACCCCAGATCAGCTCGATGAGCGATCGATGAGCGATCGATGAACGGGATGGATGATCGTGCCGATCTGATCGATCTGGTCACGCCGGGAAGCGTCGTCGCGCTGGGGGACGGAGTCGGAGCACCGACATCGGTGCACGAGGAGTTGAGCCGTGCAGCGCGCGCAGCGGGCGGTGTGACGTTGGTGCTCGGTTGGGTGATGACGCCGATCGACCAGCTCGATCTGACCAGCTTCAGCCGGGTCGTTGCTCTCATGGGCGGATACTCGCTTCGCGGTCCCATCGATCAAGGCCTCGTCGAATACCTGCCTGTGCGGCTCGGCACCACGCCCTCACTGCTCCGGGAGCAGCTTCGTCCGGATCTGCTCATCGCCTCCGGTTCGAGGCGTCGGGGTGAGATGCGGTTCACCACGGAGATCTCCTGGCAGCGGGGTGCGATCGCTGCCGGCGCTCGAGTTGCGGTCATCGAGCGACCTGGCAATGCATGTGCTGACGGCGGACCGGCACTCCCGGACAACTCGGTGGATGTCGGCGTGTGCGACGCCTTAGCGTTCGAACAGCGTTGGCCGGGACCCAGCGATGTCGACCGGATGATCGCTGCCCGTGTCGCGTCACTCGTCTGTAAGGGTGATCGGCTGCAATGTCCCCCCGGTCCGCTGGGCACAGCAGTGCTCGATGCGCTTGGAGTCGCGGTTGTGCTGGATGGCGGCATCCTCACCGACGCATCCGCCGACCTGTGGCGGCGCGATCTCGTCATTGGCGAGCCTGTCGCGACCTACATCATCGGCACCAGCGACCTGTACGACTGGGCCGACGGGCGAGACGTGTTGAGCGGGGTGGAACACACCCACCACCCCGGTCGTCTGGTGACGGGAGCCCGGTTGGTCGCTGTCAACACTGCACTCGAAATTGATATCGACGGGCAGGTCAATGTCGAGCGCGCCGGTGGTTCGGCTGTGGCCGGTATCGGTGGTCAACCAGATTTCGCGGCCGCCGGTGCTGCCGGCGGAGTCAACATCATCGCGGTGCCGACGAGTCGTCGTGGGCGTCCGACGTTGGTCGACCGCTTGGAGGGTCCGGTGACGACACCGTCGCACGACGTCGGCATCATCGTCACCGAACGTGGCATGGCCGACCTGCGCGGCCTCGATCGCAACGCCCGCCGGCGAGCGATCGAGACGCTGTGGTGAGCGTTGCTGTGATGAGCGCTGCTCGGAACAGTGCGGCTGACCGGCTAGTAGTCGATGCGTTTGAGGAAGCCGCCGTCCACCGTGATGTTGGTGCCGTTGATGTGCCGGGCCCGTTCGCTGGCGAGGAACGCGACGGCATCGGCGACATCGGCCGGCGTGCCGAGTGCGCCACCAGGATGGTTCTTCTCGCTTGCTGCGAAGAAGTCGGGCATCCGTTCCCTGATCCGGTCCCAGTCGCCTCCCTCGACGAAGATCGGGCCGGGGGAGACCACGTTGCACCGCACCCCTTGCGCTCCCAAGATCTGTGCTTGACCGAGGGTCCAGTTGGTGACGGCGGCCTTCAGCGCGCTGTAGTTGTTGGCTCCGGAAGCAAAGTGCTCGGCGGACGCGGTGGTGCCGATACTGATCAGCGAGCCCCCGCCATCGACCAGCGCATCGCGTGCTTCATCGACCGCATGAACGAGCGAGAGGAGGTCGGTTTCGAAATTGTGAACCCATCCGTCGATCGTGCGTGACGACTTGCCTGATGTGTTGTGAATGTAAATATCAATCCCGCCGAGTGACGCTTGAGATGAATTAATCCATGCCCGCAGGGCATCAGAGTCGCGCGCATCGATAACGCCACCGATCACCGTTCCAAGAGCGGACATCTCCGCGATCGCTGATTCGATATCTGCCTCAGTCCGGGCACAGATGCTGACCGAAGCACCCTCGCTGAGCAGCGTTTCTGCGATCGCTCGGCCGATTCCCCTTGTGGAACCAGTGACGAGTGCGCGCTTGCCATGCAATCCGAGGTCCATGAGTTCTCCTTTGTCGTTGACGTCGGTTTGAATGCTACGAGTATCGTCCTAGATCTGTCGATCCCGGTTGATGATAATTCCTTGATTGGCAGTTCTGTTTCAAAGATGCGCCGTCATGGTCTACTCTTCCCTGGTGGAATTCTCATGGACAGACGAGCAAATCGCATTGCGTGCTCGGGCCCGGGGCGTCGCCGACGAGGCCGTCGCCCAATGGGGCCGCAGCAACGACTCCTGGATCAATGGCTACTCCAAGGAGTTCGCTCGAACGATGGCGTCGCATGGTTGGATCGGGATGACCTGGCCGATCGAGTTCGGAGGAGGTGGACGACCACCGATCGAGCGCCTCATCGTTGGTGAGGAGATGATCAAGGCCGGCGCACCCATCGCTGCGATGTGGGCGGGCGACCGCCAGATGGGCCCGACGCTCATCGCCTACGGTCGTCGTGACCAGCAAGATGCGTATCTGCCCGGCATCTTGTCCGGTGCGATGACATGGTGCATCGGCATGAGCGAGCCGGAGGCGGGCAGTGACCTGGCTTCGCTGCAGACCTCCGCTCTGCGTGATGGCGACGAATGGGTGATCAACGGGCAGAAGATCTGGACGAGTTCCGGCGCGGTTTCCGACTACTGCTACCTGATCTGTCGCACGTCGACGGACGGTCCGGCTCATGCAGGCATCAGCGAAATCGTCGTGCCGATGGATACGCCCGGCATCGACGTGCGGCCGATCAAGGACATGACGAAGAACCAGCACTTCTGCGAGGTGTTCTTCACGGACGTGCGTGTGCCTGTGTCCAACTTGGTGGGCGCCGAGGGCGGCGCGTTCAAGCAGACGATGAGTCAACTCGAGCACGAACGCGGCGGAATCGACCGCTTGCTCAGCAACCATGCGATCTACGTGATCGCTCGGGATCACGCTGACACCGCCGATCCGCTCGTCCGCCAAGGGATAGCGGCGCTTGAAATCAGCTACCGGATCGGACGAATTCTCGTCATTCGTGAGACCTTGCAGCAGGCGCCCAACGGGTTTTCGGCAGCGACCAAGTGCTTCTGCACAGAGCACGAAGCGCGTGTGAGCGAGTTCGTCTTCCGCACCCTCGGCGCATCAGCCACCATGTGGACCGACGAGATCACCCAGGGCCTGATGTACGCCCCGGGGTACACGATCATGGGCGGCACCTCGAACGTGATGCGAAACATCCTTGGTGAGCGGGTGCTCGGGTTGCCTCGCTGATCGAGCCCCTTCGTCAGCGAAGGGGGCTCAGACGTGTTGGGGGATGAGCGGGTGAATGCCCGGCGCGGCCGCGAGGTGATCAGCAGTTTCCGCCAACGCAGCCTGGATGTGAGGCGTCTCCATATGCGCGTCGAGGTCGGCCTGGGTGCGCCACTTTTCGATGGTGAAGAACGTCGTGTCCGATGCCGCCGATCCGTAAAGCTCGTAGGAAATGCATCCTGGTTCGGCCCGTGTCGGTGCAACGAGGTCACGCAGGGCGCTCTCGACCTTGCCGGCCGAACCCTGTTTGGCGATGAGTACGGCGATCACGTCGACGTCTGTCATGTGGAGCTCCTTGATCGGGGGTCTGGAAAGTACCAGACCCCCGTCTGTGCCCATGTCGGCACTCGGCCAGACCGAGGGCCGACCATCATCGTGTCGTGGTGACGGATTCGGCGCTGCGCCCGACGATCTGTTTGTAGGCCGCAGCATCGGTCGCGCCCTCGGTGACGACGATGAGCGCCGTCAGCTCGCGGCGATCTCCGAGAGCCGCCGCTGCCGTTGGGTCGTCGAGGAGCGCCCGCAGCCCAGCCAGCGACGCAGCTCCCGTCTCGCCGGCAACGACTGCTGCGGCAGCGAGATCTCGCATCGCCTGGCGAGCGGCATCATCGTCGACTGCCGTCACCCAGTCCACACCGCTCGCCAATCGCGGCCAGGCCACGGCCGACGGCAGCCCGCAGTTCATCCCGACCATGATCGACCGGTGTGGTCCGGGAACGTGGGTCAGTTCGCCGCTCGCCATCGAC
>JBDSDH010000220.1:0-13674 GCA_039920665.1 Ilumatobacteraceae bacterium
GAACGGTTCGGTGTGGCGGCTGCGATCGTCGCGTTTGCAGCGGCGGTCTCCGCGTCCCACTGATAGTTCGTCACCGATGACCTGCCCATCACGAGTTCGGCGGCGACTGCGGCCAGCAAGCCGGGCACCACGAACGATGGACGGCCGGTTGTCTCGGCGACGAACATCACCGATGCGAGCGGCACCCGATAGCCGGCTCCGAGAAAGGCAGCGACCCCGATCACGATGAACAACGTCATCGCCTCGGCATCGACGACGCTGCCGATCGCTGCGCCAACGAGTGCTCCGGCGACGACGAGTGGAACGAAGAGACCACCGACACCGCCGCCCGCCACCACGGCCGCGGTGGCGAAGGACCGCAACACGAGCAGACCCAGCAGGATCCACACGGTTCGCCCGGGTTCCGACGCCCAGGCCATCACGTTGTAGCCGGCGCCGACCACGAGGTTGTCGCCTGTCAGCAGACGGCCGAGTGCGAAGAATGCGGCGACGGCGACTCCGGCTGCGATGGTGATCCGCAATGGGTGTCGTCCCGCCTGCACGGCCTTGGCCCGACGCAGTAGCCAGGCGAAGCCTCGGGCGGCGATGCCACCCACGATGCCGATCGCGACGGCGCCGAGCAGATCGTGGAGCGCGAATCCGACGGCACCATCGATCGGGAACAGCGGATCCGTTCCGTTGATCGCGACGAAGACCAGGTAGCCGCTGGCTGCCGCAACGAGCGCCGGCAACAGCATCCGTCGTGCCAGGTCGTCCTGATACGGCACCTCCAGCGCGAACACGGCGCCGGTAGCGGGGGCTTTGAAGATTGCTGCAACGCCGGCAGCAGCGCCTGCCACGAGCAGAACGCGGCGATCGGCACCACGGAAAACTCTGGGAAGACGCCGCTGCAATGTGGATCCGATGAACGACCCGGCGTACATCGAGGGGCCCTCGAGCCCCATTGGTCCGCCCGAGCCCAGGGTTGCGACGGCGGCCAGCATCCGGGCAATGAATTGTCGCCCGCCCAACAGGTGGTTCCGATCGTGAAACGCACGGAGATATTCGTCGGCAGACGAAGGCGTCACGCCGCCACCGATGTAGCGACGAATCGCGTACGCCACGAGCAGACCAATTCCGGGCATGACCCCGATCAGCCACGGCGACAGCATCAAAACCGAATCGAACGACTCATCAACGACGAGCCGATCGAACAGGGCGACGACCAGACCCGTCGCTGCGCCGACGACCGCGGCGAGCATCACGACTTGCTGTGATCGCGTCGCCAGCGCTCGGAGCTCTGCTCGCCGATGGGCGGGAACCCAGGTGATCTTCTTCACGACCATCCGAGCGACCACGACTGTTCCGGGATTTCGCCGGCGGCTTCGGCAAACGCGGTGAGGGCGGAGATCATTGGTTCTCGCAGCCCGACCGGTATCCGACCGACGATCCTGGCGATCTCTTCGCGACGGAAAGCGGTGACACCATCGACGATCTTGCGTCCGCTGTCGGCCAGCGTGATGTTGGTCTCACGGCGGTTGTCCTCGTCCTGTTGGCGAAGCACGAGCGACTTGGCGACGAGGCGGTCGCACAGGCGAGTTGCAGTCGACGGGTGGATGTTGAGGGCGTCGGCGAGTTGGCCCACGGTTTGCGACCCGTGCGTCGCCAGCACGATCATCGCTCGATATTGCGGCAGGGTCACATCGTCGTTGATCGCGGCGATCGATCGTGCTGCGACAGCGACCAACGCTCGTGAGGCCGTGATCAACGCATCGGCGACGGTCACGTCTGTATGGAGGCTCGGCACATGTGCAGTGTACAACTCTTGTAGATGACACGGACGAGTCCGAGGCGAAAATCCGGATCTGGTCGCGCGACCAACGGCTCGAGATCGTGTGGGAGTATCCCACCGATGGAGATGGACATTTGGTGGACACCCGCATCCGTAGGCTGAGAACCGAGATCGAGGTGGTGCTCTCGGATCCGGCGATCACCCGGGTGGTGCGCGGGCTCGGCGACGAGTTGGTGGCATGAGCCGTCGCCGGCCGGGACTGCGATCCCGCACCGCCATTGCCTTTGCCGCGCTGGCGTTGGTGCTGTCTGCGGTGCTGAGTGTGTCGACATACCAACTTGGTCGCTGGTACCTGCTCAACCAGCGTGAATCGTTCGGCGTTCGACAGGCCACATTGAACGCTTCGGTTGCGCGGGGACTCCTGACCTCGAGTGACCTGGACCCGGCGCGGGCGATCACATCGATCGCCTCCGGTTCTGGCTCGCGAGTGGTCCTGCAAATCGACGGCGAGTGGTATGCGGCCGTCGTCGAACTCGACGAGAACAAGATTCCGGCAGGAGTCAAGCAGCGTGTTCACGCCGGTCAGGCTGCGCAACAGCGGGTCGAAGTGAACGGCACGCCGTACCTCGTCGTCGGCGTGAATCTGCCGGGCACCAACGCGGCGTACTTCGAGTTCGTACCACTGACCGAATACCAGCGGACGTTGCGAACGCTGCTGGCAATCCTGCTCGTCGGTGGCACGGCAACGACGCTGATCGGCGCAGCCGCCGGGTGGCGAACTTCCAAGCGAGTGCTGCGGCCGCTCGCCACGGTTGCCGACGCAGCCCACGACATGTCCAACGGCGATCTCTCCCGCCGAATGGTGATCTCGAACGATCCAGAACTGGGACCGGTTGCAGCATCGTTCAACGAAATGGCCGATTCGTTGGAACGTCGCATTGCACGCGAGATCCGATTCACGGCAGACGTCAGCCACGAGCTACGAACGCCGCTGACGGCTGTCGGCGCAGCGATCAGCCTCGCACAACGGTCCAAGACGCCGGAGCGGACCGAGTTCGCGATCCAGGTCGCGGCCGAGCAGGTCGATCAACTCCGGCGGTTGACGTTGGAGTTGCTGGAGATCTCCCGCTTCGACGCAGGCGTGTCCGATCTTCGGGCGCAAGACACCGACATCGTCGAACTCACCCGGCGGGTTCTGGCGGCGATGGAGATCGACCCGTTGGTCGTGCGCGATGAATTGGGCGCCAACCGGATGCACACCCTCGATCCAACGCGTTTCGAGCGCGTGCTCGCGAACCTCGTCGAGAATGCCGCCCGATACGGCGGGGGCGTGACCGGTATCGGCCTGGCCCGCCGCGACACAGCGCTGGTCGTGACGATCGACGACGACGGGCCTGGTGTACCGATTGACGAACGCGTTGCGATCTTCGGGCGTTTCCATCGGGGTGCCGCGCAAACTGCTCCCGACGCCGAGAAAGGAACCGGTCTCGGACTGTCGCTCGTCGACGAGCACGTCACGCTGCACGGTGGCACCGTGACCGTCGACGATTCACCGTCCGGTGGGGCCCGCTTCACGGTGGTTTTTCCGTGATCCGGGCGCGGCGACTGGTGTTGGTTTCCGGCGCTTGGATGATGCTTGTTTCCTGCGGCGTCCCGACAGAAACGACACCCCGGTCGATCTCCGACAACCAACTCCCCGACGGACTCCGGCCGGCGAACGCAACAGGTCAACCAGCGAGTGCGGCGAGCGAGGCGATCCGCGTCTGGCTGGTCCGCGACGATGGTCTGACGAGTGTGATCCGGCGGATCGACAGTCCGGCCACAACGCTGGATGTCCTCGCGAGCCTGGGTATCGGGCCATCGGACATCGAGCAGCGGTTGTCGCTGCGATCTGCGCTGCCAGATGCATCGCTGATCATCGATGCCCAGATCAACGGCGGGACCGCTGTCGTGGGTCTCGACAGCGCATTCGATCAGATCCCGGCGACAGATCAGGTGCTCGCGATCGGACAGGTGGTGCTGACGCTCACGAACCTGCGCGGGGTGGGTCAGGTCCGATTCGAACGCGATGGATCCGAAGTTGCGGTCCCGCTCCCTGACGGCCGGTCGGTGGATCGAGCCGTTTCGGCCGATGATTTCGTCGCCCTGACCGGCTGAGGTCCGGTCGCTGCCAAACCCGCGTGACGACATGGAAAGCAAGCTGTCGACAGCGGTAAGGTCGTGTCGTGTCGGACAGTTCATCGAAACGCCGGGTTCTGATCGCAGTGGACGATGCAGTGGCCTCCGAGGCGACCGTCCGAAGCGCGCACCGGCTGTTCGGCGATGATGTCGACTATCTGCTCATCAACGTCTCGGTGGAACCGCTCCCCCCGTCGGTCGTCTGGGGCCGGGTGTCACCGATGATGATGCCGTTCTCGTATCCGCTGTTCACTGCGGGCGGCACCGATGAGTTGTCGGCAGCGGCCGCCGCAGCGTCGGCGTCGATCACCAGCGAGGTCGCCGACAAAGCGGGCCTGGTCCCGACCGAGCAACTTGCTGCGGTGGGCGATGTCGCCGACGCGATTGTTCGTGCCGCGCACGAGCACGACGTCGATGTCATCGTCGTCTCTTCGCACGAACGGTCTTGGCTGTCGCGGCTGTTCCAACCACCCACGGCAGCCACCGTGATCAAGCACTCCGATATTCCGGTTCTCATCGTCCGCTGACAGCCGCACGGGATCGTCCGCGGCCAGCGGTCGTGTGAGCCTTGCAGTACCGTCGAACAATGCAGATCGCTCACAATCCATGGCGCTGAACCGGCTCTCGAACGAGCAGTGGGGATTCAGCTCGAACTGCTTCGTCTGCGAGCCGAACAACCAGGTCGGGCTCCGCCAGGCCTTCTTCCACGACACCGATGCGTCCCTGGTCGTGGCCGAACTATTGCTTGGAGCGGAACATTCCGGAGCGCCCGCCTACGTGCACGGCGGCGTGCAGTTGGCGCTCCTCGACGAGGCCATGGCGTGGGCAGCGATCGCGATCACGGAACAATTCGCAGTGACGGCGTCGTTCGGATCAACCTTTCACCACCCGCTGCGGATCGGCAAGCAATACCGGTTGGAGGCGGCGATCGGCGAAACTACCGAGTCGACGTTGCAGGCGTCGGCGCGGATCGTCGATGACCAGGATCGGGTCCGAACGTCTGCGACGGCGACATTGGTCGTGTTGTCAGCGGCCCAGGCCACCGATGCCGGGGCGATGATCGACGAGTCGACCAAGCGCTGGACACGATGAGTTCGGCGAGTTCGACGGCGCGCCTGGTGGCCGCCGCTGCTGTTGGTTACCTGCTCGGGACGGTGCCGTCAGCCGACGTCGCCGCTCGCCTGGCACATGGTGGGACCATCGATCTCCGCGCCAGCGGGAGCAACAATCCAGGCGCGCTCAATGCAGCCCAACAGCTCGGCACCCGCTGGGGTGTCGCAGTGCTGATCGCTGACGCGATGAAGGGATCCGCTGCAGGAGTCATCGGCAAGCGGATCGCCGGCGGCACTGGCGCCTATGCAGCGGCAACGCTGTCGATCGCCGGCCACATCTGGCCGATGTGGTCACGGTTCCGCGGCGGCAAGGGCGTCGCGACATCGGCAGGAGCGTGCTTGGCCATCTTTCCGGCGTACTTCCCGATCGACGCGGGTGTCGCCGCGCTCGGGGCGGTCGGCAGCCGCAACGCGGAGACATCGGTGCGGGTCTCGGCTGCAGTCTGGACGCTGAGTGCAGCGTTGTGGTGGCGGCGTGGCTGGCCCAATCTGTGGGGGCCACGCCCGACGGCAGGTCTGCCGATGTTCGCCGCCGTCAGTTCGGCAATGATCGTCGTCAAGTTCGCATCGGCCAGACGAACTGCGGCAACCGGGTGAGCGGTGGCGAGGCGAGCGGCGAGGTGAGCGGGGTCGGGCCGAGCGGTGTCCGGCCGAGCAGCAATGTGCGGATCGTGACCGATTCGAACTCGATGATCCCGTGGAACCTGGTCGACGAACTCGGCATCATCGTCGTGCCGCTCACGATCACGATCGCCGGTATCGAACTGACCGAGGATCGCGATCTCGACGTCGAAGGCACCTACATCCAACTGCGAACCGGGGCGACGGTATCGACCAGCGCACCGTCGCCTGGATCCTTCGCTGTCGCCTACGCGCAGCTGGCCGGCTCACCTGTCGTGTCTGTGCACATCGGGTCAAACTTTTCCGCAACGTCGAACGCAGCACGACTCGGTGCGGCGGCCGGCGGTTTCGACGTCCACGTCGTCGACAGCGGCGTTGCATCGTTCATGGCCGGTTGCTGTGTCCTCGCTGCGGCTCGTTCGGCTGGAGACGGCAACGTCGTCGACGCAGTGATCGAGGCGGCGGAGCGGACCGCGGCGGGCGTCGAAACGATTTTCACGCTCGCCGAGCTCGATCGAGCTCGCGCCGGCGGCCGGTTCGATGGCCGACCGCTCGGAACCAATGGCGTGCCGGTGATTCGAATGGTCGGCGGTGCGTTCGAACAGATCGGCACGGCCATCTCCGATGTCGATGCGGCTTCGGCGATGTTCGATGCAGTGGTCCAGAGCTCGCAACGGCTCCGAATCGGGGTCGGTGGCGCCGATGCTGGTCCGGTGGTCGACGACCTGTTCGAACGTCTGCGCGAGGCGCGGCCTGACGACGAGATCATTCGCTACACCGTTGGCCCGACCGTCGCAGCGCACGCCGGGATGGGCACGTTCGGGATCGTCTATCACCCCCTCGATCGGATCTGACCGCGATGACGGATCTGACGACATGAGCGAGAAGCGGGGCCGACTTCAGCGGATGATGGCCTGCGTGCTCGGTGTCGTGCTCGCGGCCGGATGCTCCGGCGGTTCCGGCGGTTCGACCTCGAGTTCGACCACCACCCAATCGGCTGCCCAAGCGAGTATCCGCAAGATCGTGGTGGACGGCCTCGATGGTCCAACCCAGATCGCCGACGGTCCGCTCGGTCTCCTGCTCGTCGCCCAGTTGGCGGGCGACGAAAACGACGCGACCGGCGAGATCGTGGCCGTCGATGTCGTAACGGGCGAACGCCGAGTCGTCGTCGACGGGCTCGACAAGCCCACCGGTGTTCTGTGGTCTGACGGCACGTTGTGGGTCATGGTTCGTCGTGGGCTGCTGTCCGCGCCATGGGACGGCATCGCCGCGACTGCCGGTCCAGTGACGATGGTCCTCGATGATCTGGCCTTCAACGGTCGTAGCGAAGGAACCTTGACCCCGCTCGACAGCGGCCGGTTCCTGTACGAAACGACCGGCACCTTGATCGGTGGTGCCGCGGCCCCTGGCAGCGGCACGCTGTTCGAGTTCGATCCCTCGACCAAGACGTCGCGAGTGGTCGCGTCTGGCCTCAAGAACGCCTACGCCCATGCGGTTCTGGCAGACGGGCGCATCATCACCACCGAGATCGGCGACAACATTGTCGACGCTCCTGTCGAGGAGGTCGACGTGATCGACCCGAGCCAAACCACTGACCTTGGATGGCCGAACTGTCCGGGCGACACGAGCTGCGCCCGCGTCGTCGGCCCGTTGGCGACCTTTCCGGTGTCGTCGACGCCGACGGGCGTCGTCGCAATCGGCGATGACGTGTTCGTCGCCCTGTTCGTCACCGGTCAACTCATGCGCGTCCCGCTCGCAGGGTGGCAGATCGGATCGGCTCCGGTTCCGGCAACAGAAGTCGTCGCCGGTCTCGAGGGTCCGCACACATTGCTCGTGCGCCCCGATGGTGTGCTGTGGATCAGCGAAAACCTCGCCGGCCGCATCATCGCAGTGCGTCCCTGATGGGCCGGGCAGTGATCATCGCGTGCGCGCCGCCGAACCCGACTGCGACTTCGAACCCGTTGTGTCATGCGTCGGTAGTGACCTCGAGGGCGGCCTGCTCACCGATGGTGACAACGATTCCACGTACGATATGACCGGCCTCGGAAATGCTACGGGCGTAGCTCCGGATGACGTGACATCCCCGACGAGGCGTGGGACGCACTGCTCCCGAGCCCAGACCAGAACGAGGCGAGATGACCGAGGACCCGATGAACACACGGATCGTGGTGGTGACCGGTGCGCGCGGGGGCATCGGCTCGGCGATCGTCGAACGATTCACCAGAGATGGGGACACGGTGATCGGGCTCGACCTGCTCGATGGGTTCGATGTCACCGACGACTCCGCTTGTCGAGATGCGGTCGACGAGATCGCGCGCGACCATGGACGCATCGACGTGCTGTGCAACAACGCCGGGATCGCCAGCGTTGGTGACGTCGTGGCATCGACGCCGGCCGACTGGCAGCGCGTTTTCGACGTGAACGTGTTCGGGATCGCGAACCTGTCGCGGGTGGTGCTGCCGTCAATGCGCGCCGCTGGGTCCGGGGTGTTGATCAACACCTGTTCGGTCGCGGCCTCGGTCGGACTCGTCGACCGCGCTGTCTACTCAGCGTCCAAGGGTGCCGTGCTGGCGCTGACCCGGGCGATGGCGGCTGACGAGGCCGGTCACGGGATTCGGGTCAACTGCGTGTCGCCAGGAACCGTTGCCAGCCCGTGGGTCGAGCGGTTGGTCGCGGCCACCGACGACCCGGCATCGACGATGAACGCGCTCCGGCGCCGACAGCCGCTCGGCCGGCTCGTCGATTGCAACGAGGTTGCCGACGCAGTGGCCTATCTCGCCGCGCCGAGCACGTACACCACCGGTGCCGACTTCCTCCTCGACGGAGGCATCACCGGAGTTCGGCTCGTCGGCCTGTGAGCACGCTGCGTGCCCAAACCGTCGATCGAGAGTTCGACCGTGTCGCCGGCGCGCAGGTACGGCTGGCCGGGAAGCCCGAGAGCGACGCCCGCCGTGCCGGTGTTCACCAGGTCACCCGGCTCCAACACCATGAACTGGCTGAGATACCAGATCAGATACGGGACCGTGAAAATCAAGTCGGATGTATTGCCATGTTGTCGAAGTTGGCCGTTGACGCTGGTCCGCAGACCGAGCGTGCCGGGGTCGACGACTTCATCGGCGATGGCGATCCACGGTCCGAGTGGATTGAAGGTTTCGCACGACTTGCCCTTGTCCCACTGACCCCCACGTTCCAGTTGGAACTCGCGCTCGGAGACATCGTGAGACAGGACGTATCCAGCAATACAGCGTTGGGCCGCGGCTTCGTCAGCCAGATATCGAGCGGTGGAGCCGATGATGACACCGAGCTCGACCTCCCAGTCGGTCTTGGTGCTGCGTTTCGGGATGAGGAGGCGATCGTCGGGCCCGACGATGGTGTTGTGAGCCTTCATGAAAATGATCGGTTCGGCGGGGATCTCGGCACCGGTCTCGATCGCGTGATGGCGATCGTTGAGTCCGATGCAAACGATCTTGGGCGGCAGGATCGGTGCTCCGACCCGCATCAGTTTCACGGTTCTGCAATCTCCTCGTTCGACCGGTTCGTACGGTTCGGCCGTATCAAGTGCGCGCTCGACGGCTGTCGCTGGACACCGGTGGCTCAGCTGCGGTGGAGTTGGGTATTGGCGGCAGGTGAATGGACAGCGATGACAGCCCGGGACGATTGCATCAGTCGCGCATGACGAAGACCTCGACGGGGTCAGACCATCGGTACCGACCGATCGGCGACTATGCGTTGTTGTCTGACTGCCACTCGTCGGCGTTGGTCAACTCCGAGGGGTCGATCGACTGGGCGTGCCTGCGCCGGTTCGACGCGGGCAGCACGTTTGCCCGAATCCTCGACTTCGACCGTGGCGGGTTCTTCGCGATCAGCCCGATGGGAACATCAGTCGGTCGCTCTCGTCGATACGTCGGCGACACGATGGTGCTCGAAACCACGTTGCACGTCGACGGCGGGACCATCACGATCACCGACGCGTTCGCGATGCGGCCGGATGGTTCGCACCACCCCCTGAACGCGCTGATCCGGCGGGTCGAAGCGACCGAGGGCACGGTCATGGTCGATGTCCGGATCGAGCCTCGGTTCGACTACGGCAGCGCTCGGCCTTGGTTGCGCAGCCATACCGCCCGGGTGCAGTCGGCTGTCGCCGGAGACGACTCGATCGTCGTGCACAGTGACATCGACTTGCGTGTCGATGGTGATGCGGGCGCGATCTCAGGGAGGCATCGGCTCCGACGGGGGGACTCGTTCACCGTCATGTTGATCGCCCAACCGGCACACCAATTCGATGCAGCGCTGTCGGCCGAGCCGGATGTGCTGCTCGCCGAAACCCTCGACTGGTGGGGGAAGTGGTCGGCGGCGAGCATCGCCGAAGGTCCGTATGCCGCGATGCTGACTCGCTCGGCGCTGGTGCTGAAATCGCTCACATGTGGTCCGACCGGGGCGATCATCGCGGCACCGACCACCTCGCTTCCCGAAGTGATCGGCGGCACTGCCAACTGGGACTACCGCTACTGCTGGATCCGAGACGCAACCCTCACCCTCGCCGCCTTGTCCTCGGTCGGCCACGACGAAGTCTCCCAGGGATTTCGGGAGTTCCTGATGCGGTCCGCTGCCGGCCACGGCGAGGAGTTGCAGATCATGTACGGCGCCTATGGCGAGCGTCGGCTTCCAGAGTTCGAGGTCGACCTGTGCGGATGGAACCAGTCGTCGCCGGTGCGCGTCGGCAACGAGGCGGCCGGCCAGACCCAGCTCGATGTCTACGGTCACGTGCTCACTGCCGTCCACCTCTGGCACTGTCGACACGCAGACATCAACCCGGACGAATGGGCGTTCCTCGCCTCACTCGTCGAACTCGCGTGCCGACGTTGGACAGAGGCCGACGCGGGTATCTGGGAGATCCGCGGCGACGAACAGCAATACGTCCACTCCAAGGTGATGCTGTGGGCCGCGATCGACTGCGGTATCGAACTCGCCACCGACTACGGCCTCGACGGTGCCGATACCGCTCGATGGATCGCAACCCGTGATGCGATCCGTGAGGCAGTGGACACCGACGGTGTCGACCCGTTGACGGGAAGCTTCGTCCAACATTTCGGGTCGGTCGAAGTCGACGCGAGCCTGCTCCAACTCGCGATCACCGGCTTCGTCGAACCGGACGATCCGCGCCTGATCGCCACCGTCGCCAAGATCGAATCAGACCTGTGCACAGACGATGGGTTCGTCCGTCGGTACCGGTCGAGCGGCGCCGAAGAGACTGTCGACGGCGACTCAGAAGGTGTCTTCCTGCTCTGTACGTGCTGGCTGGTGCAGGTGATGGTGATGCAGGGCCGGACAGCCGAGGCTCGCGAACTGTTCGAACGTCTGCTCGAACTCGGCAACGATGTCGGGCTGTACGCCGAAGAGTTCGACCCGAACACTCGACAGTTGCTCGGCAACTTCCCCCAGGCGTTCACCCACCTCGGCCTGATCGCGTCCGCGCTCGCGATCGAGTCTGCGTCGTGATCGAATCGGCGTCGTGATCGTGCGGCAGTGATCGATCGGCAGTGACGGTCCGACACGCTCGGCATGACAAGCTGGCCGCTCGCAGAGGAGGTTCGTGGTGAATGGTGATGAAGCGGTACGAGCACATTCGGCGTCCCTGCCGGCTCCGACATTCCCGGACCCGGCCTTTGTGACGCCGAAGCCATTGAGCTCGGCAACGGTCGCAATCGTCACCTCCGCTGCGCTGCACGCATCGGATGACAACGCGTTCTCGGCCGGCGACACCGGCTTTCGACTGATCGACAGCGCCCGTCGGGATCTCGTGCTCGGCCACTGGAGCCCGAACTTCGATCGGTCGGCTGTCACGATCGATCTCAACGTCGTCTATCCGATCGACCGGCTCGAAGAACTGGCTGCCCAAGGCATCATCGGTGCAGTTGCTCCGAGGCACGTGTCGTTCGCTGGGAACCAGCCCGACGATGTCGCCACGATCCGACTCGACACCGGGCCGGCGGCGGCTGCTGCATTGGTCGCCGACGGTGTCGACGTCGTGATCCTGACCCCCGTTTGACCGCTCTGCACGCGCACCGTGAGTGTGCTCGCCCATGTCTTCGAAGCAGCTGGAATCGCGACCGTTGTGTTGTCGTCGGTTCGTGAGATGGCGGTCAAGGCCGCTCCACCCCGCGCGTTGCACTGTGAGTTCCCGCTCGGCCGGCCGCTCGGCAAGCCGTCCGACCCGGACTTTCAGCACGACGTGCTTCGCCGCGCGTTCGCGCTGCTCGACGCAGATCACGGACCGGTGCTCGTCGATCATCCGGTCACGATCATCGCTGACGACACTGCGGTCTCCTGCACGCTGCCGCCTCGCTTCGATCCAACGCTCGCCCCGGCGGTCGATGAATCGAACGGTCTACGACGGGCGTATGACCGATCCCGGCTGCGCCGAGGCGTCACGTCGGTCGGCCGGGTCGTCGACGCCGACGGTGTCCCAGCTGCGCTCGCAGTGTTGGACGCGATCGCCAACGGCGCCGACTGGAAGTCCGCGGGCATCCCGGGCGGCAACACCACCGCGGTCTGCCACGACATCCGCACGTATTACGAGGAGGCGGCGCTCGAACTGGTCGACGGTCCGTTGCCTGCAGCCCGAGCGCTGGAGGATTGGTTCTTCGAGCGGACCGAAGCCGGTGCCACCGTGCTCGCAGCGCGCAAGGCCATCAGCGCCAGTGGCGCCAAAGCACCGGTTTGGTTCTACATGGCACCTGCCACTCGGTGATCGGAGCGAGCCGAGCGCACGTCGGTGCTCGTGTGAGTCGGCGGGATAGCCTTCGCCAACTGGGTGCCGACGTGGAGGAGAACTGATGGCTGGTGGACTCGTCGGGTTGCTCGATGACATTGCGGCGCTGGCGAAACTCGCCGCCGCATCGATCGACGATGTCGGCGCGGCGGCCGGCCGCGCCAGCGTGAAGGCCGCCGGAGTCGTCATCGACGACACCGCAGTCACTCCGGCCTATGTGCAGGGACTCGCCGCCGATCGTGAACTGCCGATCATCAAGCGGATCGCGAAGGGTTCACTGAAGAACAAGGTGCTGTTCATCTTGCCGGCGGCATTGGTCCTCAGCGAGTTCGTGCCCGTGCTGGTCGAGATCATCCTGATGGTCGGTGGCAGCTACCTCTGCTACGAGGGTGCCCACAAGATCCACCACCGTTTCGCTCACCACGACAGTCATGCCGTGGCCGAGATGCCGGCTGTCGCGGTCGGGGCGGAACTCGAAGAGAAGACGATCTCGGGCGCGATCCGCACAGACTTCATCCTGTCGGGAGAGATCATGGTCATCTCGCTCAAAGAGGTGATCGACGAGGGCTTCGTTTCACGGGCGATCATCTTGTTGATCGTCGCTGTCGTGATCACCGCCGTCGTGTACGGCATCGTCGCCCTGATCGTCAAGATGGACGACGTCGGACTGCGACTTGCTCAGACGGATCGTCCGAGGGCACAACGGCTCGGCCGAGGCTTGGTCCAAGCGATGCCGAAATTGCTGTCGCTGTTGTCGACGGTGGGCACGGCCGCGATGATCTGGGTCGGCGGCCACATCTTGATCGCTGGTGCTCGCGAACTCGGGTGGCACGGGCCTCACGATCTCGTCCACTCACTCGAAGAACCGGCTCACGATGTCGCCGGCATCGGGGGAATTCTCGGATGGCTGGTCAACACCGCAGCATCAGCGGTTGTCGGTCTGATCGTCGGCTTCGTGATCGTGCTCGTGGTCGCCCGGATCAAGCGTGGCGAGGACGAGCCGGCCGCACCCGCCCCCTGAGGCCGAGCCCACCGCGGCTGCTGACGCCTGCTCGTGCGGGCCCGAGGGATTGTGGTTCTGGCCTGCTGGTTCGGGCCTGTGGGACTATGGGACTGCGGGCAGGTCTATGCGGCTGACCGGACGCGGACTGCGATGCCGGTCATGTGGGCCTGGCTCGACAACGGCTCGAAGCTGCCGGCCCCGACGGGTAACAGCATGT
>JBDSDH010000221.1:0-8299 GCA_039920665.1 Ilumatobacteraceae bacterium
ACGCCGTCGTCTGACTCCGTTCACGATTCCCCCGATCTCAGAGGAGACCCCGTCATGGCGAAGTACACCCTTCCCGATCTGCCCTACGCGTACGATGCGCTCGCCCCGCACCTGTCGCAAGAGACGATGGATCTGCATCACGACAAGCACCATGCCGCCTACGTGAAGGCGGCCAACGAGACGATCGAACGCCTCGCCAACGCAGAGAGCTGGCAGGTGCCAGGTCTCGAGCGGGCCCTCGCCTTCAACGTCTCCGGTCACGGCCTGCACACCCTGTTCTGGGACAGCATGTCGCCGGAGATGGAGCAGCAGCCCAGCGGGGCGCTCGCCGACGCGATCGACACCTCGTTCGGCTCGATGGAGAAGTACCTCGAACGGTTCAAGGCCGCGCTGACCACGATCCAGGGCTCGGGCTGGGCGTTGCTGATGTGGGAGCCGATGGCCTCGATGCTCGAGATCGTCCAGGTCCAGAACCACGACGGCGCGCTGCTGATCGGGGCAACACCGATCCTCGCCGCCGACGGGTGGGAGCACGCCTATTACGTCGATTACCGCAACGACAAGGCCGCGTGGGCCGACTCGTTCACGCACCTCACCGATTGGGCCGGCGCCGGACGGCGTTTCGGGCAGGTTCTGGCCAGCACACGCGCCTGAGCAAGAACTTCCGGCGGTTGACAGCAGATCCGATTTGTGGACTATGCGAATCTTGACGAGCGGTCGGTACCTTTCCACTGCATGAGTGGAATCCTCTGTGACAACAAGGCCCTCGCCGACGCCTGGTACGCGGTCGCGCGCAGCATCGACGTCGGCGGGGCGCCGCTCCAGGTGACCGTGCTGCAGCACGACATCGTCCTCTATCGAACGCTTGCCGGCGAGATCGTCGCCGCGCCCGATCGTTGCCCGCACCGTGAGGCGCCGCTGTCGGCCGGCACGATCGAGGGTGGATGCCTGGTCTGCCCTTATCACGGGTGGACGTTCGGCGACGACGGCAAGTGCGTGCGCGTGCCGTCGTCGGCTGCCGGCGTGCCGGCGCCACCGCGGGCTCATCTGACCCGATACCACGCCGAGGAGAAGTACGGGCTGGTCTTCGTGTGCATCGGCGAGCCGAGCGCACCGATCTTCGCGATCGACCAGGACATCGACAGCACGTTCCGCCGGATCAACACGCCGGTCGATCCGTGGAAAGCGTCGGCGACGCGCATGGCCGACAACTTCTGCGACATCACCCACTTCCCGTACGTGCACGTCGGCACGTTCGGCCGCGGCCAGGACCCGTTCGTCCCCAAGATCGAGCTCGGCCCGCTCGACAACAGCTGGTTCGGCTACTCCTACGAGGTCACGGCGAACAACGACAGCAGCCTCGGCTCTCTGGCGAGCGGCCAGACCGCCGAGGTCGTCCACCGCAAGATGTCGACCGGCTTCGATCTGCCGTTCAACGTGCGCAGCACGATCACCTACGAGAGCGGCCTCTCCCACATCATCCTCATGCTGTCGACCCCGATCGACGACGTGAACTCCTACTTCACGTTCGTGATCTGGCGCAACGACGACTTCTCCGTCGCAGCCGACGATGTGATCCGCTTCGACATGGCAATCGGCGCCGAGGACAAGCGGATGCTCGAGCTGGTACCCGGCGTGCTCTCCCTCGCTCTGACCGAGACCGTGAGCGTGCAGGCCGACAAGTGCAGCGTCGAATGGCGCCGACGGCTGATCGAGTTCATGGCTCGATGAATCGGGTCCCTCCTCGCCACCTCAAGAAGTCAACAAGTGGTCTAACCTCTTGTTGACAGACGTGTGATAACTGCGTATGGTTCGCTCACTGACCTAGTGGTCAGACCACTTGAGGAGAGTGAGCAATGTACGATCACACCAACCACCGACGTCGCAAACGATTGAGCCGCCTACTCCGTCCGTTGCTCGCTGTCCTGGTGACCGCGCCGACGCTCGGCTTCGGTGCGGCTGCCCTCGTCGGTAATCCGACGGCTGCCGTCGCCGCCGAGGACTTCGTCAACATTTTGCCCCCGTCATCGGCCCAGGTCGAGTTCAGCAACCTCGACGGCGACATCGGACCGATCCCGATGCCGGACTGCGGTTCGCGCAACGTCGCCCCACAGAGCACCTTCAACGGCAGCTTGTCGGAATGGGACATCACGAGTGAGATCGGTTCGGGCTCGACGGTGTTCGTCGGCCAGGAATGGACCGTGACCGGCGGCATCCGGACCACGGCGATGAACGAGGGCACGCTCGGCAACGACGGAGCCGATCCTCTCAATCTCGACCTCATTCCGCAGGGCCCGGTCGAATCCGGCGCTGCACCGGTCGGGTCCGAGTACCCCGGCGGCGGTCCCAACACCTATCACCCCGGCCCGGGAGCAACCGGCCCGAAGGCCGCTCGTGGCGCATGGGGATATGCCTTCGATCAGAACTCGAATCTGGAGTGGAACGTATTCGGCGGAGATGGCACCAACGCCATTGTCACCGTCACCCTGCGCGCCAATGCGGTCGGTGAGATCCAGATGAAGAAGTTCGACGTGACCGGCCACGACGGCACGCCGACGGCTGGAGCCGTCGACTGCCAGATCGATCTCAACTGGTACTGGAAGGTGATCGAGATCGAGGACCCGATCGCCAAACTCGACTTCGTCACCACCGACGCCAGCTACGAACCGGTCGTTGCGGGCTACGACCGAACGACCGGCCGCCACGGTGTGTGGGTCGACGTGCTCGCCAACGACGATGATCCCAACGAGAACTACGGCTGCGACGGCGAATGTGGGATCGATCCCGACGAGGACATCCGGATCCAGTCGTGGGGCACAGGCCTCGACTGTGGTGACGACAACCTGAATGGCGTCATACCGACGGTCGCCAACTTCGACTCGCTGCCGATCGGACCCTGCCTCTACACGCCCACCCCCGGCGCCGAGAACCACGAGGAGGTTTCCTACACGATGGTCCAGCGCAGTGGTTTGCGCACGGCGACGAGCTCCGTGCTGACCACGCTGATCAACAACTTCCCGCCAACGATCAATGACGCCGAGGGCGAACTCACCGCCGGCGACCAGTACGTGTTCCAGTTCGGCGGCTTCGTTGACGAACCCGATGCCAACGAAAACGCGACATGCATGACCGACAGCGTCCAGGTCACGCCTGTGATCGCGAGCCTGACGGTGTCGATCGACCCCAACTGCCAGGTCACCTGGGAGACAGCGGACAACGAGAACTTCGTCGGTGCGGCCACGCTCACCTACGTCGCGTGCGACTTGCACTCGACGCTGAGTGATGCGGCTCTCGGTGCCGCCCGCGGTCCGAACTACTCGCTTCACGTCAGTGACCCCGCCAAGAACGACCTCAGCGCGACGACCACCCGACGCTGTGCGACCGGAAAAGCCGTGTTCGATGTGAAGGCCCCCGGACCACTGCTCGCCCCGCCCTTCCAGGCCGTCAACGACTACGACGTCCTCGACCGGGCCTACCCGGATGACGGCATCGGACCGTTCCACCTCGACATCGACGTGGCACTCAATGATGTCTCTTTCGCCGGAGCCACCAACGTGACGGTCGGGCCGTATGGCGGCGGCTATCCGCCGAGCATGGTGATCATCACGTACCAGAACAAACGGATCCAGGTGACCTCCACCGCGACCACGCCGAAGGTGCTGACCATCGGATACCGGATCTGCGGCACTTTCGGAGCCCAGGGGACGCGATGTGCCACAGCCAAGGTGATCATCACGGTGATCCACAACCTGGCCCCGATCGCTCAAGACGACCTCTTCGGAGTGACACCGAAGGCGCCGTCGCAGCGCGATGTGAAAGCGAACGACCTCGACCCCGAAGACGGCGTCGAGCTCACATGTGACACCGACAACCACCCATGGGGACCGAAGCAGCCGGTCCCGGCATTCGATGCTGTCGATGTCAGCGCTGATTGCGTCGTCTCCTTCGATGCAGCAGACGATTTCACCGGTGATGCGTACATCGAGTACCAGGTGTGTGACGCCCACATCTTGGCCACTCCCAAGTGGGCTCGTTCGCAGCAAAACGGTGGTTACGGACCCCTCAACACTCCGCCCGGGCTTCCGGCGCATCGTTGCACGCCAGGCCTGGCACGATTCACGTTCACGGATTACAAGCTCGTCCTGCCGCCGGCGGTCGAAGTCGTCCCGAACGTCCCGACGTGCGTGGCCGACGCGTTTCAGACCAAGGCCGACACGGCTGCGGTGGTGAACGTGCTCGCCAACGACAGCGACCTGACCCAAGAAAACCAGCCGGGTGCCTTGACGCTCCCACCGCCGGCCGAAGAGGTCACCACCCAGGGCGGCTTCATCGCCGTGGTCGGTGATCAGCTGCAATACACGCCCAAGCCTGGGTTCACCGGTGTCGACGCAGGCAACTACAACGTGCTCGACAGTGACGGCAACGGCTGTTCGGCCGTGGTCACGTTCACGGTCATCCTCGACAACGACAACGACGGCATCCCTGACGTGCTGCCCCAGCCGCAGCCGACCGATCCAACGGTCCCGCCCGGTGGTCAGCTGCCCGCGACGGGATCGTCGACCGGTCCGACCGCAGCGATCGCGTTCGGCGCCCTCGTGCTCGGACTCGGTCTCGTGGTGCTCGCAAGTCGGCGGCGCCGGTCTCAGCTCAGCGCCTGACAGTTCTCTCCTCAAGAGATGGAACGGACCCGCTCACCATTGGTGAGCGGGTCCTGCCCGTTTTCCGGCAGCCTTCATCGCGGTGCGAGTGGTTGACCCCACCGGTAGCATCGTTTCTTGTGCCTGTGGCCGGTTTTCGGGTCGATCGCGCACAGTTTCGACACTCAGCAAACGGAAGAAGTACAGAGATGGCTAAGCGCGAATACCCCCTCCAGCGCACCCGCAACATCGGCATCATGGCGCACATCGACGCCGGCAAGACCACGACCACCGAGCGGATCCTGTACTACACCGGCAAGAGCTACAAGATCGGTGAGGTGCACGACGGCGCTGCGACGATGGACCACATGGCGCAGGAGCAGGAGCGTGGTATCACCATCACGTCCGCCGCCACCACCTGCATCTGGGACAACCACCGGATCAACATCATCGACACCCCCGGCCACGTCGACTTCACGATCGAGGTCGAGCGTTCACTGCGCGTGCTCGACGGCGCCGTTACCGTGTTCGACTCCGTCGCCGGCGTCGAGCCCCAGACCGAGACCGTCTGGCGTCAGGCCAACAAGTACAACGTGCCCCGGATGTGCTTCGTCAACAAGATGGACCGCATCGGCGCCAACTTCTACCGCACCGTCGAGATGGTCAAGAGCCGACTCGAAGCCGTCCCAGCCGTCATCCACCTCCCGATCGGCGCCGGTGGCCAGGAAGTGAACACGCCGTTCATCGGTCTCATCGACCTGGTCAAGATGAAGGCCCTGATCTGGCACGACGAAGAACTCGGTGCGAAGTGGGACGAAACCGATATCCCGGACGACATGAAGGAACAGGCTGACCAGTACCGCCACGATCTGCTCGAGACCATCGCCGGCAGCGACGACGAGTTCTTCGAGAAGTACCTCAACGGTGAAGATCTGTCCGAAGCCGAGATCAAGCGGGCGATCCGTAAGGGCACCCTCGCATTCGACTTCGTGCCGATTCTGTGCGGTTCCGCCTTCAAGAACAAGGGCGTTCAGCCGATGCTCGACGCAGTCATCGACTTCATGCCGAGCCCGCTCGACATCAAGCCGGCCTCCGGCGTCGACTACCACGACAACCCGATCGATCGCCCAGCCGACGAGAACGGCCCGTTCGCTGCGCTGGCATTCAAGATCGTCGCCGACCCGTTCGGCAAGCTGACCTATTTCCGGGTCTACTCGGGTCAGATCAACAAGGGCGACGAAGTCTTCAACAGCACCAAAGAGAAGCGCGAGCGCCTCGGCCGGATCCTGTTGATGCACGCAAACCAGCGCGAAGACCTCGACACGGCCATGGCCGGCGACATCGTTGCCGGACTCGGTTTCAAGGACACCACCACGGGTGACACGCTCTGCGACCGCACCAACCCGATCATCCTCGAACGGATGATCTTCCCCGAGCCCGTGATCCACGTCGCGATCGAGCCCAAGACCAAGGTCGACCAGGACAAGCTGGGCAAGGCCCTCAAGAGCCTGTCCGACGAAGACCCCACGTTCCGGGTTCGGACCGACGAAGAGACCAACCAGACGGTCATCTCCGGGATGGGTGAGCTCCACCTCGAGATCCTCGTCGACCGGATGCAGCGTGAGTTCGGCGTCGACGCAACTGTCGGCAAACCGCAGGTGGCCTATCGCGAGACCATCACCAAGAAGGTCGAATCGGTCGAGTACCGCCACATCAAGCAGTCCGGTGGATCTGGCCAGTTCGCGGTCGTCAAGATCTCGCTGGAGCCCAACCCAGATGGTGGCTACCTGTTCGTCGACAAGGTCACCGGTGGCAAGATCCCGCGTGAGTACATCCAGCCGACCAACATGGGCATCCAGAGCGCACTCGACAACGGCGTGCTCGCCGGCTACCCGACCGTCAACATCATCGCAACGCTCGTCGACGGCCAGTACCACGACGTCGACTCCAGCGAAATGGCGTTCAAGATCGCCGGTCAGATGGCGTTCAAGAAGGCCGCCGAGCTGGCCAAGCCGGTCCTGCTCGAGCCGATCATGGGTGTCGAGGTCGTGACCCCGGACGAATACATGGGCGACGTCATGGGCGACCTCAGCAGCCGCCGCGGCCGGATCGAAGGCATGGAGGCCCGTGGTAACACCCAGGTCGTCCGGGCCCAGATCCCGTTGTCGGAGATGTTCGGGTATTCCACCGACCTGCGTTCACGCACCCAGGGTCGGGCGACGTACACGATGCAGTTCGACTCCTACCAAGAGGTTCCGAACGGAATCGCAACCGACATCATCAAGCGCGTTCGCGGGGAATAAGGCTCAGCTGGGATTCCCAAAGAAGCCCCCGCCTTGGCGGGGGCTTTCTTGTACCTCAGATAACGATGATGGCGGTTGTGACGTTGTGGGTTTTGGACAGGCGCTTGTCGGTCGTCAGCAGGGGGCAGCCCAGTTCTTCGGCGAGGGCGATGTACGTCGCGTCGTAGGCGCTGAGATGGTGGTGAAGCTGCCAGATCCGTGTGGTCATGGGCCAAACCGGGGTGTACTCGATATCTGCTGCCTCGAAGACCTCGACGACCCGGCTCGCGTCCGTTGCGCTCATCGTCTTGCCGAGAACGAGATGGCGAAAGTGATGCACCACCTCGGCGATCAACAGTTCGGGAGCGAACAGGTCGTCGTCCATCAGCGCTTCGATCGCCGTCGCCTTCGGGGTTTGTCGGAGCACTTCGATCATCGCTGAAGCATCGATCACCTTCATCGGTCGTGGCCGCGCTCGCGGATGTCGAGAATCTCGTCGGTCGTGGTCGGCACCGACGGCAGCGCTCGCAGCCGCTCGAGCCAGACCGCGCGGGTCGGCTTGCGCAGATCGCTGCGGATGAGTTCGAGCACGTACTCGCTGATGGTCCGACCCTCGGCAGCAGCGCGTTCACGCAAGGCATCGTGGGTGACCTCATCGAGATTCTTGACCTGCACATTGCTCACGGCATGATTGTAGCATGCTCACAGCATGCTCATCGGATGAACGTCACATTCCGATGGCGGTGTCCGCGGCCACGACATCTTTGTGGAACCGCTTGTGGACGTACACCTTGCGGTCGCCGAGTGCCGTGCACTTCCACCACAGACCCGACGGCGGTCCGAGCTTGATCTGACGAGGGAACTCGGCCGTGATCGACTTCGGCTTGCCCAAGCTCCACTTGCCACTGTCGAGCAACAGGATCCGTCGGTCGGTGACGAGCACGGGCGAATAGCTGTTGATGATCAGCGACAGGATCGGCACGGTCGCCAACCAACCACTCGCCGTCTGGGCGGGGATCACCGCCTGAACCTGTTCGCCAGGCTGGAGGAACGGCTGGGAGTTCTCGATGATCTTGTCTCTGATCGCAATGGCCATGTGTCGGAGAGTAGCTACTCGCCACGGGTTCCGGACGCCTTTGGGCAGCCAGGTTGTCGGGCATCGGGTTCAGCCATAGCATTGCGAGGTCCGTGGTGAGGCATGTGCCTCCCGCAGAGTTCTTTGACAACCACTTCACGCAAAGCACGGAGATACACATGAGCAAGGCAAAGTTCGAGCGCACCAAGCCGCACGTCAATATCGGGACGATGGGTCATATTGACCATGGTAAGACGACGTTGACGGCTGCGATTTCCAAGACGTTGGCGTCGAAGGGGTTGGCT
>JBDSDH010000222.1:0-31484 GCA_039920665.1 Ilumatobacteraceae bacterium
GACCTGGTCGCTGCGGCGCGCCAATTGTATGGATGGCTGCGCGATGCAGACGAACGGGGATTGGACACGCTGGTTGCGGTGCTGCCGCCACCCGTTGGACTCGGCCACGCGATTCGCGACCGATTGCTCAAGGCTGCTGGAAAGGGCTGATCATGGAGAACGCTTTCGAGATCTCTTGGTTCGCGCCGTCGTGTTTGGGCGACACCGCTCGGCTCGGCGTCACCGATCCGAGTCGGTTGGCGACGTTCACCTACAACCGCCACGTGATCGTAACGGCCGACCGCCTCGGCTTTCGCAACGTCCTGATCCCGTCGAGCTTCGTGCCGGGAATGGACCCGTGGATCGTGGCGGCCGCGATCGGGCCGACGCTCGGCTCGGCTCGGCTCCTGCCGGCCGTTCGGGTCGGCGAGTTCGATCCGCCGATGTTCGCTCGGGCCGCGACGTCGCTGCAATCAGCGATGAACGGGCGGCTGACCATCAACATCATCTCCAGTGAGTTGGCGGGTGAGACGCTCGATTCGGCCAGCCGCTACCGACGCACCGCTGAGGCGATGGATCTGCTCCGGCGCTTCTGGACCAGCGACCACGTCCTGTTCGATGGCGAGTTCTGGCAATACGACCTGCCGACTGCTGCAACCCACACCAGCACACCGCCGCCGATGTATTTCGGTGGTACGTCGGAGCACGCTCGCGACGTGGCCGCCCGCTTCGCCGATTGTTACTTGATGTGGGTCGAGACGGTGGACTCGATTGCCGAGCTCGTCGCGGACATGAGCGCCCGGGCTGCTGCGTACGGTCGCACCCTGTCATTCGGTCTGCGCAGCCACGTGATCGTCCGCGAGTCCGAGCACATCGCCCGCGCCGCCGCTTCGGAGTTGATCAGCGAACTCGACCCGGTTGCCGGCCGCCGGTTGAGGCAGGCGTCGCACGATCATCAGTCGGTCGGCGTCCAACGCCAGGATGCCCTCCGAGCTGCCGCTGGCGAGGACGGATTCGCCGAGGAGTCGCTGTGGACGGGCATCGGCGTCGCCCGCAGCGGCGTCGGAGCGGCCGTGCTCGGCGACCCGGGCCAGGTCGAAGCCAAACTACGCGCCTATGCCGAGGTCGGCATCGATGCCTTCATCCTCAGTGGATACCCGCTCGACGACGAGGCCGAGCGCTTCGCCCGACTGGTCCTGCCCCGCTTTCGGCTCACCGATCTCACGTTCTGATCTCGCGAACCCCAGGCCGTCCGACTCGCTGTCAGCGTCATGTCGCCGAACGCACGACGTCACGCTGCCGGCCGCCCAGACCGTCAGAGGTCGGTGAAGGCACCGGGTTGATTGAGGTGGTGAACCCAGACGTCACGGACGTCGTCGAGCAGCGGCGCCGGTGTGTCCCCGATGGCCGCGATGGTGAGGCTGACCGTGCTGGCTCCGGCGTCAGGAACGATGTCGAGCCGACACCAGCATGGACTCGGCTCCAGCAGATGGACCTCGAGCAGGTAGGGCGGATCGTCGACCAGGACTTCTCCGATCCACGTCGTAACGATCAGCAGCGCCTCGAAGGCAACCGCCGGTAAGGCATCGATCACGAACGACGGCACATCGTGCTGAACACGGCCGGGCCAACGCCCAGTGCGCTGCGGTCGAGTTGACATCGGCGATCGAGATGGCGTCGTCGGCGGACGGGGCGAATCGGTGCTCGGCGGATCCGGCAGCGGCCGCCTGCCGGTCAGGTGTCCAACGGCCGCATCGAACGCAGCGTTGAGGGCGCGCATCTCGTTCGGGTCGCCACCTCGATCGGGATGCCGATCGAACGCCAGTCGGCGACGAGCGGCGCGCACGTCGTCGAGCGTTGCCGTGCGATCGAGGCCGAGCGCGACGAACGGATCCGGGTCCGTCATCCGGTGCGATCTCGGAGTGCGGCGTAGGCAGCGCGAACGTCACCGGCTGATGCTCCGCCAGCGGATCCAGTCGTTTCGACAGCCGTCGTTGCGCCAAGTCCCCAGCGAACGATGACATCAGCCGCCGGTACCTGGTCCAGCGCCGATGCAGCTTGGACACACGCACCGGTCGCGACGGCTTGGTCGAGATCGGCCACCACGATCGGCACGTCGCACAGCTCGGCGAACACCTGCCGATAGGCGACCGATCGGGCACCACCGCCGACCAGCACGACCCGCTTCGGGGCAACGGTGTGTTCCGCCAACGCGTCGAGTCCGTCGAGCAGGCTGCAGACGACGCCCTCGATCGATGCCCGTGCAAGTTGCTCACGGCTGACATCGGAACGCAGGCCACTCAACCAACCGGTCGACTTCGGCCGGTTCGGTACGCGCTCGCCGTCGAAGTACGGCAACAGGACGAGCCCACCCGAGCCAGGTACGGTCTGCAGTGCGAGATGATCGAGTTCGTCGAGGCCGACTCCGAGCAGGCGGGCGATCGCATCGGTGACCCGGGTTGCGTTGAGCGTGCACACCAGCGGAAGGAACCGGCCGGTCGCGTCGGCGAACCCTGCAACCGCTCCGGACTGATCACTGGTCGGCGTCTCGGAGACGGTCGACACGGTGCCAGATGTGCCGATCGAGATGAGGATGTCACCGACCCCGACGCCAAGTCCCAACGCAGCTGCCGCGTTGTCACCGGTACCGGCGCCGACCACTGCGTCGTGCCATGTGCCTGCGATCTCGAGCGGGCCGAGGACACGCGGCACGGCCCCGCTCCAGTCACGGTCCTTGTCGACGATGGCGAGCAGGTCCCAGCAATACTGGCCCGTCGCCGCCGACCAATAACCCGTACCGCTCGCGTCGCCACGATCGGTTGTGATCTCGTCGACAGCCGCACCGGTCAACTGGGCCGTCATCCAATCGTGCGGCAAAACAACCTTCGCCAGCCGCTCCCATGCCTCGGGCTCGCTGCGGTGCAACCACGACAGCTTGGCGATCGTGAGCGCTGCGACCGGGACGCTGCCACACCGCTGCGCCCAATCCGCAGCGCCGTTCGGGAGTTGCTTGATCAGCCACCCGGCGTCCGGCGCGGTCTCGGTGTCGTTCCACAACTTTGCATCTCGAATGACCGTTCCGGTCTCATCGAGTACGACCATGCCGTGCTGTTGTCCACCGACGCTGATCGCCGCGACTTCGGGCGAACCCGCTGCCGCCCAAGCGTGCTCGAAGGCTCCCCACCATGCCGACGGAGATTGCTCGCTACACGGCGGCGTGGTCGTTGGATGTGGAGCCGAACCGGTCGTGATGATCGCCCCGGAATCGACGTCACGGATCTCGACCTTGGTCGCCTGGGTCGAACAATCCACGCCGGCGACGAGTCGTCCGGACCTTGGCAGCGCAGCAGCAGTCACCTGAGCGACAGTAGCGACCGAGTTCGACCTCCGAGATGCCCAACCGGTTTGCCGCTGCGTCAGGGGCGGGGCGGACCGGCTTGGGTGAAGGTGGTGCCGGCGGGATCGACGGCCCACGCGGCGGGCACATCCCACCCGTCGTCGAACACCAACTCTCGAAGCGGCCGACGGCGAACAGGTCCGTGATGGCCGGCGGGAACGCCGAGTGTGATGCATGCCGAGATCGCAACGTCATCGGGGATCGACAGCAGTGAGCGCAGTTCAGCCTCGACGGCTGTGTGCCACATGGTCAGCGCACCGCCGTACCCGAGCGCTCGCGCGGCGAGCAGCAGGTTCTGACATGCCGGATACACCGACGCGCCTTCCTGCGGGCTGGGCGGGCGATACCGCCGCAGACACACCAGGACCACGACGGGAACGGCTTCGATGTGATCGACATAGTGCTGCATGGTGGCAGCCATCCGGGCCTTGGGCGACGACGTATCGACTCCCGAACCGGACCGATATCCGTCGGCCTCCAATTTGGTGGCCCACCCGGCACGGAACGAGGTACCGAGAATGGCCTTGGCGGTCGCTGCTCGTTGGCCGTCGCGCAGGACCACGAACCGGAACGGCTGCCGGTTACTCCCGCTCGGCGCCCTGCTGGCGTGCCAGAGAATGCTGCTCAGGTCGTGATCGGGAATCGGGTCGTCGGTGTAGCGGCGGATCGCCCGGGTGGAAGCGAGTCCTTCGAGCAGTGAGATCATCCGTTGATCCTGACAGTCGATCAGCAGCCGCCGGGGGTCCGACGGGCGTCGTATGCTCTGCCGATGGGGTCAGAGATCGACGGAGGATGCAGCGCGCCAGCGGTCGAGTCGGTGCCGGTGATCGGAGGCAAATCGCGGCTGCGACGCTTTGCCGAGGTCGCTCTGCCGGTTGCAGCGTTTGCGATCGTGGCGCCCTTCGCAGTGAACGGATTCGCCACGGCAGTGAACAACACCGTACCCACGAATGAGGTGGTGGCGATCGAGCCTGTCGGTGCGAAAGTCACGGTCGAAACGGTCCCGACCACAGTTTCGACGACGGCCATAGCGGCCGCAGTCGAGGCGGTGGCCCCCGCCGCACCGACCGTGGTGAGTATCGATGGCCTGGCCGCCGATGCCGACGACAAGACGATCTCGCTCGCGACCGAGATCGTCGCCGGCGCTCCGACTGCTCCGTCGGCACCCGGTTCCGCAGTCAGTTCCGCCAACCCCGAATCCCCCACGACAGCTGATGCCTCAGCGTCGCACAGCCACGGCGCGATCACGGCCGAAGTTGCCCTGACCCGAGGTGAACGCGCCGATCTGGCAGCGCAACTCACCGTTGCTCGGGCTGCGGCGGCACAGTTCCCCACCGTCGGTGCGGCTGTTGCCGGCGGCTACACGCTGATCACCGGCTATCTACCGCTGATCGGGGCGCACTACATCAAGTGGGGTTTGTTGGACGGCAACTTCGACCCGGCCGCACCGGAAATGCTGCTGTACGACGGCACAGAGCCGGACAGCAACATCGTCGGCCTGTCGTACTACCTGTTCAGCGACACCGAACCGAGCCCGTTCGTCGGCGCCAACGACCATTGGCACCAACACATCGGGCTGTGCATCAAAGACGGCGTGGTGGTCGGCGGCGAGAACACGAGCATCGCCGAATGCACCGAACGCGGCGGGGCCAAGGCCGGGGCCACGAACGGCTGGATGGTGCACGCGTGGGTCGTCCCCGGTTGGGACAGCCCGCAGGGGGTGTTCAGCCCAGAGCACCCTGGCTTGACGGCAGAACTACCGACTTCGTGATCCGTTCGTTGCAAACGTCCTGAGCGACCCGCGCCTGGCCCTCAGCGGCCGGTGAAGTCAGGGTCGCGCTTCTCGATGAATGCGGCGACACCTTCCTGGAAATCGCTCGTGCGAAACAATGGCAACAACTGCAGGAACACGTGATGCACGTTCTGCTCGAACGTCTCGGTCTCGGCGGCTCGCATCATCCGCTTGATCGCACGCACGGCGAGCGGGGCGTTGGCGGCAATGTCGCGGGCGAGGTCGCGAGCGACCTGCTGCAGGTCGTCGGCGGGTACGACGTGGTTGACCAGCCCAAGCTCGAGCGCCTCTGGAGCGAGCATCGTCCGGCCGGTGAATGTGATCTCGGCCGCTTTCGCATAGCCGACGATGCGTGGCAGCAACCAGGTGCCACCACTCTCGGGCAGGATGCCGCGCTTCGCGAAGCCCGGAGCGAGCTTCGCTGTTTCGGCAGCGACGCGGATGTCGCAACCGAGTGCGATGTCGAAGCCGTACCCGGCTGCTCCACCATTCACCGCGCAAATCGTGGGTGTGTCGAGGTTGTGCAAGACGATGGGCGGCGCATTCCGGATGTCGAACTCGCCAGGATTCGAATCGAGCGCACCCATCCCGCCGAGGTTGCCCTTCGGACCGCTCGACTGGGCAGCGAGATCGAGTCCCGCACAAAACGCACGACCGGCTCCGGTGAGAACGATGCAGCGCACCTCACGATCGCGGTCGGCATCGAGCAGTCGGGCGGACAGTTCGTCGAGCATCGAGGAGCTGATGGTGTTCATCCGCTGCGGCGCGTTCAACGTGATGGTGGCGACGTGGTCGGTGACTTCGTACAGCACTTCTGAGTCGGGCGCATCGGGCATGGCCGAACGGTAGCCCGAGGCGGGAATCGCCTCGCTACTCGGCGAGCCGTTCGGCGGCGAGCTAGCCGGCGACAACGATCGGGATCGCGCTGAACTCGCCGGGGTCCGACTCGAGTCCGACACCGCCGCGAACCAGCAACATCACGGTTTGTCCACTGGCGACAAGCGACAGGTCGACATCCACCGAATACGGCTCGGCGGTCTCGGCCGAACCGCCCATTGCGAGCTGCTGGATCAGAGGTTCACCGCCGGCGCCGGCGACCCAGGCCTCGATGACGAGCAGTGCTTCGAAACCTCGTCCGACGCCGCTGACCGTGACCTGCCCGGCCGGCACCGTCGACGAAGCAGCCGGTGTGGCGATCGTCGCTTGGTCGCTCACCGCCGCAAGGACGAACCAGCCGTCGTTCGGACCGAGCTGGCGCAGCAGCAACTGGCTGCGATGAACACGGTTCGCAGGCGATCCCTCACCCGGGGAGAAGACCTCGATCTCGCCGCTGCGGTTGTCTCCGCGCTGGAACTCGCCGAGTACCGGAGGCACGCGCAACACCTCGCGGACGAACCCCTCGGCGGCCGCCGCCGGCGTCGCCAGGACGACGTCGGCGGCAGGCCAGATCGCTGGTTGCTCGAGCCCGCTCGGTGCTGCAGTGGTCGGTGGCGCGGTCGTCGTCGGTAGTGCAACCGAGGTCGTCGTGGCAGCGGTCGTCGTCGTGGCAGCGGTCGTCGTCGGAGCAGCGGTCGTCGTCGTGGCAGCGGTTGTCGTCGGAGCAGCGGTCGTCGTCGGTGCTGCAGCCGTCGCGGCAGTCGAGGTCTGCGATACGACAACCGTCGTCTCACCCGACACGTTGCGGGTCGTATCTGCCGATTCACCCCCGCCGCCACACGCTGGAACGAGGAGAACCACCAGCGCGACCAACAGTGACCGGCGTGCCACTCCGTGCATCGGCGTGCTCATTGACGAAACGGTACAACCGCTCACCGGTCCCGGACCAGAGGCATTGGTCCCTGTTTGCGTCAGGGCCGAGTCGAGCATTCGTCGCTGCCGCCAGCGACCGAAATGTCGGGAGCGTGCGACTGCCGGATTGCTCGTCGTCGATGTCGCCGGGGCACCCATCGCATGCATCGGCCGACCCATACACTTCGCAGATGGCCGACCTCCTCGTCTACGACGCTGCCGACATCGCTCGGTCGGTGTCGATGGCTGCCGCAATCGATGGGCTTCGACGGTGCTTCGCAGCCGGGCCGACCCACATCGCTCGTGATGCGTACCCGGCCGCCGGAGGCGAGTTTCTGGTGATGCCTGCCGTCGACGCCGATTCGGCGGGCGTCAAGTTGCTGATGATCCAGCCGGCCAACCTGTCGCGGGACGAGCCGACGATCCAGGGCACCTACGTCCTGTTCGACGCCGCCCGGGGACGCCCGGTCGCATTGCTCGATGGCGCCGCACTCACTCGCCTGCGCACGCCGGCGGCGTCAGCGATCGCGACCGATGCCCTCGCCCGACACGATACGACGAGCCTCGGCATCATCGGCAGCGGCCCCCAGGCTGCGGCCCACATCGAAGCGATCCTGTGCGTCCGGCCCGGCATCGAGCGCGTCGTGGTCGCAAGCCGCACCACGGCCAATGCCGCATCCGCTGTCGCAGCGTTGGAAGACATCGGGCCGACACTCGCGGTTGGTTCGATCGACGAAGCTGCCGCATGCGACATTGTCTGCGTCGCCACTCGTGCCACCGATCCGGTCCTGACGGCTGCGATGGTCCGGCCAGGCAGCCACATCAATGCGGTCGGCGCATACCGGGCCGACATGCGCGAACTCTCGACCGATCTGCTCAATGCGTCGACGGTCACCGTCGACGAACTGCACGCAGCGCAGGACGAAGCCGGAGACCTCGTCATCCCGGCCCACGCCGGCGAGTGGTCGTGGGACCGAGTTGCCGGCGACCTCCGAACGATCAGTATCGGTGCCACTCGGCGCTCCTCCGTCGCGGAGATCACCGTCTTCAAGAGTGTCGGCCTCGCCGTCGAGGATCTCGTCATCGCCCGCCTCGTCGTGTCGGCCAATCTTCGGGCCTGAACGTCGGCCGCTGATCGCCAACCCGAGCCGGGTGTTTGCCGCCCACCCGGTCGAGCACGAAACACCACGCACCAACCGAGCCGGGCGTTTGCCGCCCTCCCGGTCGAGCACGAAACACCCCACACCGACCGTGCCCACACCAACCGAGCCGGGAGCAGACGGGCCGTCAGTGGGGTCGGAGACCGAGGTAGGTGTCGAGCATCGCTCCACGGTCGGCGAAGTCAGCGGTCGGACCTTGGGCGACAATCGATCCGTTGACCAGTACGTAGGCTCGGCTGCACAACTGCAGGGCGCGGGTCGTGTTCTGCTCGACGAGCACGAGCGGAATTCTCGTCCCTACCTCGGCCAGCGCCGCGAACACCGCTCCGACCACCACGGGCGCGAGCCCGAGCGACGGTTCGTCGAGCAACAACATCCGGGGTACCGCGACGAGCGCACGGCCGATTGCGACCATTTGCTGCTCGCCGCCCGACAATGCCCAGCCCGCCCGTGAGCGCAGCGGCACGAGTGCCGGGAACAATGCATAGACGTCGTCGATGTCGAACCCGGTCCGTCCGCATCGGGCGGTGCGGCCGACCTGCAAATTCTCGTGGACCGACAAGTTGGGGAACACGTGACGGCCCTCCGGCACGTGGATCAGTCCCAAACGGGCGAGCGAATCCGGCGAGAGTCGCCGGAGCGACTGCCCGTCGAAGTGCACGTCTCCTGTCGACGCGACGACACGGCTGATCGCTTGCAGGGTCGATGTCTTGCCGGCGCCGTTGGGTCCGAGCAGCGCGACCAGTTCACCCGCTCCGACCTGGATGTCGATTCGGTCGACGGCCAACGTGGTCCCGTACCGGACCGAGAGTCCTGACACCTCCAGCATCAGCCCTCCCCCAGGTAGGCCTCGACGACGACCGGGTCCTTCCAGACCTCCGAGGGTGCGCCCGACGCAACGACACGACCGAGTTGGAGCACGACGATCGTGTCACACAGCGAGTCGATGAAGTCGATCTTGTGGTCCACGATCAGCAACGCCAGACCACGATCTCGGACGTCCAGCAGAATCCGCCCCAGCTCTGCGGTCTCGGTTGCATTGAGTCCGGCCGACGGCTCGTCGAGCAGCAGGATCGACGGCGTCCCGACGAGTGATCGTGCCAGTTCGAGCATCCGCTGCTGGCCGTAGGACAGCAGGCTCGCCGGCTGCTCCGCGTGAGCGCCGAGGCCAACCAGTTCGAGATGGTCCAGTGCTCGCTTCCAGCGCGCTCGTTCGCTGCGCCACATCGACGGTCGAGCCAGCCACGCGCCGGTCAGACCCGTGAAACGTCGATCCGAGTCGGCCAGCAACACGTTCTCGATACAGCTCAACTCACCGAAGTTCTGGGGCGTTTGGAAGGTTCGGGCGAGACCGGCCCGGCGAGTGCTCCGTGGCTTGCCGAGAGGAAGTCGGCGTCCGTCGAGCGACGCGGTGCCGGTCGAGGGCACGACTCCGGTGAGCGCGTTGAGGAACGTCGACTTGCCAGAACCGTTGGGTCCGATCAGGCCGAGCGTTGTTCCGTCCGGGACATCGAACGAGACGTTGTCGACTGCGACGACGCCACCGAATCGCACCGTGATTCCGTTTGCGCTCAGCATCAACGACCCACTTCGAGCGATGGATCGGGAGCTGAGGAGTCCCCCAGGATCTCTGGATCGGTCGACTGCCGGCGACGGATCCGATTCCAACCGGTCTCGAACAGCCCGACCAGTCCTTTCGGGAAAACCACGATCACCAGGATCAACAAGATGCCGTAGACCATTCCTCGGTAGTTGCCGATGAAGCGCAGCTTCTCCGGGGCGACCACCACGAATGCAGCGCCCACGATCGGACCCCACATCGACGACACGCCGCCGAGCAACAGGATCAAGAAGATGTCGATCGCGAGAGCGACCGAGAAACCTTCGGTGCTGATGAATCCACTGCGATGAGCCTGCAACGATCCCGCGACGGCAGCGAACGAGGAGCCGAGCACGAACATCAGCAGCCTCAGTCGTCCGGTGGGCATGCCAAGCGTTGCGGCGACGGTCGGTTGAGCGTGCACCGCCAGCGCCTCGCGTCGAAGCGGCGAGCGTTCGATCATCGCGACCAGGAACAACGCGACACCAACGGCGCCGATCAGGAGCCAGACGATTCGTACATCCGTGTTGAACTGGTACCCGAATGCGTCGGGTTTGCGGATTCCGATCACTTCGCCACCGGACCCGGTGAACGCGTCGAACTCGCGGAAGACCACCAACGCGATCTGGCTGAAGGCAAGCGTCGTAATCGCAAAATAGAACTGATTGGTTCGGAACACGAGCAGCGAGAACAGAAGCGCCACCGCCGCACCGATCACGATTGCTGCGAGAAGTCCCCAGCCGAACGAGGTCGATCGACTCGCCCACGCCGAGGAATATGCGCCGAGGCCGAAGAAGGCAGCTTGACTGAACGCGAATTGACCGCCGAGCCCGAACACGAGGTAGAAGCCGAGACCGAGAATCGACATCGTCAACCACGAACTGAGCAGTCCATAGTTGTAGGCGCTGTCGAGCACCGTGGCCAGAATCGATGCGAACACGATGAAGCCGGCCACTCCGAGGAACTGGTGGCGGCCGTAGACCGGCGGACGGCGGACCCGCGAGACGGGGTCAGAGACGACTTCCGGTGTCATGGCCGAACAGTCCTTCCGGGCGGGCGGCCAACACGACCAGCATCAGGATGAACGGATAGATCTCGGCGTAGTCGGCATTGATGTAGCCGGATCCGAGTTGGCGGACGAGTCCGATCGCGATCGCAGCGACGACGACTCCGCCGAGGCGGCCCATACCACCGAGAATTGCTGCGGCGAACGCGTACAGCATCACGCTGAACCCGAGATCGACGGTGACGGCCCGTGTCGGCGCGATCAGTACACCGGCCAAAGCCGACATCGCAGCCGACAGGCCGAATGTCAGCATCGACATCCGAGTTGCCCGGATGCCCTGCAACATCGCCGTCACACGATCACTGGCCAAGGCACGCACCTGGCGGCCGAACTGGGTCATGTTGAACACCAACATCGTGCCGCCGACGCTGATCACGGTCAGTCCGATGATCAGCAGGTTCTGCTTCGGGATCCGGGCCTTGCCAACGGTGATCACGTCGAACCCGAGCGGGCTCGCCAGCCGCGTCGGTGTCGGTCCCATCCATTTGAGGATGATCGCCCGGATGACCAGCGCCGCTCCCAAGGTCGAGATCACCACGACGTGAATGCTGCGCCCCCGAAGGGGCGCGTAGGCGAACCGCTCGAGCACGATGCCGACCACGAACAACACCACGATTGCGAGCAGGTAGGCGACGCCGAGCGGCCAACCTCGCTCGGTGGACGCCCAGACCGCAACATAGGCACCCAGGGTGACGAGGTCGCCCTGGGCAAAGTTGACGACGCCGGTTGCCTTGTAGATCAGCAGGAAGCCGAGCGCCACGATCGCGATGATCGCACCTTGGGCGATACCGATCGTGAAGAGCGAGATGAATCGATCCATGAGGCAGGGCGACGTCGATGCGGCCGGTTCGGCATCGGTGCCCGGCAACGCTGCCGGGCACCGATGTCGAGGGGGCTATTCGACGTCGTAGCTCTTCTGCGTCTCGAGCGAACCATCGACGAACTTGGCGACGACACTCGTGTGGTTGAGCAAGCCGTTGTCGTTGAAGTAGTTGTCCGAGCACATGCCGGACACCCCCGTGAGCGACTCGAGACCGTCGCGGATTGCCTCCGGATCATCCGAACCAGCGGTCTCGATCACGTGCTTGAGGATGTACACCGAGTCGTATTGTTCGGCGGCGGCGTAGCTCGGGGCGTAGCCGTACTTCTCGGTGAAGCTGGTGACGAATGCCTTGACCTCGGGACGGTCGTCGCCGACCGGGTTGCAGTCGACGACGCCGAGCACACCATTGAGCAACGATGCGTCGCCGACGATCTTGGCGAAGAACCCGAACCCGACCGAGCCCGGACCGATGTGAGGGATGTTCTGCAGGCCCTGCTGGGCGAGGGTGTTGACGGCCAGGCCGACGGTGCTGGGCGTGCCCCAGTCGAGAATCACGTCACTGCCGTCCATCGCCAGGGCGGCGTTGGTCAGGTCGGTTGCGTTGAATTCGAACGACTGATCGGACGAGATCGACACGCCTGCAGCCGCAGCGGCAGCAGTCTGCGACGCAGCTCCGCTGACGCCAAAGCTGGTGTTGGTGTGCATCAGGCCGATCTTGCTCGCACCGAGTTCCTCGACGGCGTACTTGACGCCGATTGCCGCGGCACCTTCGTTGCTCGGACGGTTGCTGAAGATCCACTGGCTACCGGCTTCGCCGTCGTGGACGGCCTTGGGCTCGGTGGTGTTGTGAATCATCGGGACGCCCGCCTCGTCGACCTTGGCGCTGATTGCGAGCAGCGCTGTGCTCGACACCGGCCCGATGATCGCGGTTGGATTCTTCTCCAAGGCAAGGTTGAGCGAGTTGATCACGGTGTCGCCGGTGGGCAGCGTCTCGATCACCTGGAAGTCGATCGGCAACCCGCCGATGCCGCCAGCAGCGTTGATCTCCTCGACCGCCAGCCGACTGCCGTCGTTGAAGTCGGGCACTGCGTTCTGGTCGGTGCCTCCCGGGTCCGACACCAGCGCAACCAGCACGACCGGTTCGGTGAGTGTCAGATCGGATCCTGCTGCTGAACTATCGGTCGCCGCGGCCTCGGTGGTGTCGCTGCCACCGGTGGTTTCGGGCACCGTCGTGTCTGCGGCGCTGGCCTCGGGTACGGCACTCGCTGGAGTGGACTCCGCGGGCGCTGTGGTTTGGGCAACGACGGTGGTTGCCTTGTCGGACGATGAGCCATCGTCACTCCCGCAGGACGCTGCGAGCAGCGCAACCCCCATCACAATTGCAGCGCTCATACGTGCATGTCGTCGCATGTTTTCCCCCTTGAAAGCTGTAGATCATGGAATCTGACGGGCCGTCAGATTCCATGATCAACGTATCCCATTGCGGATGGACGTCGCAAAACCTGGCCCGCGCGAGCGCGAATCGTCAGACCGATCGGAGGCCCGGACGGTCAGTGACCGCCGAGATACGCAGCCTGCACGTCGGGGTCGTCAAGCAGCAGGTGGGCTGCGGCGCTCTTGACGACCTTGCCCGTTTCGAGCACATAGGCGCGGTGGGCGCGCTTCAGGGCCTGGGTCGCATTCTGTTCGACCAGCAACACCGTGGTGCCCTGATTGTTGATCTCGGTGATGATCTCGAAGATCTGGGCGATCAACATCGGAGCGAGACCCATCGACGGTTCGTCGAGCAACAGCACCCGTGGCCGCGCCATCAGCGCTCGGCCGATAGCAAGCATCTGCTGTTCGCCACCCGACATCGAACCGCCCGCCTGGCTCTTGCGCTCGGCGAGGCGCGGAAACAACTCGAAGACCCGGGCGAGATCGTCGTCGCGAGCACTGCTCTTGCGGTCCTTGCGGACGTAGCACCCCATGTCGAGGTTCTCCATCACCGTCATTCCGGGGAAGATCCCACGGCCTTCCGGCGACTGGCAGATGCCGATCTCGGTGCGCTTGTGGGCCGGCATGTTGGTGATGTCCTCACCATCGAAGATGACCCGGCCCTGTGCAACTGGACGGACACCCGAGATGGTCTTGAGGGTGGTGCTCTTACCGGCGCCATTGGCGCCGATCAAGGTGACGATCTCGCCCTCTTCGACCGTGAACGAGATGCCCTTGATCGCTTCGATCCGACCGTAGAACACATGGAGGTCTTCGACTTCAAGAAGCATCTGCAGACTCTCCCAGGTAGGCCGCGATCACGGCAGGGTTGGCACGGATTTCGGAGGGCGATCCTTCGGCGATCTTCTTGCCGAAGTCGAGCACCACGATCCGGTCGGTGACACCCATCACCAAGCTCATGTCGTGCTCGATCAACAGCACGGTGTAGCCCTGGTCGCGGATGGTGCGGATCAGACCCATCAACTCGATCTTCTCGGCGGGGTTGAAGCCGGCGGCCGGTTCGTCGAGACAGAGCAGCTTCGGGTTGGTCGCCAGCGCACGGGCGATCTCGAGTCGCCGCTGATAGCCGTAGGGCAGGTTCTTGGCAGCGTCGTCGCCACGGTCGGCGATGCCCATGAACTCGAGCAGTTCGTGAGCCCGCTCGAGCCCGGCCTTCTCCTCGGCCTTGTGCTTGGGCAGGTGCAGCATCGCCGAGATCACGCTGGTGGTGTGATGAGCATCCGCTCCGACCATCACGTTCTCGATTGCGGTCATGTCCGGGAACAACCGAATGTTCTGAAAGGTACGAGCGATGCCGAGCTTGGTGATCTTGTTGCGCTCGACGCCGGCCAGATTTCGGGTTTCGAGTCGCACCTCACCCTTGGTGGCCTGGTAGACGCCTGTGATCACGTTGAAGCACGTGGTTTTGCCGGCACCGTTCGGGCCGATCAATCCAAGAATCTCGCCGGGCATGATGTCGAAGTGGACATCGTTCAACGCAGTGAGACCACCGAACTGCATGGTCACATGATCGACCTCAAGCAAGGGCTGATCCACGTGAGCCTCCTTCCACATCCGGGTCGCCTTCACTGACGTCGATGAAAGGCGGTGGCGGAACGACCGGTTCTCGACGGCGGGCGCGCAATTTACGAGGCAGCAGACCTTGTGGCCGGAAGATCATCATGATCATCAACGCCATCCCGAAGTAGAAGTACCTCGTGGTGTTGAGAAACCGCAGTCGCTCGGGGATGTAGCTGACCGCGATCGCGCCGAGCATGACGCCGGCCATATTGCCGGGTCCGCCGAGCACAACTGCCGCAAGGAACAGGATCGACAGCTTCAACAGGAAGTTGTCGGGGTTGATGAACCGCACGTTCGATGCGTAGAGCGTCCCCGCCAAGCCGCCGATACCGGCGCCGATCGCGAACGCCCACAGCTTGAACTTGAACGTCGGAACACCCATCAGTTCGGCAGCGTCCTCGTCTTCTCGGATCGCCGTCCACGACCGACCGACACGGCTGTTCTCGAGCCGACGGAGGATGAAGAACACGATCACCACGAACGTGACGGCCAGGTAGTAGAAGGCCAAGTTTCGTTCTTGGATGGTTCCGGAGAACTTGATTGGGCCGATGTTGGGCGGCGACGTGATGTTGCCGATGCCACTCGCCGCGCCAAGCCAATCCGACGACTTGGCGAGCAATCGAATGATCTCGCCGAATCCCAACGTCACGATCGCGAGATAGTCACCGCGCAATCGCAGCGTCGGGGCCCCGAGCAGGACACCGGCGAGCATCGAGATCAACACCGACAGCGGGATCGAGATCAGCCACGGAACCGTTGCGTGCTGAGACGTGAGAATTGCCAAGGCATACGCGCCGACGGCATAAAAGCCGACGTAGCCGAGGTCGAGCAGGCCGGCCATTCCGACCACCACGTTGAGCCCGAGTGCAACGAGCACATAGGGAACGATGTTGATCGCCAGCAACGACGTGAAGTCGGACTGGGTCCGAATCGGTCCGATCGGCAGACTCGGAAATGCGTAGACCACCAGGAGGAACAACAGTCCCGCGCTGACCCGAGCATATTTCGGCAGTTTGCCCCAGCTCGCAGCGAGCCGGCGTCGAGTCGTGGCGGCCGCCGAGAACCGGCGGCCGAACACCAATTTGGCTGCGGCAGTCGGCGGCGGGGTTGCGATTTCATTGCTCATGCCTTGCTCCGTCCGAGAGATTCGCCGAGGAGTCCGCTCGGGCGGAACATCAGCACGAGCACGAGGGTGATGAATGCACCGATGGTTCCGATGTTCTGATCTGCCCCGAACAGACTCGAGCCCCACGCCTCGATCAACCCGAGCAGGACGCCGCCGAGCAGCGCCCCCTTCACGTTGCCGATGCCGCCGAGCACGGCAGCCGTGAAGGCCTTGACGCCGAGCAGGAAGCCGACATCGAACCGGGCGTACGGCGTGTGCAGTTCGTACAGAAACGCTGCTCCGCCGGCCATGACGCCACCGACGAGGAAGGTGATCAGGATGATCCGGTCGACGTTGACCCCCATCAGTTGCGCCGTCTCAGCGTCCTGGGCGACCGCCCGGATACCTCGGCCGACACGGCTCCTGCTGACGAAGAGCACGAGGATGATGGCCATCAGCGCGGCCCCGACGATCACGATGACGTTGGAGTCGTAGATGTCGGCACCGAACACCTTGAACAACTGCTCACGCTTGAAGAACTTGGTGAGACCGTATTCCTTGCGCTTCTGGTTCTCGATGAACGGAAAGCCCCACTCGCCAACGGCCTCGGAGATCGCGAAGCTGGCACCGATGGCCGAAATCAGAAAGACCAAACGTGGCGCATTGCTTTTGCGCAACGGTCGATAGGCGACACGCTCCACGATCACCGCTGACAATCCCCCGATGACCAGCGAGACAACGAGACACAACGCCATCACCCCGACGAGCGCGAATCCGGTCCGAACGGGATTGTCGACCACGTCGAGGCCGAGCATCCGGACCGCGAGGAATGATCCGAACGCCGACAGCATGAACACTTCGGAGTTGGCGAAGTTGATCAGTCGGAGCACTCCATACACGAGCGTGTAGCCGAGTGCGACCAGCGCATAGATCGATCCAACGATGAGACCATCTCTCGTGGACGACCAGAAACTGGATATGAAGGTGCTGAAAGTCAAAGGTTCCCCCAGATGACGACGAGGCGATGAGAGTAGGTGATGGAGACGGCTTGCGGTGAACAAATCGCGGAAATTGGTGCGAGTTATCCGTACAAAAAAGGGTCGAGGCAATTGCCCCGACCCTTCTTCATGTTGTCATTGCTCGATCAGGCAGGAATCAAGCCCTTGGAGACGAGCTTGCCGCCTTCGACGATCGTGTAGAACACGGCCGAGCCTTCGGGCTCACCAGTCGCATCGAACTTGATGTTCTTGGTGATTCCGGGTGCGTCGTAGGCCGACACGAATGTCGCCAGGTCGGCGCGGGTGACCTTGCCAGCAGCGATACCGGCGAGGAAGACGCTGGCAGCGTCGTATGCCTCGGGCGAGTACAACGCCGGGTCGGTGCCGAACTTCTTGTTGAACTTGGCAGCAAATTCCGGGTTGACGTCCGGCGGTGCGCCGGTCGCAGTCAGGTATGCACCTTCGGCGGCATCGCCGGCGTTTTCGGCAAAAGCGATGTCGAGCGAGCCGTCACCGGACACGAACGTCGCTGTGACGCCCGCCTCGCGGAGTTGCGTGACCATCTTGGCGGCTTCGGCGTAGTAGCCGGAGTAGAAGACGACGTCGACGCCGGAATCCTTCATCGCCGTGACGGCGGCCGAGTAGTCGGCAGCCTTCGGGTCGATGGTGGCATCCTGCACATCGAGGTCACCGAGGCCCTTGCGAACCGCGTCGGCGAGGCCCTTGCCGTAGTCGGATGCATCGTCGATGACGCCGACCTTGGTGCCCTTGACGATGCCCTTGATGAGCGACACGACGCCTGGGGCCTGCTTGTCGTCATTGGCCAGGACCCGGTGGAACATCTTCCAACCGTTGGTCGTCAACGCCGCATTCGTGGCACCGGGGGTGATCATCGGCAAACCAGCGGTCTCGAACGTCGGCATGGTTGCCTTCGTCTCGCCTGAGAACCCCGGCCCGATGAGGCCGACGATCTTGGTGTCGTTGGCAATGGTGGTCGCCAGCGGGGTCGCCTGGGCGGGATCGCCCTGGGAGTCGTATTTGGTGTCGAACGAGACCTTGCAATCCGGGTTGGCGGCGTTGAAGTCGTCGATCGCGATCGATGCACCGTTGATCATGTTGGTACCGAGAGCACCGTTGTCGCCCGAGAGCGCACCGAGGAACGCCAGCGTGACGCCGTCGCACTTGACGCCGCCCGCTGCGGCGCTTCCCGCGGTGGTCGGGGCCGTGGTGTCGGCTGTCGTGGTGTCGGCCTTCTTCTCGTCACTGCCACAGGCAGCGGCGATCAGGCTCAGGCCAAGTGCGGCCGCGGTCAGGCGACCAATCCTTGATTTCTGCATTGTTGGGTTCTCCCCCTGGAGAGTGTCGGCACGAAGGAACCGCGCCGAACGGTTTGAGGGACGTAACCATAGCAACGACACTCCACGCTTGTTGGCCATACCACGTTTCGGGAAGATGAAGCATGGTCGGACGGCGGCGTCGCTGGTCCGGCGGTACAAACGGTACGGTCGCCGATGTGAGCGACCCCACCAATGACCGACCCGCACCGATGACGACCCGGATCACCGAGATGCTGGGAATCGACTATCCCATCATCCAGGCTCCAATGGGATGGATCGCCAGATCACAACTGGCATCGGCTGTCTCCAATGCCGGCGGTCTCGGCATCATCGAGACGTCGTCGGGCGAACTCGATGCCGTTCGGCGGGAGATCGTGGCCATGCGCGAGCTGACCGACAAGCCGTTCGGCGTCAACATCGCCCAACTCTTCGTCCGAGATCCGTCGATCGTGCAGTTCGTGGTCGACCAGGGCGTCACGTTCGTCACGACCTCGGCCGGCGACCCCACCAAGTACACGGCCCAACTCAAAGATGCCGGACTGATCGTCTTCCACGTGGTGCCGACGCTCGCTGCTGCGTTGAAGGCCGTCGCGGCGGGGGTGGACGGTCTCGTGGTCGAAGGCGGCGAGGGCGGTGGCTTCAAGAACCCACGCGATGTCAGCACGATGGTTCTGATTCCGCTGATCGCCTCGCACGTCGATGTGCCGATCGTCGCGGCCGGCGGCATCTGCGATGGGGCATCGATGGCGGCATCGTTCGCGCTGGGCGCGACGGGTGTGCAGATGGGGACTCGGATGGTGTCCGCCGCAGAATCGCCGATCCACGACAACTGGAAGCAGGCCATTGTCGACGCGGCAGAGACCGACACGGTTTTCCTCAACCGGTTTTCCCGTCCAGGTCTGCGAGCCTTACGCACCGAACGGACCAACCGACTCGAGCACCTCGATCATGTCGACATGAGCGAGTTCGGGACCGCGATGGATCTCTATTTCGGCGGCGACATGGAAGCATCGATCGCACTCAGCGGTCAGGTAGCAGGCCGGATCGATGCCGTGCGACCGGTCGCCGAGATCCTCCACGACACCATGCGCGAGTTCCGCCACGTCGCTGCCGGATTCGCCGCCCACGCAATCTGATCTCCGGGCACGTCGTCGGCCAGCGACGATCTGACTTCGATCATTGCTGTCGACATCGACGATGGCTATGCTTCGGCCACTGGCGGGTGGAGACCCTGTATTCGGACGCGTGCGTCCGCAGCTTTCCGGAGGTCCCCCACCATGGCAAACATGGACAACGTCAAGAAGATTTTGATCTACCTGTCGCTGGCGTTCGTGATCGTGTCCGTATGGCGCGACCCTGCCGGCAGCGCTGATGCCGCAGGGTCGTTTCTGACATCGGTCGGTTCGTTCTTCGGCGCCGTGATCGACAAGGGCGCAGCGTTCCTCAAGGGTCTGTCGGACTGACCCGCGACGATGAGCCTCGCTGATCCCCGCGCCCACTCGATGCCGACGCGCGTCCAAAAGTTCGTCGCTCCCCCGGCGGACTGTGTTCGCGACTATCTTCTCGGGACCGAGGAACTGCTTTTCGTCGACGCTCCGGCCCTCAACGCCTTCGTGGTCGACGAGCTACCGACCATCGCCCTGACGGTGGCCGTTGGCATCGCAGCGATCGGGTGGGGATTGAGCACCGGCAATCTCGTGATCGCCGGTCTGGCGATGGTGATCGCCGGGATCCTGCTGCTTCGACTCCAGATCAGGCGTTGGTCGCAGCGCTACACCTCCTATGTCCTGACCGACTTCCGGGTGATTCGCCTGAGCGGTGTGTTCAGTCGCGAAGCGGCCTGGATTCCGTGGGCAAAGGTCACCGATGTCCGGATCGAGGAGTCCTGGTTGGGTCGCATTTTCGGCTACTCGACGGTCCACATCGACTCGGCCAACGAGCACTCCGGTCTGGCCGACATGAAGAACCTTCGCCGCCCCCGCGACTTCTATCTGGTGCTCACCCAGCAGGTGCATAAGAAGCAGATGGGTCCTCCTGCGGTGTTGGAAGACTGATCGTTGCCGCGGACCAGGTCGACAGCTTGAGCTGCACGGTCGCCAGCCACAGGCCGGTGGCGAGCGCGACGTGGATTCCGACCAGTACCGCCGGCACGCCCGTGAAGTACTGGGTGTACCCGACGCCCGCCTGGGCGATCGCAAGGATCATCCATGTCGTGAGCGCGTTGTCGAGCACCTTGCGATCGGCCGAGCGGGTCCGCAACCGCCACAGCAACGCGACCGCAACGCCGATCGTGAGCATCACGGTGATGCCATGGACACGAGCGATCGTGCTGATCGCGATATCGAACCGCTTGGCATCGGTGTCGCCGGCGTGAGGTCCGGCACCCGTGACGAACGTGCCACTGACGAGGGCGAGCCCGGTCAGGATCGTGATCGCCCACACATGCTTGGCCGTGTCGGCGCTCACGGCCGGTGTTCGAACCACGGTGCCGAACTCGTCCTCGGCCTCGCCGGCTCGTTTGACCAGCACCGTGCCCAGCGCCACCAACACCATCGACAGCAGGAAGTGCTGCTGGTTGGCGAAAGGATTGAGATGGGTCAACACCACGATTGCCCCGACGACACCCTGCATCGGAATGCCGAGCGCGATCACGATCGACAGGCGGGTCAGATCACGTCGACGGGGCCGGCGCTTGAACGCTCCGAGCACCGCAGCGACGACGGCCGCGGCGACCACGAAGGTGAACAGTCGGTTGATCTGCTCGATCGCGCCATGGGTGGTGGACACGTCGATGAACTTGTTGTCGTTGCAGTTCGGCCAATCAGAACAGCCGAGGCCCGAACCGCTGAGCCGGACCGCGGCGCCGGTGACCACGATCAGGCAGATCGCAACGAGTGCTGTGATCGTGACCTTGCGATAGGTGCTCGGGCTCATCGATGTCCAGCGTACGTCGCGAATGCGGTTGGCTCCCCAACAGCGAGCGGTGGCGGCGGTCACCCTACGATCGGCCGGGTGCTCACCGGATACGACGACTTCCCCATTCACCAAGCGTGCGTCCCGATCGCCCATACAGCGACGGCCGACATCAACCACTACGACCGTTACTTCTTCAACGGTTACACCGCCGATGGTTCGCTGTACTTCGGACTGGCGATGGGTCTGTACCCGAATCGCCACGTCATCGACGCCGCGTTCAGCGTCGTGCGCGACCAGGTCGAACAGGCGAGCGTCTTTGCATCGGGTCGGGCACCCGTCGATCGTCGCGATGCGACGACGGTTGGCCCGATTCAGATCGAAGTCGTCGAGCCGTTGCGCGTGCTGCGGTTGCACATCGACGCGCCCGAGCAAGGACTGAGGGCCGAATTGACCTTCACCGCCGGTTCCGACGCGATCGAGGAGCCACACTTCTTCCAACGAGCCGGGACCCGGGTGTTCTTCGATTACACCAGACTCACCCAGTTCGGCTCCTGGCAGGGCTGGGTCGAGGTCGACGGGGCGAAGATCGAACTCGCCGACCTGACCGTCACTGGATCGCGCGACCGCTCGTGGGGCATCCGGCCGGTGGGCGAGCCGGCTCCCACCGGTGCACCGGTCGCGATGCCGCAGTTCTTCTGGCTGTGGGCGCCGGTCAACTTTGCCGGCTTCTCGACCCACTTCGACGTCAACGAGTTCGGCGACGGTCGGCGCTGGCACGAAGTCGGCGCCGTGGCGCCGAACGGAAACGCCGCCGAGATGATGCGGGCGGTCGACTACCGGATCACATGGAAGCCCGGCACTCGGTACGCCACGGCGTTCGAATACGACTTGATTGCGTGGAACGGCGATGTCACCACGGTGTCGCTCGAGCCGATCTTCAATTTCCAGATGACCGGTCTTGGCTACGGCCATCCGGAGTGGAACCACGGGTCATGGCGTGGCGAATCGGTGGTCGGAGGTCAGCGGATGACACTGCCGGTCGACGATCCACTCACCCGCGAGAACGTGCATGTCCAGACGCTGTGCCGGGCGACGTGTCGGGCCGCAGACGGCACCGAATCGGTCGGCACGGGAATTCTCGAACTGTTGTGCGTCGGCGACCACCCCACCGGCCTCACCGGCATTCTCGACGGCTTCTCCCCCCTCTGAGTTCGCCGGGCACTGACATCAGGTATGACGGATGGTCATCCCGCCATCGACGGGAATGCTGACGCCGTTCACGAAACTCGACGCGGGCAGACACAAATTCAGCGTCATCTGGGCCACCTCTTCCGGCGCGCCGTAGCGACGCAACGGCACTCGTCGCTTGGCGTAGATCTCCTTCGCGGTGTCGTCGATACCGGCGGTCATGCCAGTGTTGATCGGACCCGGACAAATGCAGTTGACCGTGATGTCGTGGCGACCGAGCTCGACCGCGAAGCTCTTCGTCAAACCCACGACACCGGCCTTGGTGGCTGCGTACGCGGACAAGCCGGCGGTGGTCACGATCGATTCGGTCGAGGCGATGTTCACCACCCGACCTCCCCCGGAAGCCTGCAGTGACGGCAGGCAGAGTCGGATCAGGCGGGCGTGGGCAGTGAGGTTGATGTCGAGCGTGGTCGCCCAATTCGATTCGTACGAATCCTCGTCCTGAAACGCCGAGTTGATCAGTGACACGCCGGCGTTGTTGACGAGGATGTCGATCCCACCGAATGTGGCGAGCACGGTTGCGACCAACGACTTCAGCGAATCGAGGCTGCCGACGTCGGCGACCACCCCGATCGCGGCATCAGCGCCGTGCACTGCGGCGATCTCCTCGACCACTGCCTGGACCCTGGCGTCGTTCAGATCGACCACAGCAACCCGCGCGCCTTCGTCGGCAAAGAGATGGGCCGTGGCGCGACCCATGCCCGACGCTGCACCGGTGACGATCGCTCGCTTTCCGGCGATCGAGCGGGACAAGGCGGTGAGACGAGGAGACATGATCGCCACGGTAGGCAGTTGCGCGCTAACCGTTCGCAGCGAAGCCGATTTCGCGGTCGACGCCCTTGTAGCGTTTGGCCTCGGTGAAGAAACAAACTGTCGACGAGCGACGCCAGGAGATCCTGGAAACGACCTGCCTCGTGGTGATCGAGCGCGGCTTTGCCGCAACTCGGATTGCCGATGTCGCCAAGCGGCTGGGCGTGTCGACCAGCCTGATCCACTACCACTACGACTCCAAAGAGCAACTGCTCGCCGAGGCGTTCAGCTACTACGCCCGCAAGGACCTGGCCGAACTCGATGCCGAGATCGAGACCGCCCCCAACTCGCTCGCACAACTCGACCGGGCGATTCAGAACTACGTGCCCGAGGGCAGCGGCGACGTCGAGTGGATGCTGTGGATCGATGCGTGGGGTGAAGCGCTGCGGAACCCGCTGATGAAGCGAATCAGCCAGGAACTCGACGAGCAATCCGTCCGTCTGCTCGAGCGAGTCCTCCGTGCCGGGGTTGCCTCAGGCGAATTCCGCTGCCCGAATCCTTCGGCGAGTTCGATCCGCCTCACCGGCCTGATCGACGGCCTCGCCGTCCAGTTCGCGGCGCACAACAATTTGCTCACTCGCGACGCGTTCATCGACCACGTCCGCTGGCTGGCGGCGGCCGAAGTGGGGGTCGACATCGAGGCATTCGACATCGCTCAGCACGCCCCAGTGCCTCGGTCGGGACCGTTGTCCGTTGCCACCGATCTCGCGCTGCGCCATCTCCTCGCGACCTACAGCGACACCGTCAATCAGAACAATGCCACTGCGTGGGGCAGCACCTGGGCTCTCGACGGCTCGTGGGACATCGGTGGCCGCAAGCCCACGGTGGGGCGGGCCAACATCGTCGCGGCGCTCACCAAGTTGCTCGGCCGGTTCGAATGGATGGTTCACATCGAGCCGCTGGCCGTGTTCGACATCGACGAGGAATTGGGAACGGGCAGCGGACGGGTGACGATCCAGGAGTACTACCGCACGACCGACGGAACATCGGGATCGATCCTCGGCACCTATCACGACAGCTACGTGCGGGCAGGTACAGCGTGGCAGTTCGCCAGTCGTCGGCTGCAGGTGATCGACCTCTCCGAGACATCAGCCAAGGCCTGAGTCAGACCCTGATCTCGTAGAACGCGTTGACCGAGTTGTCGATGTCGAGTCGACGAAATTGCGAGAACCCTGCAGCAGCAGCCATCTCGCGTGCGGTGTTCTCGCTCAGTCCGAGCGTGCCGAGCCCGGCGCCATCGGCTTCTGACATCGCCGACGACATGCACGACAGCACGCTGATCCCGTACATCAACGACGCCATCGGGTTCTTGCGCGCGTTCTCGGCGAAGGTGTCGAGTGCCTTGATGTCGACCAGGAGCCAGGTGCCGTCATCGGCAATCGCGGCGCGGATCGCCTCCATCATCTCCTGCGGATGGGTCATGTCGTGGATGCAGTCGAACGTCGTGACCAAATCGACCGAGTGATCCGTCGGCAACGGCGACTGGCGCGGATCGACGAACGAGGCGTTGCGCACGGCTGACGCCTGCAGCTTGGTACCCGCCCGCTCGAGGGCATATTCGGAGATGTCATAGCCGGTGAATGTGCTGGCCGGAAAGGCATCGGCCATCATCAACACCGCCCCCCCGGCGCCGCAGCCGATGTCAGCGACCGTCGCGCCCGCCTGCAACTGCTCGACGACGCCGTCCAGCGCCGGTAACACGGTGGGCAGGAGGAAGGCGTTGTTCCACGGCTCGAAACTGCGCTCGATGCCGACCGCACCTTCGCAGCCGTGGCTGTCGTAGTTGTGGCCGAGTCCGGTGGTGAAACTGCTCGGCATGTGTTCGAGCGTCCGCATCGTCTGCGGCAAGCGATGGAACATGCCCATCCCGTACGACGGATGGTCAGGGGTGGCCAGGACGGCTGCGGACTCCGGGGTCAGCGAGAACCGCTCGCTGCCGGCCACGTCGGCATCGACCGCAATGATCTTGGCGGCAGCTTGGTTGTACGCCCACTCCCGGATCCATCGCTCGTGCAGTCCGAGCAGGTCGGCCAACTCCTGCGACGTGAGCGGTCGGCCAGCGGCGCGCATCGCGGTGAAGATCCCGAGTCGATCACCAAGATGGATCATCCCGGCCGTGACCGCCCCTTCCAATTTCGAGAAAACCTGATACGAGAACATCGCCAGCTTGTCCGGATCGATCGCAACGGTGCTGCTTGCCGTGTCGTTCACGCTGTCGTTGGCTGGTGTTTCGGTCATGTCCGAACCGTACTGGTCACGATCGTCGAGGTCGGCCTCGGGCGGTCGGGTCGGGTCGGAGAATCATCGAGTGCGATCGGATCGATCGAGATGATCGACATCGGCGAGTCGCGTCAGCGCGAAGGTGTAACCGTCCTCCATCTCCAACGCCTCCAACCGCGTGATCGATGCGTGACCGATCACGAACCGGTCCCATTCCCACGGGGTCGGCTGCAATCCGAGCAGATAGCTCATCACGCACGAATTGGTTCCTGCATGGGCAACGAGGCAGATCGACTTGGTCGGTTCGGCGATCTGCCACACCGGCAGGTCGCCGGGCACGGGCACGATGCCGCGATCGGCGAGGAACCCGGCACACCCCTCGCGGATGCGGGCGATGAACTCGCGGTTCGACTCGCCGCCCTGATCGGACAGCCCATGCCAACGCATGTGCGACGGCCGCCGACGCTCCTCGGCAAACGCTGCGTCGGCCTTCTCCCGAGGGGTTCCTTGCCAGATCGGACTGCGAATCTCGCGCAGCCACGGGTCGACGGATTCGTGGCGACCAAGTCTCGAGTACAACGGGGCTGCGGTCTCGCGAGCCCGCTCCAGCGGCGAGGCCAACACCTCGTCGAAGGTCTCGACAGCAAGCGCCTCGGCCATGTTGTCCGCCTGCCGTCGACCCCGTTCCGTCAACTTGGGATGGTCGATGTTGAGACCATCGATCACCCATTCCGGCTCTCCGTGACGCACCAAGACGATTTCCATCGGCTCCGATCGTACGGTGTGGACGTCGCAGGGACGCCCGCGAGTTGCAATCGGTCTGGGGCGCTCACGTCGGGAACCGAGCGATCTCGGTCGATCACCGATCGGCGCTACCCGCTCGACAGCGAGATATCCTCCGGGCGACATGTCCGGCGGCCCCACATCTGAACCCCCGCTGCCGCCGCAATACCGCGCCGACTGGTATCCGGACCCGACCCGGCGCTTCGAGTTCCGCTATCACAATGGTCAGGACTGGACGGGTGACGTCTCGGTCGACGGGAGTCGATTCCTCGACCAGTTGCCGCGACCGGCCAATACGGCCGATCCCGAGCAGGCGGTCGGGGCATTTGCGTCTGGTTGGGCCGGTTCCCCCACTCAGTCTCCGGCCCGCTCGGGCAAGGCGACCGCGGCACTCGTGCTCGGGATCGGATCGGTGACAACCGGGTGGGTGCCGTTCGTCTTCGTCCTTGCCGCCGTCGCAGCGGTGCTTGCGTTCGCATTTGGCATCTCGACGCTTCGAAGGCTTCGCCGAAATCATCTCGTCGACACCCGGATACGTGGCTTCGCGATGGCTGGGGTCATCCTCGCCCCGATCGGGCTGGCGATGTGCGTGCTCGGAGCATGGCTGACGGTGCTCGCCTATCGCGAGGTCGACAAGTTCACCAACGCCGGCAACTTCAACCTCCGCGAGACATCGTGCGTGGTCGATGCGGGTGTCGCGACCTACAGCGGCACCATCACCAACCTCTCGAACGACGACCGCGACTACCACCTCGCGATCGAGTTCTTGCGGGCCGACACGAGCAACGTGCTGTACCGCACCACGACCGACGTCGACGGCGTTGCTCCAGGAGCCACGATGTCGTGGACCGTCAACGAGATCGTCAGCCACGACGACCTCGATTGCCGCGTCGGTCAGGTCAGCGGGCCGCTCCCCTTCAACCAGAGCTGAGTTCTCGACAAGATTGGTCTCGGCAGCGAACGACTGTGAGAACCGTCAACCAGCCAGGCTGGTGCTCGTCGCAGCGTCCGGGGTCGCAGGCGTCGAATTTGGCGGCGCACACGTCGTGTCGGCGTACGTTCGTAACTGCAGCAGCGACGAGTTGACCTCGTCAGTGGTGAGTGCCACGAACGCAGCTTTGGCCTGCTCGTCAGCGACGACAGCGTCGACGTCATAATTGGCCCCGGCCAACAGCGAATCGAGCGATGTCAGGTAGGCCGCGACAGCGCTGACGTCGGCCTTGATGTCGGACGGCGCCTTGCGGCGGAGCAGATCGGACTGACTGTTCAGCTCCGTCATCACAGCCTTGGCGCGATCGGGAACACCGGAGTTGAACTCGGCGTCGAAGGACTGGTTGGTGGCCCGGAACGCGATCAGCAGGCTGCAGAAGCTGCCGTCCGGCGAGCCCGCATCGGCGGTCCCGGTCGACGATGTCTGGCCGTCGCTGGAGCAGCCGACGAGCCCGACGAGCCCGACGAACGAGACAGTCATGGCAACGGCGATCAAGGCTCGGGTCGTGCGGCGCATCTGTCAGACGCTATCCGGGCGGTCTCCGAGCACCCCGGCACACGCTGTCATCGTGCGTCACGGACGTGGCACGGACCTGGCACGGACGTGGCACGGACCTGTTCAGGGGCCGGTCGACGTCGATGACACCCAGGCTTTGAACAATTCGCCATAGTGGCCGCCGTCAGCGACGAGCCGATCATGATGACCATCTTCGATCAGCCGCCCGTGCTCCAGCACCATCACCCGATCGGCGCGCATTGCCGTCGACAGGCGGTGAGCGATCGCGATCGTGGTCCGGCCTTGCGCCAACCGCTCCAGGGCCCGAGCCATCCGAACCTCGGTGAGGGCATCGACCGACGAGGTCGCTTCGTCGAGAATCAAGACGTCGGGGTCGGCCACCGATGCCCGCAGCAGTGCGACGAGCTGACGTTCGCCGGCCGACAACTGGTTGCCGCGCTCGCCCACCGGACTTTGCAAACCCTCCGGCAGGCTGTTCATCCAGTCGTCGAGATCGAGTGCCGTGACGGCACGTTCGAGATCGGCGAGGGTCCTACCGGGCAGGGCGAAGCCGAGATTCGCGGCGATCGTGTCGTCGAACAGGAATGGCTCCTGGGGAACAACGACGAGCCGCCGCCGCAGTTCCTCGTTCGAGACCTGCGTCAACGGCACGCCACCGAGCAGGACTTGGCCGATACCCGGATCGGCGAACCGGGCCAGCAACCGTCCGAGCGTGGTCTTGCCGGAGCCGGTCGATCCAACCAAGGCGACTTGCTCGCCAGCTGGAATCGTGGCCGAGATGTTGAACAGAACCGGCTGATCGTCCTCGGCCTCGCCACGAGTTCGATATCGGAACGTGACATCGTTGATCTGAATCGACAGCGGACCTTCGGGCAACGCACGCGGGTTCGTTGTCGGCGGCGGACCGGCCGGAATGTCGAGCACGCCGAGTAACCGCCGCAATCCGGACACTGCTGTCTGGGCCTGGTCGAGCACCTCGGTGAACTCGGCGATCGGTTCGAGGAATCGTTGGGTGAGGAACACGAATCCGACCAACGCACCAGCGGTGAGACCGCCCGCCGTCCCCCTCGCCACACCGACGCCGACAACAGCCGACACGGTGAGCGCACCGAACACTTCGCCCGACGGGAACAGGAACGCGCCGATGGTGCCGGCCCGCACGAACGCGTTACCACGTTCGTGCGCGACCTGTTTGGTCCGCTTGGCCATCCCAGGGCCCGCACCGTAGGCGCGTAAGCTCTCGGCACCGGTGACGAGTTCGGTGACTGCGCCGTTGAGCTCACCGTTGCGCTCTCGGGCCGTGTCGTAGGCGGCCGCCAGATGGCGCTGCACGAGCTGCAGCACCCAGGCCAGCGGTAGCGCAACGGCGAATGCGATCACTGCCAGCAGCCAGTTGTAGGACAACATCACTGCGGCGACGATCAACATCATTGCGCCGTCGAGGAGAAATGCCAGGCCGCCCCACTGGAAGAAGTTGGCAAGCGTCTCGACGTCAGCGGTGACGCGAGCGACGAGTGCCCCACGACGCTCCTCGCTGTGATCAGCGAGGCTCAATCGGTGGATGTGCGAGATCACCCGCACCCGGAGGTCGTAGAGCGCACTCTCGCTGCGGCGGCCGAGACGGCGAACGGCGACCGCCTGACCAACGCCACCGATCAGGATCGCGATCGCAGAGATGCCGCAGAGGGTGGCGATGAAACCCATCCGCACGCCGCCGTCGCTGAACCCGTGGTCGATGGCCTGTTGAACGGTGATCGGGATCACGACCCGACCGGCAGCACCGAGAATCGCGTAGCAGAACGTCAAACCGAAACCCTGGCGAAGAATGGGTGCTTCCTTCACACCTCGACTGAGAATGCCTGCGGTACCCATCCGACCGCCGAGTTCGTCGTCGATGATGTCCATCAGATCACCTGCCCGGCGGCGACTTCGGGCGTCGTGCGATCCTGTTCGAACGCCTCCATGATCGACCGGTAGGTGGCGTTGGACTGCAGCAGGTGGGCGTGGGTGCCGGTCGCGGTGATCCGCCCCTCGTCGAGGAACACCACCAGGTCAGCAAGCGCGATCGTGCTCGGCCGCGAGGCCACCATCAACACGCTCGATCCACGCAGTGAAGTCTTCAGCCGGGCCACAACCCGGGCCTCGGTGGCCGGGTCGAGCGCTGATGTCGTGTCGTCGAGCAGGAGCAGCGACGGTTTGCGGACGAGTGCTCGGGCCAGGGCAACACGCTGGCGTTGACCGCCGCTGAGGCTGACGCCGCGTTCGCCGACCTCGGTGTCGAGTTGCTTGGGCAGATCCTCGACGAACGTTCGGCCCTCAGCGGTCTCGAGCGCTTGCCAGACCTCGTCGTCGGTGAAGTCACCGCCGAACGCGATGTTGCCGCGCAGGCTGTCACCGAGCAGGAACGCCTCCTGGAGCACGATCGCCCGACGGCCAGGCACCACGTTCACCTCGCCGGAGGTCGCATCGATCAATCCAGCGGCAAGCCGCAGCAACGTCGTCTTGCCGCTGCCGGTGGTGCCGACCAGCGCGACCGTGCTGTCGACAGCGACGTCGAGATCGATGTCGACCAACACCGGGCGACCGATGTCGAACTCGTAGGACACGCCATGCATCGACAGTCCGAGACCCTCGGCGGCCGTGCCGATGCTGTGCTCGGGATCGGCCAGCACCGGTTCGTCCAGGATCTCCATGATCCGGGTGTAGCCGGCCAGCGAGTGCGGCAGGGCCGACAGCGCGAAGCCGATCAGTCGCAATGGAAACACGAGCAGCGTGAACATGTAGATCATGCTCGCCATCTCGCCGATGGTGACGTCGCCGCTGCGGATCCGGAATGCGCCGAACATCACCAACCCGACGTTGGTCAGCGCCGGGATCGCATCGAGCGCGGCGTCGAACGTGCCCTTCAACAGCAATGCCGACGTGCGCGCCTCGCGGATCTTGCTGGCGATGACCGACAATCGCTCCGTCTCGCGCTGCTCGGCGCCGAACGCCTTCACCACTTGGACGCCCTCGAAACTCTCGTGGACTGCACCGGACAGTTCGCCGAGATGGTTCTGGGCCGTGGTGTAGAACCCATCGACTCTGTGCTGGTACGAGATGTTGATCGCAATCAGCACGGGAAACACGGCAACGGCCATCAGCCCCAGCGGTACATCGATCAGGATCAGCCAGATCGCGGCGACGAACACCATCAGCACCACACTGCTGGCGAACGGCAACGGCGAGAGCACATCGGTGGCGGCGTCGACGTCGACGCTGGCGCGAGCGGCCAAGTCGCCCGACGGTCGCCGTTGGTGCCACGTGATCGGCTGCTCGACGAGACGATCGACCACGTCGCCGCTCAGCGTCTCGGCGATTCGCCAGTGGGCAATGCCGGCCCAGGTCCGACGCACGACCACGCCGGCCGCACGAATCAAGCCAATGCCGATGATGAGGGCAATCCCGCTCAGCACGGTGCCGGTACGCACGTCACCTGTGGCGAAGGTGGGCTCGATCACATGGTCGATCACCCACTGGATCGCGATCGACGACGCAACGGTGCACAGCGCGAAGACCGCAGCACCGGACACTGCGATCACGAACGGGCGGGGGTGGATCTTGACCAGGTTGCGGATCAGCCGAGCGGCGGTCCGCCACCGCTCCGCACGCGACTGCGAACGCGGCCGGGGGCGCGCAACGGACGATTCCTGCTCCCCGGTCATCGGTCAGTTCTACCAAGAGTGAGTGTGGTTCCTGTCATGAATACGGGCAGCGATCGATCGATCCTTTAGCCTGAGCGTCGTGAAAACGTTCGATCTGGCGTTGTTGGTGGTTCGGGTGTTCTTCGGCTTCTCGCTCGCAGCCCACGGGTACAACAAGTTCTTCGGCAAGGGTGGCCTCACCGGCACGACCGGCT
>JBDSDH010000223.1:0-4722 GCA_039920665.1 Ilumatobacteraceae bacterium
GCCGTCTCGTCGAGTTGGGTCGTCAGTTCAGCGACTCGGGTATTGGCGACGGTGAGTTCTTTCCGTTCCTTGTCGAGATCTCGACGTGCATCGACAAACGCGACGACCAGACCGGAGACGGCTGCGACCGTTACGAACCCAGCGATCACGGCAACCACCCGCTGGCCGGTTCGCCTGTGGTTGCGGTTGCGGTTGTGGTCGGAGAGATCGCGCGGCCGGCCACCCGGAGAGTCCCCCGCACCAACGGCTGCCCCACAGCTCCCGCAGAACAGGTCGCCCGGGCTGACCAGCTCGCCACACACCGAGCACGGCAGCGCCGTCGTGCTCGATGTCGTGGTGGACATCGTCAGCCGCAGCTGAGCGTCGCCGTGGCCGTCGCTCCGGTACGGCTCGCCGATGCGAGGAAGTTGTTCGACGATGGCTGGTACACCACTGATTCGATCCGCCACGACGTGCCGACGCTGGTGTCGGACCAGACGATGTCGGTCACTGTTGCGTCACCGGTGCCGGCCTTGCACGAGGCGACCAGGTTGCTCTGGTTGCTGGCGCTGCGGACGAGCGCGACCATCGCGCCGCTGGTCAGGTTCTGGCTCAGGCAACGTCGCGTGCCGTCGTTGATTTGGGTGCCGGAGCTTCCGCACAGTCCGTCCAAGGTGTCCGAGCCGCCGGCCAGGACATTCTTCGCATACGTGAGGTCGAGACACGTGGCGTTGAGCGCACCGTCGACGAGCAACACGAGCGGGTCGTCGGGCACCCCGACCGAGAACTGCTGCGCCTCGTTGGCGACGACCTGGCCGTTGGGATCGACACAGCGCAACGAGCCGGAAATGAAGGCCATCACGTTGCCGTTGTTCAGCGGCACGAAGCAGTCAGCCAACGGCGAATACGAGCCGTCCGGCCCGGCCGTGCAGGCAGCGGCTCCCGTGCCCAACCGTGACGCCGGTGCGGCGACGTCGGTCGGCGTGGCCGGGAATGTGATCGCTACGGGCGCCGACGTGGTGGTTGTCACCTTGCCGTCGGCGGCCGCCGTCGTAGTGGTCACGGCGCTGGTCGTCTGCGTCTCTGTGTCGGCGGTGGATGTCGCGACCGATGTTTCGGATGCCGGGGTGGATGCGTCTGTGGTGATCACCGACGAGTCGGGCGACGAGGAACTGGTGGTGCTGGATTTCGTGTCGTCACCACCCGTCAGCGCAATGGCGGCGATCACGATCAGGATCACCGCCGCGACAGCAGCGATGATCGCCGCAACCGGTCGCTTCTTCGGCGGCGGAACGGTGACTGGACCGCCACCGGGCGCCTGCAAATCGTAGGCCGACGACGTACTGATCGAACCGGGACCGCCGATCACGATCGGCGCTGACGAACCCGGGGCAGCCGACGCAACCGCCGCATTGACCGGAAGGTCGGCACCGCTAGCGTGGGCGATCGAGGTGACTTCCCAGTTCGGAACTCGAACAACTTCGCGCTCGGACCATCCGAAGAATCCGCGCTGGGCCTGGGACGGGTCGTACACATAGCCGACCTGCCACGACTGGGCGAAGAACGCGCTCTGGATGTAGAGATCGTGGGCCGACAGGAAGATCCCTGCACGAGGATGGCTGTGATACCAGCCGACGATCCGCTGCCCAGGATACGCGGCTGCCACCTGACGAGAGAGGTCCTCGAGCACCGATGCCGTGAGCGTGAACGTCGGCGGAGCGGACGCAACGGCATCGACACCCTCGGCATTGTCCGCGTCGCCCGCTTCGCCGTCTGCGCCAACTTCTTCGTCCTGGCCATCGACGGCGATCGAGGTGGGTGGTTCGGCGACGATCTGCGGCGCTGGCAGGCTGCCGGTGATCAACACGAAGTTGGTCGATGGTGCGGCGTTGCCGACGAGCACTCCCCCGACTTCGGAGCTCGTGTCCCCACCCATCTCGGCCTCGATCCGAGCGATCGCTGCGCCCTGGATGATGATCGATGGATATCCGCCGCCACCACCCTCTGCATCAGTGGATGGTCCGTCGTGGTCTGGAACAGCTGCCGCGTCACTCATTTGAAACGATTGTATTCTCATCCACCGACCGAGAAAGCGCCGACCCGGTCTGAGGAGTGCCAGAACCGTGACGTCCAACCCGACCGACACCGCAACGACGTGGCGCTGCCCTCGTTGCGGGGCGGTCGCCACGGCCACTCAGCGCTTCTGCCGCCAGTGCGGACACCAGCACGCAACCGACGCCATGCTCGACCCTTCGGGCGAGATCGATCGCCCCGGACCGACGATGCGACCCGTGTCTCGCTTTCTGATCGCGCTGATCGTCGTGCTGTTCGTTGCGTTGGGTGCATTGGCTGCGATGCTCGTCGATGGGATCCGCCACGAACCGGCTCAGCCGCCGACGACCACTTCCGCGTCGTCGATCAAATCGGTCGTCGTCGTCGATTTCGGGACGCGTCCGATCACCAACACCGACTGACCGAACGGCGCCCGCACCTTCGATTCCAACCACCGCGCCTTGGGAACGAACATCCGGTCGTAGAACCGGCTGAGCCGCCAACCCGTCGGGCGCTGCCTGCACAGCCGAGCGATCAGCAGCCACGCGAAGAACCCGGGCATGTTGACGTAACGAGCGTCGGTGACCTCGAACCCAACCCGCTCGAAACGCTGGACAAGATCGCGCTTGCGGTAGCGGCGGACGTGTCCGATCGAACGATCGAAGTCGCTCATCAACAGTCCGAACGCAGGGCTGAACACCGCAATCGCACCCCCCGGTTTCAGCATCTCGAACATCTCGCGCAGCGTTGGTTCGTCATCCTCGATGTGTTCGAGCACGTTCGACAGCACGGCCCCGTCGAATGGACCGTGACTGATGGCGTCGGGTGCGTAACCGATGATCGGCGTGATCCGATGGTCGTGGGCAGTCGACTCCACCAGCACCGCACCCTGGCGGGCCGACGGTTCGACGGCGACGACGTGGGTCGCCGTCTCGAGCAGCGCCACCGTGAACGTGCCGACACCTGCGCCGAGCTCGATCACCCGTCCGTGAGCCGCAGGTTCGAGCAGCGAGCGCAACCACTCGTTGTAGTTCGGCACATTGACATCGAGTTCTTCGAGCGCCTGCTCGAGTGCGACGTCGGCGTCTTCGAACGACGCGCGGCCGACTCGCTTCCTCATGGTCGGACGACGATACCTGCCACCACCACCCGCCCGCCGAGCATCTTCGAAGAGACGGCGACGATTGTCAGGGTGTGACGTCTCGGCGCACGAGCCGTCTCCGCATGGGCGGATAGGCTGCTGCGGCCTTCGAAACGACCGGGACGGATAGATCAACCAGCATGGCTTCACGGATTGCAATCATCGGGACCGGCTACGTCGGGCTGACCACCGGCGCGTGCTTCGCGCACATCGGCCACGAGGTGATCTGCGCAGATATCGATCCGGGCAGAGTCGAGCGTTTGTCTCGCGGCATCCTGCCGATCTACGAGCCGGGTCTGCAGGAGATCGTCGAGGAAGGCATCGCCAATGGTCGGCTGCGATTCGTCGTCGGCGCCGCCGAAGCTGCCGCCGATTGCGAGTTCGCCTACCTCTGCGTGCAGACCCCGCAGGGCGACGACGGTTCCGCCGACCTCACCTACCTCCAAGCTGCCGCGGCGGAAATCGCGCACGTGCTGCCCGCCAACTCGATCGTGGTCAACAAGTCCACGGTGCCCGTCGGGTCGACCAAGGTGGTCGAGCGTGTCCTCGGTCGCCACGACGTCAGTGTTGTCTCGAACCCCGAATTTCTCCGCGAAGGCGCGGCCGTCAGTGACTGGCTCAAGCCCGATCGTGTGGTCATCGGCAGCGACGACCCCAGCGCCGCGACCCGCGTCGCCGAGCTCTACGACGCAACGTCAGGGCATGTCATCATCACCGACCCGGCATCGGCCGAAACCATCAAGTACGCCGCCAATGCGTTCCTCGCCACCAAGATCTCGTTCGTCAACGCCGTCGCCGCCGTTTGCGAAGCCGTCGGCGCCGACGTCAACGACGTCGTCCTCGGCATCGGCTACGACAAACGCATCGGCCACGAGTTTCTGAAGCCCGGCCCTGGTTGGGGCGGTTCGTGTTTCGACGGCGCTGAGACGATCCAGATCCGCATCGAGGACGACGTTCGAGTGATTCCGTTCTCCCAACTCGGCGACAGTTGGACTGCCGCTAACGGGGCGATGGAAGCTCTGAGTTGGCGTCCCGACGCGCCGCGGCCCGAGTTCGAACGGATCATCGGCATCTCCGATCGCGAGTACGTCGGCGACATGATCCACCTCCGAACCAAAATGGGCCGACGTCTCTTCGTGACAGCTGATCACCCAATGGTCGCTCGCATCGACGGCCATGAACCCGAGGTTGTTCTCGCAGGCGATCTGACCGAACAACACTGGCTCCCGCTTGCAATCGGCGATCCGCTCCACAAAGGGCTCGCCCCACGATGGATGGGCGACGTTGCGCTCGACGAGCAATCGTGGAAGTCGATCGGCTCGGCAATCACAGACGACAACCATCGAATTCCCGATCTCGCTTGGACGGCTGCTGAGGACGAGAGGCAGGCGCTGCTCCGTGGGCTGTGGAGCGGAGACGGTTCGTGGTCGTACGTCGACGGCGGGCCATCCGTTGTTCTCGAATACGGCACCGTCTCACGTGAGCTCGCTGACGGCATGGTCCGCATGTTTGCGACGCTCGGAATCGTCGCCCGGTTGAAGGTCGGCCGA
>JBDSDH010000224.1:0-30749 GCA_039920665.1 Ilumatobacteraceae bacterium
GCTACCACGACGCTGCAACTCGGTCCCGCCGACGCACAGCGGCTCCTCGACCTGGTCCCGACCGTGCCGACACCGGTGTGTGGGGTCGCGACGACCTCGACGCCGGCGAGATGTGGAACTCGAACTCTGTCACCTCGTGGATCCTGTTCCGGGCCGGCGTCGACACCACCGTGCTCGCTCCACCCAACGGCGGTCGTGCTCCTGGCTGGAACGCCGTTCTGGTGGTCGCCGCACGGACCGCCCACGCGGAGTAGATCGAAACGGCGCTGTCGCTTTCAGGTGAGGCCGTCGTCGCTGATCGAGTCTGCTCGGGTCGTGACCCCACGTGCTGTCGGGCTCGGTGTTCCGTCGGCGCGATCGCGCAGCGCAGGCTCGGGAACGACAACGACGGGACGAGTCGACACCTCGGTGAGACGGGCGGCCGTGCTGCCGAGTGCGAACACTGCCGCCTGACCAACGCCTCGGCTACCGACGACAACGAGATCGGCGTCGTACTCCTCGGCGAGATCGATCAAGACAAGTGTGGGCGGGCCATCGCGCAGCACCACCTCCGGTTCGATGCCGCAGAGTCGGATCGGGTCGCTCCAGGCGCCATGCGACAGGTCACTGACATGCTTGTGGGAGTTCCGTTCGCCACGATCGTGTGGGTTCTCGGGCCAGACGTCCAAGAGGCCAACGGCGTGGGCCGCGATGATCCGCGCGTTCAGTTGGACCGCGAGTCGGGCAGCGAATCCGGTTGCGTGTATCGACGCGGCTGATCCGTCCAACCCGACCAGGATCGTGGAGACGGCTCGATCGGTTTCTTCGGGTCCAAGGATGATGCTTTCGGTCATGCGAGATGATCCACCCGATCGATTGCCCGCCGATAGGGCCATCAGTCCTTCGTTGTACGCCGAAGCAACCGCAAGGTGCCGATCACTCCACCGACGGGGTGACGTTGTAGTTGATGTCATCGAGGTTGAACTCGAGGTAGGTGTACGGGCCCTCGGGGGAGGGGGCGTGCCAGAGCGCTTCGCCGAAGGTCGCGACGCAGCGGTCATGAATGGTTCGGTAGGCGGTGATCGGTGTGGACCATCGTCGGGAGGCGAGCGTCCGGCCATCGGACGAGCTCATCATCCGGTCGTCGGACCAGAAGTCGACGAGTTGATGCTGGTCGTTGAACGTGAGTTCGGCGGTGACGATGTGAGGTCCATCGGTGAAGGTGCCTTGGGTGCGGTGGTCGTCGATGGTGCGCCAGGTGATGGGTGCGTCGACGATCGCGCCGGGGGCCAGGACGCAGAGGTCGTTGAAGACCGTGACGGTCTCGGCTCGATCCATGTCCGGCCCGGAACTGTTGACCATCGGGTACAGCGAGCACACCCTCACGCGCATCGAGGCAGTCGCGTCGGCGAAGATGTGGAGCACGTCGACGGGGAGGCCGGCCATGGTGGCGTCCATCCGGAACGAGCGGCTCGGATTGGCTCCGAAGGTGTTGACCTGTTCGCCGGTGAATGTCATCCACGGCTTCGTCGGACCGCTGCGGATGCGGCCGGAGATGTCAGCTCGAAAGCTGGTGATTCGGGGCCGGCCGATGGCGCCGGATTGACAAATGTACGCAGCGACCGGTGCCGGCACACCGGCGAGGTACGCCTCGACATCGGCCGAAGCACCGATGCCGACGAACACGTCGCCCTGACGGGCCGTGTCGACGCGGATCTGGACGACGGCGTTCGCCCAGTCGCCGAACTCGCTCGGGCCCGGTTCACCGAGATCGATCTTGTCCGACGTCAGTGCGTAGCCCGTGGTTTCGAAACTCTGGTGTCGTGTACTGAAGTACCCGGCGTCGTCGCGTTGGGTACCGACCGCCCAGCCGAGGATTGCGCCTCCGGCGAGCAGACCGAGCCCGATCAGCGCGAGCAACGATCCGATAATGAGACTCACGACATGAGACGGCTTCATCGACGGCATCCCTGACACCTGAACGGAACCAACGTTGGGTGCGTCGAGAGTGTTGTCGATCGTCACGTGTCGGTCAGCCGTCTCGCAAGCATCATGCGTTCAATCATCGACGTGCGGGTTGGCGACCGACAGAGCAGAAGGTCACCACTCGACGCGGGCGGCTCGATCGCCTCGCGTCGAGTGGGAGCCACAATTCTGTGCGTAGCACCTCGTGCTACGCTCGCTTCATGACCAAGACGATCACACAGCGCGAACTCAGAAACGAAAGCGGCGAAATCATGAGGCTGCTCGATCAGGGTGAGACGTTCACTGTCACGCGTCATGGCGTACCAGTCGGGGAGCTGACACCACTTCGTCGCCACCGATTCGTCACAGCTGATGCAGCGATCGCGATGTTCCGCAACGCGCCTCACGTCGACGCCGACCGGTTCCGGGCCGACCTCGACGCGATCGCCGACCAAGACTCGAACCCGCGTGCCTGAGCACCGTCGACCACGCGGGCTGCTCGACACGTCCGTCGTCATCGACATCGAATCGTTGTCACCAACTCAGCTGCCGGTCGAAGTGGCCATCAGCGCGATCACCATGGCCGAACTCGCTGCTGGACCACACGCAACGACGGACGCGGACGAATGCGGGCGCCGCCAGGACCGTCTTCAGCGTGCGGAGGCGGTGTTCGATCCGCTGCCGTTCGACACCGACGCAGCACGCGCTTACGGGCGGATCTACGCAGCCGTCGTTGCCTCCGGTCGAAAGGCACGTGGCGCCCGGGCCGTTGACCTGCTGATTGCAGCCGCTGCATGCGCTGCGAATCTTCCCCTGTACACCCGGAACCCCGATGACTTCGTCGGTCTCGAGGGCCTTGTCGAGATCATCGCTCTCGCTGGACAGCCCGTTCCGGTCGACAGGAAAGGGGTCGCAAGGCCCTAGTCGCGTCACATGGTCGCGGCCATGCTGGTGGCATGCACAATCGATTGGTGATCGGGTACGACGGGTCCGAAGCGTCCGGATCGGCGCTTCGCTGGGCCGTGGCGGAAGCCGAACGACGGTCGGCGTCGGTGAGTGTCGTTGCGTCGTACGCGATGCCACGAGTCATGAACGTGTACGGGATCGGGATCGACGGAGCGACGCCCGACGAGCTTGCTCGCTTGGAGGCGTCCTGTCGAAGTGGCGTGGAAACCGCTGTGCAGGCAGCGTTGGAGGAGCACCCCGGGGTTGGATTGGAGTTCGACGTCGTGGATCACGACCCGGCAACGAGCCTGCTTGCCGCCGGGCGCGAGGCAGATCTCGTCGTTGTCGGCAGCAACGGCCTCGGGCCGGTCAAGGACTACCTGTTCGGTTCGGTGCTCGGCACGATGCTCCACGAATGTGTGTGTCCCGTGGTCGTCGTGCCATCGCAGATCCGTCCGCACACCAATCGGATCGTGGTCGGCGTCGACGGCTCCGCTGCGTCCGACGAGGCACTCGCCTGGGCTGTCGCAGAAGGAGAAGTCAGGCAGGCGGCGTTGAACATCGTTCACGCATGGGAGTACCCGTTCAGCTTGAGAGAACGCGGAGTCGGACGCCGCAGCGAGTTTGCTGAGGTCGATGCCGCGCTGGTGCTCGATGGAGCCATGGAGGCCGCAGTCGCCCGATTGGGTGGCTCGGTGTCGGGTGAGTTGCGCGAAGGAAATGCAACCGAACTTCTGGTCGCAGCCGGCGAAGAAGCCGACCTGATCGCCGTCGGGTCACGAGGTCGGGGCGGATTCCACTCGATGCTGCTGGGTTCCGTTGCACGTGAGGTCGCAGCCCGGGCGACATGCCCGGTGTGCGTGATCCGCAGCGCTTCCTGAGACGCGCCGACGAGGGCCAGGGACCGATCGTGACCACTTCACCGCCGGCGTGGAATCGCAGCGTGTCCGAGATCGCTGACGACCTGGGCGTCGATGTGACGACCGGATTGAGCTCCGCCGAGGCTGCGGAGCGACTCGGACGCGATGGGCCGAACCGGCTCGATGCCGCCGAGCCTGTGCCCGGTTGGCGCAAGATGCTCGGTCAGTTCGCCGATCCGCTGATCTATCTGCTGCTGGCGGCTGTCGTGGTCTCGTTCATCGCGTGGCTGCTCGAAGGGCGCGAGGGCGTGCCGTTCGAGGTGATCGTCATTGTGGTCATCGTCGTCTTGAACGCAGTTCTCGGCTTTTGGCAACAGGCCAGAGCTGAGCAGGCTGTGGCTGCGCTCCAGCGGATGGTCGGGGCGGCGGCCGGTGTCCTGCGCGACGGAAGCGAGACCCGCGTGCCTGCTGCCGAGGTGGTTCGAGGCGACGTTCTGATCCTGGCCGAGGGTGACGCGATCAGTGCCGATGCGCGGCTGGTGGAGGCCGCGTCGCTGATGATCGCGGAGGCCTCGTTGACGGGCGAGAGCGAAGTGGCGTTGAAGGATGTGGCCACGATCGTCGGACCGACAGATCTGGGGGACCGGGTCAACATGGCGTTCGGTGGTACATCGGTCTCACGTGGCCGTGGTCGGGCGGTCGTCATCGCGACAGGCATGGACACCGAGATGGGACAGGTTGCGCGGTTGTTGGGAGACACCCGCGAGCAGGACACTCCGTTGCAACTCGAGATCGACCGGATCGGTCGGATGCTCGGCATCGCGGTCATCGTCATCGCGATCGTCGTCGTCGGAGCGATCGTGTTGACGACCGACATCCGTAATGCCACGGACCTGATCGACGTCCTGCTGGTCGGCGTGTCGTTGGCGGTTGCTGCGGTACCGGAGGGATTGCCGGCCGTGCTGTCGGTGGTCTTGGCGCTCGGTGTGCAGCGGATGGCACGCCGGCATGCGCTCGTGAAGAAGCTGTCGTCGGTCGAGACGTTGGGCTCTGCATCGGTGGTCTGTTCTGACAAGACGGGGACGCTGACGCGCAGCGAGATGACGATCGTCAAGGTGGTGACGCCATCGGGCGAGGTCGACGTCACGGGTTCCGGCTATGACCCCGCCGGCGACCTCCGGGTCGATGGCCGACCGCTCGTCGACGTCGAACTGCTGGAGGAGGTCCGCTTCGTGATCGCCGGAGGAAGCCTCGCCAACGACGCGAGCCTTCATGAAATCGACGGAGCGTGGACCATCCAGGGTGATCCGACCGAGGCGGCGTTCCTGGTGGCCGAGGCCAAGATCGCTGGTTTGACCGACGAGCGGCGAGCCCGCTTCGAACGCGTCGGCGAGGTGCCGTTCACCTCCGAACGAAAGTTGATGACGACCATCGAGGCCGACGTCGAGCGAGACGGGCGGATCGCGGTCGTCACCAAGGGCGCGCCGGACATGTTGCTGACCCGCTGTACGCACATTCGAATCGGTTTCGCCATCGAGCCGCTCACACCTGAATGGCGCTCAGCCGTGCTCGCGACGGTCGACCGTCTCGCGGATCTTGCCTTGCGAACTCTGGCGGTCGCATTCCGACCGCTTGCGGACACGAACCAACCTGCAGAGGACGAATCCATCGAGCGGGAACTGGTTTATCTCGGCATGGTCGGCATCATCGACCCACCGCGCCCCGAGGCCCGGATCGCGATCGACCAGGCCCGTGCGGCAGGTATCAGGGTCGTCATGATCACCGGCGATCACCCTCGGACGGCGGTTCGCATCGCCGGCGATCTCGGCATCGTCACCGGCGATGCGCGCACCCTGAGCGGTGCCGACATCGACGAGTTGAGTGACGATCAGTTGATGGCCGATGCGCGCTCGGTCTCGGTGTATTCGCGGGTGGCCCCCGAGCACAAGCTGCGGATCGTGGCGGCGCTGCAGGCCGACGGCAACATCGTCGCGATGACCGGTGATGGGGTGAACGACGCGCCGGCATTGAAGGCTGCCGACATCGGTGTCGCGATGGGGGTCACGGGAACCGACGTGACCAAGGAGGCGGCCGACATGATCCTCGCCGACGACAACTTCGCGACGATCGTCGTGGCCGTTCGCGAAGGCCGGTCGATCTTCGCCAACATCCGCAAGTTCCTGCGGTTCCTGCTCTCGTCGAACATCGGTGAAGTGCTGACGATGTTCTTCGGTGTGGTCCTGGCCGGAGCACTCGGACTGGAAGCCACCGGTTCGACGATCGCGGTGCCGTTGCTCGCCACTCAGATCCTGTGGATCAACCTCCTCACCGACACGGCGCCGGCCCTCGCGATGGGGTTCGACCCACCCCCCGACGACGTCATGGACCGCCCCCCTCGGCGCTTGACCGACAGGGTCATCGATCTCGAGATGTGGGTCGGCATTGCGTGGGTCGGCACGGTGATGGCGGCGGTGACCCTCGCCGCGCTCGACCTTGGCCTCGACGGCGGAATACTGGGCGGATCGGGTGACATCGTCCAAGCCCGCACGATGGCGTTCACCACGCTTGTGTTCGCCCAACTCTTCAACGCGTTCAACGCCCGCTCGGACCGCACCAGCGCGTTTCGTCATCTCTTCACAAACCGTTACCTGTGGGGTGCGCTGGCGTTGTCAGTCGTTCTGCAGGTCGCCGTGGTGCAGCTGCCGTTTCTCAACGACGCCTTCGACACCGTGGCGATGCCTTGGGGCAAGTGGGCGCTGTGCGTCGCGCTCGCCAGCGTCGTGCTGTGGGCGGACGAGGGCAAAAAGCTGATCGAACGACTCGTTCGCAGTCACCGCAACTCCAAGCGTCTCGGCTGAGTCGATGTCTCGCTCGAGTTGCCGACTGGCCGGTCAGAGGAACTCAACGAGAGAGTTGGATCCGGTGGGCGTCACGACTCGCTGACGCCCATCTGGTCGATCGCCGTGAAGGACTTCCGGGCGTGGGCCAACAGTTCGCCGTCGGTTGGATGGTCCATCGTCTCGATGCCTACGACCCGACGTTGCAGATCTGGATGACGCTTGTCGACGTAGGTCGTGAATGCCGTCTTGGCGTTCCCGGGCCCGACGATCAGAACCTCGTGGATCCCGACGAGCGAACCAGCGATCTCGTCGAAGAAGTGATGATCGTCGGCAGCGTGACCGGATCCGATCGAACCGGCCTTGCGGTGGATGTTGCGTTCGGCGCTCTGATTGTGGACCTCGAACGTCTTGGCTTGATCGACCGAGAACGAGATGATCCTCGCCTCGAAATGGTCGAGCCAGACGATTGCGTGAACTGCTGACATGGTGGGCTCCTGTCGTGCCGGGACGTTGTCGCGTTGTCGCGTTGTCGCGAGCATCCCCAGGATGCGCCGATCGACTCGGCACCGATAGAGAACAAAGACTCCAACATCTGGCCGACCATCATGTTCGGGCGCGTGCATCCGGCAGGCGCACGGCGTAAGGTCAGCTCAAATCTCGCGATGCTCTGGACCCCGGTGCGCGTCTCACCTGCTCAGATCGAGGAAGCATGCGCGCAGAAGGTTCGACGACCGACCGACATGGTGCGACGACGTCGCAACATTCCAGGATGCACCGCGTCTTTTTGCTCGACGATCACGAGATCGTCCGCAGGGGTGTGCGCGACCTCCTCGAACGATCCGGCGACATCGTCGTGATCGGTGAGGCAGCCACAGCGCAGGAGGCACTCCAGCGCGTTCCGACCGATTGGCCGGATGTCGCCGTGCTCGATGTGCGGCTACCGGATGGAAGCGGCATCGAAGTCTGTCGCGAGCTCAGATCGATGCATCCCGATCTGAGCTGTCTGATGCTGACATCGTTCGACGACGACGAAGCACTTTTCGGGGCCATCGTTGCCGGGGCCGCTGGATACCTGCTCAAAGAGGTTCGTGGGGGAGCGCTTGTCGACGCGATTCGACGGGTGTCCGACGGCCATTCGCTGTTGGACCCACGCGCAACCGCACGAGTCATCGAGCGCCTGCGGTCGCCCACGTCAGAGGACCCACGCCTCGCCTGCCTGACAGCACAGGAGCGTCGGATTCTGCTCTTGCTCGCAGAATCGTTGACGAATCGACAGATCGCAGAACGAATGTTCCTGTCCGAAAAGACCGTCAAGAACTATGTCTCCCACCTCTTGCTGAAGATGGACATGCGCGGTCGGACCGAGGCAGCGGTGTTTGCGGCGAGGATGGACGGGCGGGTCAACGCCTGAACGACCCCGCCGATCAACGGCGGGTGAGGACGACCTTCAGCGCGCCGGTGTCTGCCGCGTTTGCGAAGACCTCGTAGGCGTGTTCGAATTTATCGAGGTCGAAGTGATGGGTCACCAACTTGCCGGCGTCCAGTTGGCCGCTGCCGACCAACTTCAGCAGCGTCGGTGTCGAGTAAGCATCGACGAGCCCGGTCGTGATCGTGACGTTGCGGCTCCACAGATCCTCGAGGTGCAGTGTCGCCGGGGCACCGTGCACGCCGATGTTGGCGACGTGACCACCGGGGCGGATCAACGAAGCAGCAAGCTCGAAGGTCGCCGGCACACCGACGGCTTCGATTGCAACATCCGCGCCCAGCCCATCCGTCAGCGACCGAACGATTTCCAGCGCGTCCTCTCGCGAGTTGTTGACGGTCACGTCGGCACCAAAGGACTTTGCCGCGGTGAGTCGGGTGTCGGCGAGATCGATCGCGATCACGATCGATGGGCTGAACAGTTTTGCTCCGGTGATCGCAGCGAGACCGATCGGTCCGGAACCGACCACGGCGACGACGTCACCGGGCTGGACCGTGCCGTTGAGGGCACCGACTTCGTACCCGGTCGGCAAGATGTCGGAGAGCATCAGGACCGCTTCGTCGCTCACTCCGGCCGGGATCGGGTACGTGGAGAGATCGGCGAACGGGACCCGAACCAGCTCGGCCTGCGTCCCGTCGATCAGATTGCCGAGGATCCACCCGCCCCCGCCGAGGCACTGGCCAGCATGGCCGTCGCGGCAATAGCGGCAGGTGCCGCACGAGGTGATGCACGAGACGAGCACTCGGTCCCCGACAGCGACACGACGAACTCCGGAGCCGACAGCGGTCACGGTGCCCACCGCTTCGTGTCCGAGGATTCGGCCGTCCGTGACGGCCGGGACGTCACCTTTGAGGATGTGGAGATCGGTGCCGCAGATCGTTGTTGCGTCGACGCGAACAATGGCATCGGTGTCGTCGAGGATCACCGCGTCCGGAACATCCTCCCATGCCTTGTTGCCGGGACCGTGGTAGACGAGTGCCTTCATGAGATTCAACCCTTCGTTCGAGCAGCGCCGAATGGGCTACTGACTCACGGTGCGCCTCGATCGGCAGAACCCGCTAGGGCCATTCGGCATCTTCGGGGTCGTCGCCATTTTCGGAGCGTCCGGCGCGGCCGGAGACCAACGTCATCGGCAACGATGCTCTGTCGGACCTGATGGAGGTCATGTCGATGCCGACGAGTTTCGGGCTCAAGGCGAGTTTGCCGACGACGACCACGTTCCACCGTTCGCGGTCGGTCGCGTCGACCGAATCGGCCTGGAAGCAAACGATGTCGCCTCGGCCCGCAGCGGCCACCAGCATGCCTCCGTCCAACACGGGGAACATCACGGATGTCCCCACGATGTCGTAAGCGACGGGCACGATCGTCGGCAACGCTCGGTGCGACATCCCGATCCGACCCAGCCGACCACCTCTGAGACGATCGATGCACTCAGCGGAGGAGAGCATTCTCTGTCGGCTTCGATCGAGTTCCACGGCCAAAGAGTGTCAGCCCGACCCAAATAGTCGCTAGGGCCGTCGGTCACTTCGCTCGCCAATACCGAGCAGCCACATCCGATTGACGATGACATCGAGTTCGCCGAGAACGTGATCCAACCGCTCGACGACGTCGCAGGCCCTATCCTTCGGGGGTGCCAGGCCGTTTCAAGTTCAGCGGAACCAGCGATTTGCTCCATCTGCTGGACGCTGTGATGGCGATCGGATCCGAGCAGACTCTGGCCGACGTTTTGAAGCGCATCACCAAAACTGCGGCAGCACTCGTCGACGCGAAATACGCAGCACTGGGTGTGTTCGACGATTCCGGCGTGCGCCTCGCAGAATTCATCACGGTCGGTCTCGACGACGATGACGCGTCGCAAATCGGACCTGGAGCGGATGGTCGGGGGCTGCTCGGGTTGCTGATCGCCGAGCCCACGCCGATTCGGCTGCCGGACCTCCACGCCCATCCCGACACCTGCGGATTTCCCGTCGGGCATCCGCCGATGACCGCCTTCCTCGGTGTGCCGATCCGACTCCGCGGCGTTGTCTACGGAAATCTCTACCTGACCGACAAGGTCAGTGGCGGAGAGTTCAACGAGGCCGACCAGGAGCTTGCAGTTGGGTTGGCAGTCGCTGCTGGACTCGCGATCGAGAACGCACGGCTGCACGAGCAAGCGCGCACGGCCGGGCTTCTCGAAGAACGCGAGCGCATCGCCCGAGATCTGCACGACGACGTCATCCAGCGTCTGTTTGCGACTGGACTGTCGTTGCAAGCTGTCGCTCACATGGTGACCGAACCGATGATTGCCGAACGGATCGCTCGGGCGGTCGACGATCTCGACGTGACCATCCGCCAGGTGCGATCGACCATCTTCGAACTCCATCATCCGTGGGTACCGGCGGTCAGCCTGCGTGGCGACCTGCTTGCGATCTGCGACGAGTCGACGCAAGCACTCGGCTTCAGGCCCACATGCGACCTCGAAGGACCGATCGACACGGCTGTCGACGAGGCCACTCGCGGTCACTTCTTGTTGTGTGTTCGCGAATCATTGTCGAACGTTGCCCGCCACGCGAATGCCACGAAGGTCTCGGTCCACGTCACGGTTTTCGGCAACCGTCTGACGCTCGAGGTCGTCGACGACGGTGTCGGCTATCGCAGCCGTTCCGACCGCCAGTCGAGCGGTGTCGCGAACATGCGGACGCGAGCGGAAGCAATTGGCGGGACGTTCACGATCATCGGCTCTGTCGATCGAGGAACGTCGGTCATCTGGAGCGTCCCAGTCACTGCAGGGAAGTGACAAACGACTCTATTGACGGTGTCGCGAAGGGCTCACGCTGCGGTTGGAAACACCGTGACGAATCAGGAGAAATCCATGAAAACCTTCAATGAGTCCACTGCCGCACCGTCCACATCGGTCACTGCCGACCGGAGCGACCTGTCGGCCCACGAGACCGGCCGGTCGCTTGTGATCGCGGCCGCCGTTGGTCGGATGCTGCTCGGCTTCACATTCCTGTGGGCGTTCCTCGACAAGACATTCGGCCTCGGCTACTCGACGGCATCGGCCAACGCTTGGATCCGTCATGGGTCACCGACGTACGGGTTCCTAGCGCATGTCTCGGTCGGCCCGTTCGAAAGCGTGTTCCACAGCATCGCCGGCAACTGGCTCGTCAACTGGCTGTTCATGCTCGGACTGCTCGGCATCGGCGTCGCGCTCTTCGCAGGTGTGGCACTACGGGCTGCCGCGGCCGCTGGGGTTCTGATGTTGGTGTTGATGTGGGCTGCTGAGTGGCCCATGGCCCGTTACAACTCCGCCGGAGAATTGACCGGATCGACGAGCCCGTTCGTCGACTACCACCTCGTCTACGCGATCACGCTCGTCATGATCGCACTGGTCGTCGGCGCCGGCAGCACGTGGGGTCTCGCAGACCGGTGGGCTTCGATCCCATTCGTCGCCAAGCACTCGTGGCTCAAGTAGGCCCGTCGTCGTCGTCGTCGTCGTCGTCAGCAGCAGCAGCAGCGCCGCTCGCGATCGCCACTGGCGGTCGCGAGCGCTTGGCGTTGATCGACGTGCGACACTTGCACGGTGAGCTACGAACATCTGCTGGTGACATCCGAGGGGCCGATCGCGACGATCACGTTGAATCGTCCCGAGAAGCGCAACGCCCTGGCGATGAACGTGATGCTGGAACTGACCGAGGCGTTCCGTCACGTCGGAGCGAGTGAAGCGAACGGGGTGATCCTGGCCGCCAACGGTCCGGTGTTCAGCGCCGGCCACAACTTCGGTGACATGGCCGGAGCGACACTCGACGAAGCTCGCCAACTGTTCACGGTCTGCACCATCATGATGGATGCGATTCAGGCGATTCCGCAGCCGGTGATCGCCAAAGTGCACGCACTGGCCACCGCTGCCGGGTGCCAGCTCATTGCGACATGCGACCTCGCGATCGCTGCCGACACCGCCGGGTTTGCGATCCCGGGTGGCAAGGGAGGGTTGTTCTGCCACACACCACTCGTTGCTGTTGCCCGCAACATCGGCCGGAAACGAGCACTCGAGATGGCCCTCACCGGAGACATCGTCGACGCGGCCACGGCCGCCGACTGGGGACTCATCAATCGCGCCGTGCCGGCCGACGAACTCGATGCTGCGGTCGATGACCTCATCCGTCGTGCCACCCGCGGCAGCGTCTTGTCGAAGGCGATGGGCAAGCAGGGTTTCTACGGCGAGATCGATCTCCCCCAGTCGCGCGCCTACGAATTTGCGATCGAACTGATGGCCACCTCGGCGATGACAGCCGATGCCCAGGAGGGGATCGCCGCGTTCCTCGGCAAGCGCCATCCGGAGTTCGGTCAGCGACCCTGACGGACCTGTGCGCCGGTCGGTCCGAATGGGGCTCGATGGCGTGGACCCGAGCACGGCGTCGTGGTTGCTTCATGCTGCGCAGGCCACCATGGTCCGAAGTCGATGAACGACGGCGTCGCGGTGATTGCGGACCGTTCGCGGTGACACGTCGAGCGCAACGGCGAGGTGTTCCGGCTTGCCGTGGTTGATCAGTTGGCAGATGAACTCGACGTCGGTAGGTCCCATCCCGGCCGTGCCGACCGCCTCGTGCAGTAGCCCGACCAGTTCGTCGAGCGGCTCGATCGCAACCATCTCGGCGGGATCTCCGAAGCCCTCGATCGTGGTGGGAACTTCGCTCGCCAGCCGTCGCCTGATCGGCCGAACGATGGTTGCGAAGGTGATGTCGCGGACCAGGTTGGGCACCACCCGAACCCGCCGGCGCTCAGTGGGATAGGCACAGATGATCGGCCACGCGTTGGCAACGAGTTCGTCCATCAGATCGAGTCGGTGACGCTTGTAGGAGCTGTGTCGGCGGGCCACTGACGACAGCGCCGGCAGGATCCGTTGGAGCACGATCCGGGCCGCAAGAACCTCGGTCGGGGCCAGCCGAAGCAGTCCCAACAACCACTCATCTTCCGTCGCCTCATCGGTCGGATCGGCTTCCGTTTGGTCCCTCTCCACTGGTGGTCGGTTGCTCGAGGCGGCGAATCCGCATCGAGCGAGCAGGTCGTCGAGACTGGAGACCGGTCCGCCCGGTAGGCCCCAACTGCGAACGTCGCGCAATGCGGCTGAGCTGATCGTGAGATGGTGCCATTCGTCGAACAGCCGGTTCACCACCGGCGATGCTGCGCAGGTTTCGGTCGACGAGTTGGGCGACGAGATGGGGGAGCGATCCAGGAGGTGGGGTGTGGCGTGATGCATGTCCACACCGTGCGGGTCGACCCTCTCTGCGGGGCTCACAGTCCCACTCACTGCCTCCCTCACAGCTGCCAAGAAATCGTCAAGAACCCCAGCGTGAGGGGATTTCTTTTCCGAATGCGGGATCTCGAAGCACTCAGCAGACGGTGAGCTCCCGAGTCGAACACTTCACCCCCGATGACCACGCTGCAGCGACAGCTCCACCTGTCAGCCGCACCCGCCGAGCACCGTTCGATGTCGCGCTCGACGGCTGTCGACGGGTGACTGTGGGCGACGTCGGCACCGAGACGACGGTCGCCGAGATGGTACGGAGCCTGTGTCTCGGCGATCTCCACCGGACCCGGTACGGCGACGACTGCACCGTCGCAGTGCTGCTCGTCGACGGTCATCCAACGGCGGCGGCACAGCGACTGATCGGTACGAGTATCCGGCACGGAAGTCGGCTCGCCCTCGCGCCTGTAGACACATGTCCGGCTGTGGCTCCAGCAGTCGTCGAGGCGGTGTGGGTGACCGGCCCCGACGCCGGTGGAGCTCTCTCGCTGGGTGCCGGCAGCCACGTCATCGGTCGATCGAGCACGGCCGTGATCAGCTGCCGCGACGACACCATCGAACTGCACCACGCCGTGCTCGACTGCGATCCGAGCGGTCCTCGGTGGGTGACCCAACTCGCTGGTCTCCAGCCGATCGCGATCGACTTTCAATCGGTCGGGCGATCGCCGGATGCGTCGGTCGAGGATGCCGCGACCGGTGCCGCGACCGACGATGCCGCTCCGGTTGCGTTCGGTAGCCGGATCCAGATCGGTGCGAGCGTGCTCGAGCTCCGTCGGCCGGCCATCACCGAGCCCAGGATCGGCACGATGGCAGGAGCCAAGAGCGGGACGTCGTCCGACGCAACGAATAGAGCGATGACCGAACCCGACCGAATGGGTGGCGCGGCGATGAGCGGAACGGGTTTGAATAGGCCGGACCCATGGCGATCGCCGCTGGTGCGTTCGCCGCGGCCGATCCGGGTCTTCGATCCCTCTCCGGTCGAGGTTCCCCGGCCGGCCCGTACCGCGACGGTGTTCGCAGGAGCGCTCACTCCTGCCCTGATCGGTCTGGTCGGGGCTGCAGCGATGGCCTTCGTGTTCGGCCAGGTGATGTTCCTGATGTTCGGCGCCCTGGGTGCACTGGTGGCGCTCGGAACGTGGGGTGCGCAGAAGTTCGGTGTGGTCCGCGGTCGCAAGGGTGCTGCGTCGGAGTACGCCACCGCAGTTGCCGATTTCGAATCGGCGTTGCTCGCCCAGCAATGCGAGTACGAATCGGTGTGGCGAGGTCGGGTAACGACGATCGCAGCCTCACTCGATGTTCTCAGAACCCGCTCGCCGCTGCTGTGGTCGGTTCGCCCGAGCGACCCTGATGCATTCGTCGTGTCGATCGGCGAGGGCGACCTCGCCTGGCAGCCACGATTGGATGGGCTGGGGCGCGAGGTCGACGCATCGCTGTGGACCTCCATCGAACGGGCCTCACGGATCGGCCGGATGCCGATCTCGGCAGGGCTCGGCCCATCCACCGTCACCGCGATCGTCGGCGTCGACAACGCCTTCGCCGTCGCTCGATCAATGGTGCTGCAGCTCGCGATTGCGAGTGGGCCTGCCGACTGGCAGCTCGTCGTCATCACCGATCACCCGCTGCGGTGGGAAGGTCTCGGCTGGCTGCCGCACATCGACGACGTTGGTCGTGTGCCGCTGATCGGGGGAACCGCCGAGTGTGCCGAGTTGCTGAGCCGGCTCGACGGCGACCCGCGCCACCTCGTCGTCGTGATCGATCAGCCTGATTTGTTGTCGGCTCGGACGAGCATCCTGCGACGCCTGCTCGCCGGTGGCCGGTCGGTCGCGACCGTGGTGGTCTGCCCTGACGAAGCGAGCGTACCGGCGATGGCGACGAGCGTGCTGATCCTCGGCCGCCGCACTGCGCGCTGGATCGCTGATATACGGGCGACCGCGCTGGCTGAAATCGTCCAGATCGCCGGCGTTTCGGCAAGCGCGACGTTCGACAGCGCTGCGGCGATGGCTCGATTCACTGATCCGGAACTCGGCGCGGAGGCGGCGGGCCTCGCTCGTGAAGCCAGTCTGATCGAGTTGCTGGAAGGCACGATCGGCCACGACTCGGACCACTTTGCACGCCGCATTGCGAGCCACTGGCGGGCCGCCGGAATCGACCCGAGGCTGTCGACCCCGATCGGTGTCGCCGGTGATGGCACGGTCGAGATCGACCTCGTCGCCGACGGCCCCCATGGGTTGTTGGCCGGTACCACGGGGGCCGGCAAGAGCGAGTTGCTGCGCAGCCTCGTCCTCGGCCTCGCGACCCGGTGCAGCCCGGACCACGTGTCGTTCGTGCTCGTCGACTACAAGGGTGGTTCGACCTTCGACGCATGTTCATTGCTGCCGCACGTCGTTGGTGTCGTCACCGACCTCGACGACCGACTCGCAGCTCGAGCGCTGCGCAGCCTGGAGGCCGAGCTCAGGCGACGCGAGCATCTGCTGCGCGACATCGGAGCGACAGACCTCGCCGGATATCGAGCCATCGTCGGCGAGCGGAAACCGTTGCCTCGGCTGGTGGTGGTCATCGACGAGTTCGCCACGTTGGCAGTGCAGCAGCCGAACTTCATCGGCGCGCTGCTCGGCATCGCCCAGCGCGGGCGAAGCCTGGGCGTTCATCTCCTGCTCGCGACCCAACGTCCGAACGGGGTGGTCAACGACGACATCCGGGCCAACACCAACCTGCGTGTCGCGCTGCGGGTGCAGGACCGCAGCGATGCCGTCGATGTGATCGGAGATCCGGCGGCAGCCCAGCTGCCCCGGTCGATCCCTGGTCGGGCAATGATGCGTCTGGGAGCGGACGAAATCGTGACGTTCCAAACGGCGCGCAGTAGCGGCGAGCACCTCGGCAGCACCGAACTGGATCTGCTCGCGACGGCCATCGCCGCGGCGGCCGTCATCAACCAGGTCGAACCGCCGCATCGGCCCTGGCTGCCGGCACTCGGCGAGGACACCGGGTCATCCCAGCCGACGGAGTCGACCAACCCGCCGACCGCCGGCGAGGTCGTCGACAATCCGGTCGACACGATCGGAGTGCTCGATGATCCCGATGGTCAGCGACGGCTGCCTCTGCGATGGGTGCCGGCGGATGGGCATCTCGCCCTGATCGGTGCCGCCGGGTCAGGCACGACCACCACGCTGCTCGCGTTGGGAGCCGCTCTCGCTCGACGGGCGATGCCGACGGAACTGTTCGTGATCGATGCAATGGGCGATCCGCGAACGAGCCTGTTGCAGTCGTTGTCGGGATGCGCTGCTGTCGTCCGGGTGCACGAGACCGAGCGATTGCTGCGCCTGATCGCCACGCTCGATCGGGAGATCGCGAGCCGCAAGGCAGCGCCTGTCGAACGTCGCGACCGGCACGAGATCGTCGTCATGATCGACGGGATCAGCGCGCTGCGCTCGGAGCTCGACGGAATGGATCTGTACGACGCAATCGAGCAACTCGACGCGATCATCACCGACGGACAGCCGGTTGCCGTCACCGCTGTTGTCACGACGGCGACAGCGTCCTCGCTCCCGTCGGCCGTGCTCGGCCAGATCTCGAATCGGTGGGTGTTCCATCTCGCCGATCCACGTGACGGGTCGACGGTCGGGGTCAGGGCGGCGATGGTGCCGGCCGCCGTTCCAGGCCGACTGATCGATTCCCGCTCCGGTCTCGAAGGCCAGGTCGATCCGGTCGATGAACAACTGCTGCTGGATCTCGCCTGCCGACCACGCTCGGAACCGAGTGCGTTCGCCAGTCGAGACATTCGCGTCCTACCCGATGAGGTCGGCGCTGCAGCGCTGCTGGCACCAGAGCGGACTGCCCACGACGTGCTGCTGTCGATCGGGCTCTCGTTCGACTCGCTCCAGCCGATCGGGTTGGCGATCGCTCTCGGTGAACACGTGATCGTGCTCGGGCCATCGCGCAGCGGCCGGACGACCGCGCTGACCACGATCGCCGAATCCTGGCGCCTCGCTCATCCGCAGGGGTGGATCGGATCGGTCGCAACCCGCCGCAGCAGTGCCCGGATCGGCGAGGTGTTCGATGACGTCGCTGCGCTGCTCGCCGACTCCGGGTGGATCGCCGTCACCAACGATCGGGCCGAACAACCAACGGATCAGCCGATGGATCGGCTGGCGGATCGCCAGGTGGATCGGCGGCCGGATCGTCTGATCGTGATCGACGATGCCGAACTGGTCGACGATCCCTCTGGCGCGCTGCACCAGCTCGTCGCGTGCCGCGCCGAAGGCGTGACGGTGATCGCCGCAGGTCGCCCCGATTCGCTGCGCAGCACCTACGGCCACTGGACCGCAGCGGTGCGTCGCTCGCGGCTGGGCGTTGTGATGTCGGCGTCGGCGGACATCGATGGCGACCTGCTCGCCATCTCCCTGCCGCGTCGCCTGCCGATCCCGGCTCGCCCTGGTCTCGCGTGGCTCGTCGCCGATGGCCAGCGCCACCTCGTGCAGATCGCACGCTCGACGCCCGCGTGAGCCCGTTCGACGAGTGGTTGCGGTGCGGGGGAGCGGCTGTGTGAGCATCACTTGGGCGAAACACTTGACGTCGGCTGCGCGGCCTCGCCAGTGTTGCGGACGTATGTCCCGCATTCTCACGGTCGCCGCGGCCCAACTCGGCCCCATCCAACCGGAACACACCCGAGCCGAGGTCGTCGAGCGATTGCTGGCGTTGCTCCGTCAGGCCCACGCACACGGCGTGCAGTTGGTGGTGTATCCCGAACTCGCGTTGACGACATTCTTTCCCCGCTGGTTCGTCGACGACATCACCGAAGCCGACCACTGGTACGAGACGTCGATGCCCAATGCCGACACCCAGCCGCTGTTCGACGAGGCCAAGCGGCTCGGCATCGGCTTCTGCCTCGGCTACGCGCTGCTCGAGACCGACACAGACGGAACCGTGCATCGCCACAATGTGCAGACCCTTGTCGAACGCGACGGTTCGATCGTGGCCACCTATCGCAAGGTGCACATTCCCGGTCACGAACACCACGAGCCGGACCGACCGTTCCAACATGCCGAGCGGTATTACTTCGAGCCGAGTGTCGAGGGCTTCGGCGTCTGGCGGGCGTTCGACGGCATCATCGGGATGGCGATCTGCAACGACCGTCGTTGGCCCGAGACGTATCGGGTGATGGGCCTGCAGGGCGTCGAGATGATCCTGTGCGGATACAACACACCGGTCCACTATGTGCCTGACCCCAGCCAGGACATCCTCCAGGGATTCCACAACGCGCTCGTGATGCAGAGCGGTGCGTACCAGAACGGGACCTGGGTAGTCGGCGTTGCCAAGGGCGGCGTCGAGGCGGGTGTCGATTTGCTCGGGCAGTCCATGATCGTCGCCCCGAGCGGGCAGATCGTCGCCCAAGCGCTCACCACCGATGACGAACTTGTCATTGCCCGCTGCGACCTCGACTGGTGTGCGAAGTACACCGGCACCCTGTTCGACTTCGACCGTTACCGCCGCCCCGAGGTCTACGGCCGGATCACATCCCAACGAGGCGTCGAACTCCCCAATTGACCCGCCGCGGCCCCCGTTTCGCGAACGATCGCGCCCCCTGACAGGTCACATTTCGCGCAAATATCTGCAAGCACGCCGACAACTCGTGCGCGAATGGGCTTCGAGGGGCTGTCGACAGCCGCAGAAGTCCTCCGTCGGCCGAACTGACCGGGACATTCGGCACCCAGGTCCTGACGCTCCGTGGACGTCCACAGAACTGGGGGTAACGCGGTGTTCACACGGAGGGCTTTCCTCGGGCGCGATTCTTTGACAAAATGTAAAGCGTGACCGATCTTGCTGTGCCGACCAACGTGACTCCAGGACAAGGGGCGGCGACGGTGGACCTCACCGTCAACGGAACGCCGGTCAGCGTGCGTGCCAACCATCCCCACCTGCTCTCGGCACTGCGCGACGAACTCGATCTGACCTCGGCCAAGGACGGTTGCTCGCCGAGCGGGCAGTGCGGCTGCTGCACGGTGATGATCGACGGTAAAGCCGTCGTCAGCTGCCAGACGTCGGTTGCCAAGGTGGCCGGCAAATCGGTCGTCACCCTCGAAGGAGTCGCCGAAGAGGAACGCAACCGCTTCGCCGACGCGTTCGCTGCGTGCGGCGGGTTGCAGTGCGGGTTCTGCATCCCAGGGATCGTGATGCGGGCCAAAGCCCAGATCGACAAGAAGGGCGCCGACCTCAAGCGCGACGACATGGCTCGCCACCTCGGTGCCCACCTGTGCCGTTGCACCGGGTACGTCAAGATCCTCGACGCGATCGAGGCGGTCGCGTGCGGCACCACGTTCGACCCTCAGTTGGCGCGCACGGTCGGTGGCGCCGGCGTCAAGTATGAAGCAGCCGCGCTCACGCTCGGCGATCGCGGGTACATCGACGACATCCGCATCGACGGCATGCTCCACGCCGCGCTGCACCTCACGGATCATGCCCGCGCAGATGTGCTGGGAATCGACGCAACAGCTGCGCTCGCCGCACCTGGCGTGAGCGCAGTGTTCACCGCTGCCGACATTCCTGGCGAGCTGATGGTGGGAATCATCTACAAGGACTGGCCGGTGATGATTCCCATCGGTGGGCGCACCAGCTATGCAGGCGATGTTCTGGCGATCGTCGTGGCCGAGACCCGCGAGCAGGCACGGGCCGCGGCGACGCTGATCGACGTCACCTACAACGTGCTTCCTGTCGTCACCGACCCCGTTGCCGCCATTGCCGATGGTGCCGAGATCGCGGTGTGGGGCACGAAGAACAACGTGCTCAGCGTCAGTCAGTACGCGCGTGGTGATGTCGATGCAGCGCTCGCGGCGAGCGAGTTCACGGTGCACGAAACGTTCCAGACCCAACGGATCGAGCACGCCTTCCTCGAGCCCGAGAGCACGGTTGCGGTACCCAACCCCGACGGCACGCTGCAGGTCTACAGCGGCGGGCAGGGTGTGTGGGACGACCGCGACGACATCGCCCGGATGCTGGCGATCTCCAACGATCAGGTCACCGTCACGCTCGTGTCCAACGGCGGTGCGTTCGGTGGCAAGGAAGACATGTGCAACCAGGCTCACACCGCGCTCGCAGCGTGGTGGATGAAGAAGCCGGTCAAGTGCACGGTCAGTCGTGAAGAGAGCCTGCGGATGCACGCCAAGCGGCATCCGATCCGACTCGAGTACTGGGCCGGTTGCGACACCGATGGCAAGCTCACCGGTGTCAAGGTGCGAGCCATCGGCGACTCGGGGGCCTACGCGAGCGTCGGGATGAAAGTCCTCGAACGAGCCGCCGGACACGCGAGCGGGCCGTACCATCTGCCGACCATCGACGTCCACGCAGTGGCGGCTCGCACCAACAATCCGGTGTGCGGAGCGTTCCGTGGCTTCGGTGCCAACCAGGCCCAGTTCGGGATGGAGGGCGTGCTCGATCGGCTCGCCGAACAGGTCGGCATCAGCGGTTGGGAGATCCGCAAGCGCAACGTGATCCACCCCGGCGAGGTCTGGGGTCCCGGTCAGATCATGGACGACGGCTGTGCTGGCGCCGAGGCGTGTCTCGACGCGATCAAGCCTCGCTACGACGAGGCTCGTGCGGCGGGCAAGGCGGTTGGTCTCGGTCTCGGTCTCAAGAACAGCGGTCTTGGCAACGGCTTCCGCGAGATCAGCAGAGCAGTTGTCCACTTCCTGCCGGTGGCTGACGCCGACGGTCGCGACATCGAGGTTCGTCACGGCTGGACGGAGATGGGCCAGGGGGTGCACACCGTCGCGCTGCAGGTCGCGGCGCAGGAACTCAGCGTCGACCCGAACCGGATCAAGGTCATCGTCGACACCACCCGAGAACTCGGCTTCGGCCAGACCACCGGCTCGCGCGGCACCCTGATGGCGGCCGGCTCGGTGCAGCAGGCATGCGCCGCAGCGATGGCCGGCGGGTGTGCGATCGGTGTCGACTACGAGGGTGAGCATCTTGTCGACTGGACCCACAAGATCGGTGACCCGGAGCACCCGACGCCGCTGATCCACTCCGCGTTCGGCTACGCGGTGCAGATGGCAGTCGTCGACCGGGACACGGGCAACGTCGAGACGATGGTTGCCGTGCATGATGTCGGCAAGGCAGTCAACCCGCTGCTGTGCGAAGGCCAGATCGAGGGCAGTCTGCACATGGGGCTCGGCTATGCGCTCACCGAGCAGTTCCCGCACGATCCGGAAACCGGATTTCCGACCAACACCACCTTGCGGTCGCTCGGCATCCTTCGCGCCAAGGACGTCCCCAAGTTCGAGGTGTCGCTGGTCGAGGTCCCACAACCGCGTTCGCCGTTCGGCATCAAAGGTGTCGGCGAGATCGGGCTCGTGCCGACCGCACCCGCCGTGGCCGCCGCGCTGCACGATTATGACGGAATCTGGCGCAACACCCTGCCGATGCGCCCCAAGGGGGGCGACAGCGACGAGTGATCGGCGCGCATTGCCGGACTGGGCGACGAAGGGTCTGCGAGACTGATCACCGATGAGTGACGAGTCGCACCCGCCGTTGGACGATCATCTACCTCCGACCGACGAGGGCTACGGCTTTTACGAGGTCGAGCAGTACTCCGGCGACCCACTGCTGCGAGCGCCTCGGATCGAACCAGACGAACTGCTCGCCGACATCGAGTCGCAACGGCCGCTGTTCGACCGTGCCGGCCCTGACCGGGATCCGATCGATGACGCTTTCCCGCTCGTTCGTTCCACCGGTGCCGAGCCCGATTTCGATCCCACGGCGTTCGACCCGCCTCGCGTCGTTCGCCAGGTACGTCGCCCACAGGCCGCAGCGGCGGTGCCGTTTGCGCCGCCGGATCCCGATGACCAGTTCGTCGAGCGCGACGGGAGTGACGCCGGATATCTCGACGGGGACGAGCAATACAGCGACGAGCAATACAGCGACGATCGCGAGCCGATGCCCGCCATCGCTCGCGCCGGGCGGGTGTCGTTCGCCGAACGCAACTGGCGGATTCCGACCATCATCACCCTCGTCGCGGCCCTGATCGTGATCGGCACGGTCATTCTGCTGCTGCCCGACGATGGCATCATCAACCAGGATTCTGCAGAATTGATCGAGTTGCGCAGGCAGCCGTCGAAACTGTGGGATGAGGACCTCAACGGGTTTGCATCGGGCACAGCGAGCGACTCCGACACGTTGTATGCGGTGGTCGCCAAACGCTCGACCGTGGAAGTGGTCGCCATCGATCTCGCCGACGGGGATGCGAAGTGGCGGACCAAGCTCGGCGTCGGCACGGTTGCCAGCACCGGCGATTTGTCGCTCGGCGAGAACGGTCTGACCGTGGTGATCGACTCGGGAACCAGCAGCGGTGTGCTGGCGACGATCGCCGTCGACACCGGCAAGATCGGATGGCAGGTCGCGTTCGATGGATCCAATGCGTCGATCCTCACCGATTCGCTCGTCGCCGTCACGGATTCCGCCGGCGACGTGATGATCAACGCGATCGATCGCAAGGCCAAGAAGATGGGGATCTCGACAGCGGCCGATGCCTACGCGATCGAAGGTGACGTGATCTATGTCGATGCCGGCAATGTGCTCACGAAACGGTCGGCGACCACTCTCGAACCGGAGGTCGGTTTCCGATACAACCACACGGCGGCGCTCTCGATGATCGCGCTCGTCGGCACCTCCCCTGTGGTGGCGGTCGGTGAACAGATCATCCGCCTCGACGTGAGCGGCGACCAGCGGTACACGTTCGCCCCGGACGTCGGCATCATCCGTTCGCTGTTGCCGATGCAGGGTGATGCCGTCCTCGTCGGCGGCAGCGGCCGAATGCGCGCCGTCGCGATCAGCGAGGACAGTGCCGAGCCGATCACCGGCGTTCGCACCGGCGTGACGCCAGTCGCCATCGTCGAGGTCGAGGATGGCGAGTTGATCGTCGCTTCGATTGCCAGCGGGTCGAGCGGGTCAGGCGCCGCTGCGACCCTTCGGGTGTCACGGATCGTCGACGACGGCTTCGAGCCGGTCGATGAGATCGACCTGACCGGTGCCGAAGCGGTGCCGACGGTGGTCTTCGTCGGCAGCACCGTCTACGCGACCTCGTACGAGACCGTTGCTCGGTTCATTGCTGCCGACCTCGACGAGGGCACCCGATTGTGGAGCATCCCGCTGATCGACACGGGCGATGTGGCGATGATCGGACGCACCGGCGTGCTGCTCTTCACCCGCCAGGACGACGAGACCATCGTGACGTTCTTTGCGCCGGCTGACTGAATTGCGCACCGGTGGAGGCGTGGGGCGTTTCGTCGACGAACAGCCTCGGTCGTTGACGGACAGCCGGGGCTCTGCAACTGTGTCGGGCGTGGTGGCTACGACGACCGGTAACTCGAACAACGACCCGGACGACGACCCCGGCGATGATTCTGGTGATGATTCCGGTGATGATTCCGGTGATGATTCCGGCATTGTCGTCACCGAGGACGGCCGCCGCTTGCGTCCCGTGAAGTCGGTGTGGCGGGCGATCGACCTGCTCGACGTGCTCGCCGCTGATGGTGAACCAATGGGTGTGACCGAACTCGCGTCAGCGATGCGCTGTTCGAAGACGGCCGCCTACAACCTGATCACCACCCTCGAATTGCGCGGTCTGGCGCGCAAGGACGGTGACAGTCGCTACACCCTCGGCTGGCGGCTGCTCGAATTGGGTGAGGTGGTCCGGAACTCCTCGACCTTCGGAGAGGCAGCCAAGGTGAGCGTCGCTGGTCTGGCCGAACTCGCAGGCGAAACCGCAGTGCTCGCGGTGATCGACAACAACACTGCGTTCTGCGTCGAGATGGTCGAGAGTCGACGGTCCGTTCCGATCTCGTTCTCGCCCGGTCATCGCCAATCGATCGAGGCCAATGCCGCGGGCAAGGTTCTGCTCGCATTCGCGTCACGTGGTCGACGACGCCGCTACATCGAAGATCATGATCCCTCGGGCAACAGTGGCCTGGCTGTCGATCTGGAACGGATCCGGGTCGCCGGCCACGCAACGGTCGGAGCGAACGCAGACAACGAACGTGGGTTGATCAGCATCGCTGCGCCGGTGTTCGACTACACCCGCGAGGCTGTGGCCGCCCTTGCGATCGTTGGCCCGGCGAGCCGGTTCAATGCCCCCCGTATCGAAGAACTGGTCGACATCGTGCGGAGTCAGGCCGAAACCATCAGTCGCTCCCTCGGTTCGACGATGTCGTTGCCGACGGCGGTCAGCGGCAACTGAACGGCCGTCCTGATCACATCGAACCCGCCGTGCATCGCCATTGCACCGCTCTCGTCTGCTTTCGGTGGCGGCTGCACGACAAAAGCTCGCTTGCCATTGACGACCGTCACGGTGTCGGTCTACGCTCACATTACGAGAACGCTGTTCTGTCATCGTGAACAGCTCAGGGTAAGGGGAGATCTTGATGAGGCAACGACGGTTGAATACCCGATCGAGCAGCCGGAACCATCGATCGCGGACTGCGGTGGCCTTGCTGCTCGCGGCTGCGACGGTCGGTGCGGCGTGTGGCTCGGACAATTCCAGCTCGGATGCGCCGACGACCACTGCGGCATCAGCGACGACGGCAGCACCGGCCGGCAGCACGGCGACGGGCGACTCCACCGTGACGAGCGGAGGCGACACTGCTCCGGCCGGCGCCGTGACACCGATCGACAACGGCGAGATCACCCACTGGCAGCACCACAGCGACGCTCGGGCTGCACTCGTCGAGGGTTTCATCGGCACCTATGCCGCAGAGGGCGGGGCCAAGATCAACTTCGAATCGATTCCGTATAGCGACTACTTCGTCCGTCTCGGCGGTGCGCTCGAGGCCGGCAACGGCCCGTGCGTGTTCCAATTGCCGGCCAACATCCTGGCGGAGTTCGAGGCTCGCGGCCAGCTCGCCCCGGTGCCTGCCGACGTGATGACGAACGCCCAGATGGAGGCCACGTTCACGTCGGCTTCGATCGGCCTGCTCAACGTCGGTGGCACCTACTACGGCATGCCGACCGACGTCCAGACTCTGATGATGTTCTACAACGACGACCTGTTCACAGCGGCCGGGCTCGACCCGACCAAGGACTTCGCAACGTGGGACGACTTCCGTGATGCGGCGATCAAGCTCACCAAGTCCGACGGTGGCTCGATGTCGCAGGCCGGCGTCGACATCACCAGCTCGCCCTACCAGTACTACTACACCGGGCTGACGGTGGCGGACGCCAACGGCCTCGTCGACGACACCACCCACAAGGTCACCTACGCCTCCGATTCCGGGTACCAGATGTGGGAGCGGATCACCGGACTCGTCACCACCGACAAGGTCGACAACCCCGAGTTCCTCACCGACCAGAGCAAGTTCGGCACAGGACTGGCCGGGATGACGTTGAAGGAATACACCTTCAACGGCGTGTACCCGCTCAGCAACCCGGACCTCAACTTCAGCGTCCACATGCCGCCGCCGCTCGTGGATGGCCAGACCGCTCCGGTGGTCAGCACGTCGTGGGCATACGCCGTCTCGGCAGACTGCAAGAACCAGGCAGGCGCCTGGAACTGGATCTCGTATCTGACGTCGGAAGCGGCGCAGCGGATCTGGATCGCCGGAGGTGGCGAACTGCCATCGCGGACTGCCCTGCTCGGTGACAAGACGCTTGCCGCTGACCCGGCCGTCGCGGCTGGTTTCGCCGCTCTGGCCAAGGCGGTCCCGTACGACTCGATCGGCTGGGACGACACGTTTGCGATCGAGCAGCAGATCTGGGACTCGATCGTCGTCGGTGACGGCGATGTCAAGAAGGCGGTCGACGAAGGGGCCGCCGCCGAGGACGCACTCTACGAATCGAAGGGCGTCATCAAGTGACCTTGGCGGCCGGAGCGCCCAGCAACAAGGCGTTCCGGCCGGCCAAGTTGCGCAAGGGCAACAGCGTCAAGCGTCGCCAGGCGAGATGGGCATACGTGTTCCTCTCGCCGGCGATCCTGCTGTTCTTGCTGACGGTCATCTACCCGATGTTGCGGTCGCTGCAGTACAGCTTCTTCAAATGGCCGCTCGGGAATGCCAAGAAGACCTTCCTCGGCTTCGACAACTACAAGAAACTGTTGTTCGATGACGATCTGTTCCACACGTCGGTGAAGAACACGCTCCACTTCACGATCCTGACGGTGATTCCCACCATCGCGATCGCGCTCGGTCTCGCGCTCTTGCTCAACAGCAAGCGGTTGCGGGGCCGGGGTGTGTTCCGCACCATCTACTTCATCCCGGTCGTCACGTCACTTGTGGCTGTCAGCTTCGTCTGGCGGTGGCTGCTCGAGCCGACATTCGGTCTCGTCAACACCGCGCTCGGCTGGATCGGCATCGATGGTCCCGGGTGGCTTGCCGATCCGAGTTGGGCGCTGCAGGGCGTGATGGGGATGACGATCTGGCGTGACGTCGGGTACTACATGGTGATCTTCCTCGCCGGTCTGCAGACGATCCCGAAAGAGATCCACGAAGCGGCCTCGATCGACGGTGCCAATGCCTGGCAGCGATTCCGGCGGGTCACGTTTCCGTTGCTCAACCCGAGCATCGTGCTCGCCGCAATCATCGGGGTCATCTATGGGCTGCAGCTGTTCACCCAGGTGTACGTGATGACCGGCACGCCCTCGAAGCTGCCCGGTGGCCCGCTCAACTCGACCACCTCGGTCGTGTTGTTCATCGTCCAGCAAGCATTCCGCCCGTTGGAGATGGGTTACTCCTCGGCGGCCGCGATCCTGCTGTTCTTCCTCATCATGATCGTGACGCTGGTGCAGCTGAAAGTCGTCCAACGGAAGTTCGAATACTGATGACGCTGCCGATGCCGTTCAAAGGACACCTGTTCAAGCGCCGCGCCAGTTCCACGTTGCGCTACATCGTCCTGACCGCCGGTGCGATCATCATGCTCGCGCCGCTGCTCTGGATGCTGTTCGCCGGGTTCAAGACACTGCCCGAGATTCTGACGGTTCCACCCACGATCCTGCCCAAGGGCTGGGCGTTCGACAACTTCATCTCGGTGCTGCGCGACACGCCGTTCGTGCGCTACTTCTTCAACAGCGTGATCGTGGCTGCGGTCACCGTCGGCAGCGTGCTGATCACCAGCTCGATGGCGGGCTACGCGTTCGCCAAGTTCAACTTCCCAGGCAAGAACGTGCTGTTCGTGCTCGTGCTGGCAACGCTGATGATCCCGTTCCAGGTACGGGTGATCCCGCTCTACGTACTCGCCAGCGATCTCAACCTGCTTGACAGCTACGCCGGTCTCGTGCTACCGGGGTTGGTCGATGCTTTCGGCATCTTCCTGATGCGCCAGTTCATGCAGTCGATCCCCTCCGATCTGATCGATGCAGCGCGCGTCGACGGTGCATCGGAGCCGAGGATCTTCCTCAAGATCGTGTTGCCACTCGCCAAGCCGGCGCTGTCGGCGCTCGCGATCTTCACCCTCGTCGCCAGTTGGGAATCGTTCCTGTGGCCGTTGCTCGTGGTCTCGTCTCCGGACAAGTTCACCCTGCCGCTCGGCCTGGCGCAGTTTGCGGGGCGCTACCTCACTCGGGTGGACCTGCAGATGGCTGCGTCCACGTTGACAATCCTCCCCCTGTTGATCGTGTTCCTCTTGATGCAGCGCCGCTTCATCGAAGGAATGGCCACATCCGGTATGAAGTGAGTCGAGAACCAATGAAATTCGGTCATCAAGATCAACAGAGCACGGCTGGCATCGGCCTCGACATCGGCGGCACCAAGCTCGCTGGTGTCGTCATCGATCCATCGGGTTCGGTCGTTGCTCGAGTGCGTCGTCCGACACCGCTCGGCGACGGCGAGGCGGTCATCAAGGCATGCATCCAGACGTCGGAAGAGTTGCTCGCGGTGGCCCGTTCCGGTGGGCTCGCGGTCGGTCCGATCGCGATTGCGATGCCCGGAACCATCGACAAGATGGGTGGCACGATCGTCGACTCACCGGTGCTGTCGATGCACAACGTGCCAATGGTCGAGATCACCCATCGGGCCCTTGGTCACCCAGTGACCATTCTCCACGACGTCAAGGCGGCTGCCTTCGGCGAACTCGTCGCAGGCGCCGGGATCGGCCAAGCCGACATTGCCTACCTCAACCTCGGCACCGGCGTCTCGATGGCGTTCGTGTTCGGGTGGAAGGTGCACCAGGGCAGCCATGGAACGGCCGGCGAGATCGGCCACGTCGTCGCGGTTCCCGACGGGTTGCTCTGCAACTGTGGCCGACGAGGTTGCCTCGAAACCGTTGCCTCGGGGCCGGCGATCGCCCGCGCTGCCGGCCAACCCGATGGCCGATTGGAGACCGTGGCGGAAGCGGCCCGCAACGGCGACGAGCGGGCGTTGACGGCGATGGCCGATGCGGCCGAGCATCTCGGTCGGGTGTTGGCTGACTTCGTGATGGTGATGGACGTTGGAATGCTGATGGTCGGTGGAGGCGTGTCGGCGGTCGGCGATCCACTGCTCGTTCCGCTGCAGGCGTCGCTCGATCGGCATCTCGCCGATGTCGTCGAGCAGGTCACGGTCGTGTCGGCTGCGCTCGGCGGTGACTCCGGTGTGATCGGTGCAGCGCACTGGTCACGGCTGGTCCACAACGGAACGGCGTCGCACGCATGGTGAGCCCAACCACGTCGTCGTCCTCGACCACGTCCGCCGTTGCCCCGATCCGGGTCGGCATCGTCGGTGCGGGCTACATCGCCCATGCCCATGTCGGTGCGTACATCGAGACCCCCGGCGTCACCGTGGTCGGAGTGGCCGATCCAGTGGCGGCCAAGGCCGAGCGCGTCGCCAAGCGATGTGATGCGACCGCGATGTCATCGATCGACCAACTGCTCGAATCGGGCATCGACCTGATCAGCATCTGTACGCCCTCGCCGACCCATCCGGATCTCGTCGAGCAGGCTCTCACCGCTGGCATCAATGTGCTGTGCGAAAAGCCGGTCGCCCGAACCTATGCCCAGGCCGAACGAATCGTCGAAGCGGCCCGACTCGCTGCGGGGATCGTGATGATCGGCCATGTTTCGCGTTTCGAACCGGATCACCGTCGGGCTCAGCAGATCGTCGCTGCAGGACGGCTCGGGGAACTGCGGATGATGTCGCAATCGATCACCTCGTCGATGCCCGGCTGGAGTCAGGACGATTGGCTGTCCGACACGTCACAGTCCGGCGGGCCGTTGGTTGACCTCGCGATCCACAGCTTCGACTACCTCGCCTGGGTCAACCAGAGCGAGCCGGTCCGGGTGCATGCGGTCGCATCGGATACGGCAGTCGGGCCCGCGACGTATGCCTTGGCGACGGTTCGTTACGCGAACGGCGCGCTCGGATTGGTCGAGACGAGCTGGGCCCATCCGACGTCGCACGGGTTCAAGGTCAGCACCGAACTGGTCGGCGCCGATGGGCGGATCAACTGGGACTACGACGGACTGATCGGCGGTGTGCTCAATACCGACGACGGCAACTCGGTGCGATTCGATCCACTCGGCAATCGTGGTTTCGTGGCCGAGATCGGGGCGATGGTCGAAGCGATCCGCACCGGCTCGCCAGCACCTGTCAGCGCGCCAGAAGGGCTGTCTGCGTTGAAGACGTCGCTGGCCGCGCTCGAATCGGTCCGCACCGGCCAGCCGATCGACCTCACCACGTGGAGCCCGTCATGAGCGACGAAACTGTCAACGCGACCGGCATCGCCGGAGCCCAAGACGCTGCCCCCGAAGCTGCTGCGTCCGACGGCCGGCTCGGTGTCGCTGTACTCGGCGTGGCTCACATCCCACACGCGATGTCGTACGCACGCTGCTTGTCCAACTCGGCGACGGCGCGACTCGTCGGTGTCTACGACGAGTCGTCCGAACTCGGCCACCGCGTCGCTGACCGGTTCGATGTGCCGTACCACGCCAGCCTCGAGGCGCTGATCTCGTCTGCGGATGTGCACGCGGTCGTGGTCTGTAGTGCAACCAATCAGCACCGAACGCTCGTCGCCGCTGCTGCTGCTCGGGGACTCCACGTGCTGTGCGAGAAGCCGATCGCCACCACCATCGACGATGCCGAGGCGATGATTGCGATCTGCGCCGAACACGGGGTGCAACTGCACACGGCGTTCGTCACCCGCTTCTATCCGCTCGTCGCTCGCCTTCGAGCTGCGGTGCAGGACGGCAGCGTGGGTGAATTGCTGGGCATGGTCGGCGGCAACCGTGGTCGCCCGCCGCTGCCGCCGCAGTATCCGGAGTGGATCACCACGCCGTCAGCCTCCGGTGGTGGCGCGCTGATGGATCACTCGGTGCACGTCACCGACATCATGCGCCACGTCAGCGGTCTCGAAGTGTCCACGGTCGCAGCCGAGGTCGACTCGTTGCTCTGGGAGAGCGGCGTCGATGACATGGCGTTGATGTCGCTCACGTTCGACAACGG
>JBDSDH010000225.1:0-13040 GCA_039920665.1 Ilumatobacteraceae bacterium
GCCGCGCACGTCTGGACCGGGATCGGGCGCTTGGTCTACGTGCTGTCGTCACCAATGATCGCTGACCTCGTTGAACCCGGCATCTCCATCGATCTGCGGGCGATCGACATTGTTGCCGCGTCGAACACCGATGTTGCCGTCGAGGGGCCGTGTCACGAACTCGCTCCCGAGGCCGCGGCACTCTTCCCTCCTCGCTGACGCCGGCCAGAACGGCCAGAACGGCCAGAACGGCCAGAACGGCCAGACATTCGCCCGTCGACGAGACGCGACTTCGTCCTGGTCAGCCGCCGCCGAGTAGGCGAACAATCTCGTCGAACCCGCGAGCCTCAGCGTGTTGGACAGGCGTCACACCGTCGCGATCGGTGATGGCGGGGTCTGCGCCGGCGCCGAGGAGGATCTCCACGATGTCCTGGTGAGTTTTGGTGCCGTCTCCGAGCAGGACGGTTTCCATCAGGGCGGTCCAGCCGAGATCGTTGATGTGGTTGATGTCGATGTCGGTTTCGACGACGCGTCTGACGTAATCCACGTGCCCGCGTTCGCTGGCGGGTATCAGCGCGGTGCCGCCGTATCGATTGAGGATGGTGAGGTCCGGGTCCGCTCGCAGGAGGATGTCTGCCATGGCGACGCTACCGCTCACGCCCGTGACGAGCCATGGGGTGTCGTGTCGATCATCGAGTGCATCGGGGTTGGCGCCGAGGGCCACGAGCAGTCGGGCAACGCCCGGGTGGTTGTTGACGGCGGCGAGCAGTAGCGGTGTTCTCTGGTTGGCGTCGCGGGTCTCGATGTCCGCGCTGCGGGCGAGCGCCAGCGCAGCTCGGTCTGCGTCGCCTGAGGCTGCGGCGTCGAGAAGCGCAGTGTCCGGATCGGCAAGCGGCTCCGCCTCGAGCGCCGCTTGGATCGTTCTGGCAATGTCGTCCTGTCCGCGCGTGAGAGCGAGCTGTAGGGGCGGGTTGTTGCTGTCGAGGTGTGGGGCGAGTTCTACGTCGGCGCCGCCGGCGACGAGCAAGCGGACCGTGTCGACGTATCGCTGGCTTCCGTCGCCGAGGATGATCGCCTCGTGCAACGCGGTCCACCCAAGGTTGTTGATGTGGTTGACGGCGATATCTGTCTGGAGGAGGCGGCCGACGACATCGGCATGGCCGCGTTCGGCGGCACGGATCAGTCCGGTGCCGTCGTAACTGTCGAGCGAGGCAGTGTCGGCGCCGTGCTCGAACGTCAGCTCGAGGAGGTCGAGATGGCCCTCGCTTGTCGCGATCAGGTAAGCGCTTTGCCGGGTGTGGTCCTGGTAATTGACATCCCCACCAGCGGCGATGAGCGCCTCGGCGCGAATCGTGTCGTCGTTCCACGCTGCCTGGATGAGATCGTCGTCGACGCCGGTTTGCTTCCCCGTCGAGGTAAACACATCCTTTGCGCCAGCGCGTTCGCGAGTCGGCGCAACCTGCGGCACGGATTCAGTGCCGGATGATTCGGGCATCGCGGCCCCAGTGCACGCTGTCAGCAGCATGATCGACGCGGCGGCGAAGGCGCCCGCGGCACCGGGCGCCCGCGAGGGACGTCCGGTGCCTTGACGAGCGGATGCAGAGCGGATCACGGCTTCGGCGTTTGTCCGTTGAGGTGAAGCGAAACGACTTGGTAGGGCGGCTGTGCGACCTGTTCGTCGAACTTGCTGTCGACGACGAGCAGGCGTCCGTGTGCGATCTTGGCAGTCGTGAACACCCGATCAGGGTCGGTCGCGACCTCGTTGGTGACCCGTGCTGCCGTGGAGTGGGCATCGAGTCGCAGTGTCGTGATCACTCTGGAGAAGTTTCGCACCACGGTCAGCCGGTGGCCGCTCAGAACGAGGCCGTCAGCGTTGGACAGGTCGGCATCACCGGTGTCGATCTGTGTGGCGATGCCCGTGGCGAGATCGAAGCGCCAGAGTGCTCCGACGTTGCCTTGTGCGACGACGAGCGCTCGTTGGTCCGCTGAGACGACGATGCCTCCGAGGTTGAACCCGGGCCCTGGGGTGATCGAGCCGGTTGCGTCGGCCCACGTCGAGACGTTCCAGTTGCCGCCATCGAACGCAACCCGGAAGATCTGCGGTGCGTTCGAGTTGGTGAAATACGCAGCACCGTCCGGGCCGATCGCGACGTCATTGAGGAAGGCGTCGGGCTGATCGACTCGGAGCGCGGCGAGGAGGTCTCCATCGTGGTTGTACACCCAGAGATCGGGGCGGTCGGTACCGATGCCGTTGGGTCCACCGGCGATGTAGATGCGGTCATGGCTGTCCGTGGTAATGCCCCGGGCGGTGAAGCGGCCGTCAACGCCCGCTGGCATCCATTCCTCGGTCGTGCCGTTACGGACGTCGCCGCGGTGGATCTCGCCTCCGGTGACCTCACTCACGTAGAACGTCTTCTGGGCTCGGTCGACACCGATTCCTTCGAACTTCGAGCCGCCTACGTCGCCCGTCATTTCATACGTCGCGGGTCGACCCGTGCCGCCTTGGTCTGCGGCGACCGAGCCGACGGTGCTGATGGCGGCCGACAGTGCAACAGCGATTGTGGCGACCGTTCGAGTCAATGGTTTCACAGAATCTCCTTGGACAGTTGGGGTAGAGCTCAACCATGCACGAGCGTCGGCGCCTGCGCATCGGGCAACCGGCCATCATCAGATAGCCAGATGGGAACGAACCGATAGCCAATCGGCTGATGCGCGTCCGGACAGTCGTGCCGTAACGTCAATTGGATATGAAGTCCGATGTCGAACCCCCTGCCGGGCTGCGCGGCATCCTCGCCAGCGTCGAACGGCTCGACATGTGGCTTCACATCGCATTGGTGGTGCTCACCGTCACCTCGGTTTGGCGATACCTCAATGGGCACGGCTTCGACAACCGAGCGCTCGTCATCCTGGTCGGTGCCGGAGTGTTGCTCGCCGTCTATGCCTCCTCGCCCATTGTGGGTCGATCACGGTCACCGGTCGCTGCTCCCGCATGGTGCCTCACCCTTGTGGCCATCTGGCTGGTGCTCGTTGCGCTCGCCCCGAGCTTTGCGTGGTTGGCGGTCACGATCGCGTTCGTGGCCCTGCGGGTACTGCGTTTCCCCGCTGCGGCCCTCGTCGTCGCCGCGATGATGGTCGCCGTTGTAGCAGCATGGACGCGGATGCAAGGTGAGTTCGACCCGACGATCATCGCAGGGCCAGCATGCATTGCAGGGCTCGCGATCCTCGCATACCGTTTGATGGAGCGCGACTCGGCCGCACGCCAGCGACTCCTCGATGATCTGCGAGACGCTCAGGGCGATCTCGCTGATGCGCAGCACGAGGCGGGCGTCCTCGCGGAACGCACGCGGCTATCACGTGAGATCCACGACAGCGTCGCCCAGGGACTCACCAGCATCAACCTGTTACTCCAACAGCGGAACAACACTGGACGGCCCGCCCCAGCGCGGCCCACGAATACGTCGGGCAGGCAGCGCTCACCGCCCGCGACAGTCTCGACGAGGTCCGGCGAGTCGTCAGCGACCTCGCTCCCGCCGACCTGGCCGACGGCAGCGGGGCAGCACTCGAAGCAGCCCTGCACCGAACGGGGGAACAGGTAGCACTCGACAGCGGGATCAGCGTCAGCGTGCGCATCCACGGCGAGCTTCAACCAATCTCACCTGAGGTGTCGACAGCCCTGCTGCGCTGTGCGAGAGGAGCGCTGGCAAACGTGGTCGAGCACGCAGCGGCGACCGAGGCAACCGTGTCGCTGACCTACCATCCCGAATCGGTGTCGCTCGACGTTCGTGACAACGGCATCGGGTTCGATCCGACCGCTTTCACTCCCGGACCGACCCGAGGACGAGGTCTCAGCGGCATCGACCATCGCGCCCGACACTTCGGTGGCCGAAGCGCAGTTGAGTCGGCGCCAGGCGAGGGAACCGTGCTCGCCGTCCTCATCCCGATCACCGCGCCGCGATGAGTCAACAGGCACCGACACCGGATACGGAGATGATCCGTGTCGTGATCGTCGATGACCACGCGGTCGTACGAGCCGGCATCCGCGCCCTCATCGAAACCCAGAACGATCTCACCGTTGTCGGCGAAGCCGCCGCTTCGAACACAGCCACAGACGTCGTGCGGCGCACCCGACCCGACGTCGTCCTCATGGACCTGAACCTCGGCGACGGACCAGGTGGCGCCGCAACGACGGCACTCTTGGCCCACCTCCCAACACCACCGCGAGTGTTGATCCTCACGACGTACGACACCGAAGCCGATGTCCTCGCGGCAATCGATGCCGGTGCCGCAGGATACCTCCTCAAGGACGCTCCCCCCGACGACGTTTTCCGAGCGGTCCGCAACACCGCTCGGGGTGACACCGTGCTCGCCCCCACCGTGGCGGCAACCCTGGTCCGCCGAGCCAGCTCACCCGGGCCGGTCCTCACCGAACGCGAGGAGGCAGTGCTCGAGCTTCTCGCCGACGGACTCGGCAACAAAGAGATTGCCAAACAACTCCTCGTCAGCGAAGCCACCATCAAGTCCCACCTGTCCCATATCTACACCAAGCTCGACGTCGATACCCGAGCGGGCGCAGTCGCCAAGGCGATCGAACAACGCATCATCCGCACCTGACGACCAAACGGACGTCCGGCGGCTTCGGTCGGGACTGTCGGGGTCACCGGGTCTGGATCGGGCGTTCAGGCTCTCGATCGCGTTCGTCGCAGTGGACTCGCTGAACCGTTCACGTCCGGCGGCTTCAGTCGGTGCGGTGTAGATCGGTCGCAGCGCTTTGGCAATCGGGTCCCAGTCGTGACGACCGGGGAGACGGAACGTGTTGCGGATCAGGTGCCGCCGTACGCAGGTGAAAGGGTTGCCGCGCTCGACGCTTGTTTCTCGGCCCGACTGGCAGGGCTGCGGGATCGGAATTTCGCCGGGAGTCGCCGAGCTTGTTTCTCGATGGCCGGGCACCAGTTTGCCGAGCTGAAGGGGAGTAGCCCTCCTAATCGGTCGATCGACATGCTGGCGGATGACGCCCGGCCGGCCGAGCGCCACCATCGTCGCTTGGTTCTCGATCTTGGGGGTTGCTGCGACCCGACGCGGAGCCAACCACCTTCGTGGGCGGCGACGTCGGCGACGAGGCTGAGGACGCACCGAACAGCCGAGGCGTACAGACGATGCATTGAGTACCGCTGCGGAGCACGCTCGCGAGTACCTCGCCTCGGCAGCGACGAGGCCGGTCACGGCCACCGTTCGATACGACGAGATTCAGGCTCGATTCGACGGGCCACTGCCCGCCGATGGTGTGGCGGCTGAGGTCGCCGTCGCCGAATTGATCGATGGTTCCTCTGGTGGTGTGCTCACGCATGCGAGCGGTCGGTTCGTCGGGTACGTGGCCCGGGGAACGCTGCCGGCAGCGTTGGCCGCGGACTGGTTGGTGTCGGCGTGGGATCAGAACACTGCTTTGGCGCCCGCAACACCGGCGGTCGCTGCTGTCGAGGCGGTTGCGGTGCGTTGGGTCGTCGAAGCGCTGGGACTGCCGGCTGACACATCGGTGGGCGTCACCACCGGTTGTCAGGCGGTGCACCTGGCGTGTTGTGCCCGCGGCGCGGCAATACGTACTCGCGGAGGCTGGTTGGGATGTGGCGGTCGCGGGTCTGTTCGGCGCCCCGAAGGTGCGAGTTATGGTCGGCGCGGTAATGACAAGCTCGACGGTGACGGCTGGTGTTGCGTCGGGTCGTGTTCGTGGCCGGCGTGAGCGTGGTTCGAACGCGGTGATCAGCCCTCGATGCGGTAGCGGGCGACGAGTTCGTAGACCCACGAGCGCGCAGGTTGTAGTGCGATGCGACCTCACTTGGAGTGCGACCTTCGAGCACAACAGCAGCGACGATAAGTCGGGCTTTGGACACCCACCAGCAATGTGTCCTCTATGACGCCCGAAATCTGTCCTGTGTGTAGTGAGACAACACTCCCGGGGGCGCTAAAAAGAGACTTGAACAGGACCCTCATGCCGGAGGTCAAGCAGTAGAGAGGAGCCAACGCCGCAGCAGGCCCGCCCGCTCGCAGCGAGAACTACGGCGAGGCGAGCAACCAGTCCCGGTCCCGTCGACTGTCGCTGGCGGCTCGTGAACAGTTGATTTCAAAAGGCAATATTCGTGAGGTCGCGTCCGGCCCGTAGCTTGCCACCGGTGATGTGAGCGGCCGGGTGAAGCGAAGGCTCTCCGGCACGTGACGGCGCCGTGCGACTGCACTTTCTCACTCGTCGGTCCGCAAGCTGGTCCTAGAAGGCGCCAGGGCCGGTCCCTGCGGACCGGCCCTGGCAGCATTCGTTGGAACACACGAAGCAGTGGCGTCACGTGGTGACGGATTGCACGATCACGTCGCCTTGACCGATGAGGACGTTGGTGTCCGTTCGGACCTGCACGTTGCCGAGCAGGACCCGACCGGCGGCCGGCGCACCGTTCGCAATGACGGAGCCGGGGACCGTCCAGCTGGACCCCGCTGGACGGAGTGCGTTCGCATCGGTGACGCTGACGGACCCGAACGCAGGATTCGTGAACGCGTCGACGTAGTTGTACGTCGTCGTTCCGGTCGGTACCGCGTAGCCGTCGACGAGCACCAGCCACTCGCCTGCGGCGGGGTTGGCGATCGTCACGGATTCATCGGAGTCGCCGTCGGCGGACTGCCCGGCGAGCACGCACGTCCCGGTCGTGCAGTTGTACACGAACAGGTCGAGGTCCGCTGCCGGATCGGACGTTCCACCGATGGTCGCCCGTAGCGAGGTTGAGCCGGCTGTTACAAGGACCGGGTACTGCTGCTGGGCCAGGTTCGTAATCGTCGGCGTGGCTTGATAGGCGCTGCCGAGTGTCGTGCCGACGGCGCTGCCGGTGAAGGCGCCGAACAGGTTGGTCAGTGTGTACAACCGCGCGACAGGAACTCCGACCGTCGCGGATGCGATCACGTCAGGGTTGGGCGAGACCGTTGCCCCGAGGATCGAAGCGGTCAGCGTGAAGGCTGCGCTCACGGCATCCGATGTACGTCGTGCTTCGACCGTCACCTCCCAGACACCGGCCTGCGGGTTCGACGTCGTCCGGCTGTTCGGGTTGCACGACCCGACCACCGGGGGCGTGTAACAGGATGTGCTCGCGTTGGAGTCGATGCCAACGCCGTACGGGTGGAACCGCAAGAAACGGATCTGCCCAGCCCCGCTCGTCGTTCCACCGCCGGTGAGATCGACCTTGAACGCCGGTGTGTTGGCCGGCACCGCGTAGAAGAAGCTCTCCGTCTGGTTGCGCCCGATCGTGCCTGCGTTCGTGACGGTGTAGTTGTTCGCGGGAGTGAACTGTTCGGCCGCGATCACGACGTTCATCGTCTGGTAGTCGATGCCGGCTGTTGTCGGGTCGTCCAGGTTGAGGATGGCCGAGTGCGCGCCGACTTTCGCAGGTTTGACGGTGACGATGAACGGCGTCGCGGCTCCGTTGGCCAGCGACACACTGGCAGCCGAGGTGAACGTGCCGTCGTTGCCGGTCCAGCTGACGTTGTACGTCTTCACGCCACCTCCGCCCGACAGGCGGGTGAACGTATACGCACGGGTGTACGCACTGCCGGCTGTCACGCCTTCACGGTCGAAGATACCCTCTCCGACTCCGGGAGTTGCCAGGAACCCGCTGAGCACCGTGTTGACCGCCACCGACGAGGCGATGTCGACAGTCTTGATGTTCGTCTTGAGCAAGTTCCAGGCGGCTCCGACGTCGATGAGGCCGTTACCCTGTTCGTAAGCGCCGATGCGAGGATCGATATAGCGGGCCGAGGAGAACATCGCCTGGCGGATCTGATCTGGTTGTTTCTGCACGCCGGTTTGCTTGGCAGCGCTGATCAACAGTGCTGCTGCGCCGGCCGCTTGCGGTGACGCCATGGATGTGCCGTTGAACATCGAGTAACCCGGCGGCAACGTGTACGTGCCGAAAAGCGGGCCACCGGCTTGCCACATAGGTGTCGTCGACACAGCGGAACCAGGGGCGACGATCTGCGGCTTGAAGCCGCCGCTCTCGGTGGGGCCGCGTGAGCTGAAGCCGTGCAAGTTGTCGTCGAATGCGGAGTCCGAGCCGTAGTTCGCCTGCCACGTGGCCTTGGTGATGTACGAGCCGACGCTGACGACCTTGCTGCACACGCTCGGGTCACCAACAGTGTTGAGGCCGGAACCCGAGTTGCCGGCGGATATGAACATCTGCACGTTCGACTGCTCGATCAGACGCTGGTAAACGACGCAACGGGCGTTGTTACCGTCGTTCAGAGCAGGAAGGCCCCCGATCGACATATTGATGACGTCGACCTTTGCCTGCTTGGCGGCGTAGATCATGCCCTCGATCAGTGCGTGGGCAGTGCAACCGGCTACAAAGAGGCACACCCGGACCGAGACGAGCTTCGCCCCCGGCGCCACACCGCTCATCGCACCACCGAACATCGAGTTCGCGGCGACGATGCCCGCCACATGCGAGCCGTGCGCACCGGAAACGATGCCGATGTTCACGAACTTGTTCTTGCCGTCGGTCTGGACCACGAACGGCATTACCTCTCGCACCGCCGTCGCCAGATTGTCCGTGCCGAATGTGCCAACGTCATTGCGGACCTTGTAGTCCGTCATTGCCAGCTCGTCAGCGAAGGATCGGTTCTGGTTGGTGTCGACGTAGACGTTGTTCGTCGAGGTGTTCCACAGTACGGCGAAGATGCCGCTGGAGCCAGCCGGGTTGCTGTCGCGGTTGACGTCGTTGCCGATCTCGCCACCAAGGTTCGGGTCGCGCTCGTTGAACAGGCCGATCCTGTAGCTGCCGCTCGCTGGGGCGGTGTAGGTCACCGTCTGGAAGGTAAACGTCGCGCCGCTCACTTGGCTCTGCATCGAGACCCAGGTTGGGTCGGCGTCGTCAGTGGGGTGCGTCGCCGTGACCCAATCGACGATCTTGCGCTCGCCGATCGAAGTGGTCAGCAGGCTCGGGTGGTCGAGCGAGACGCCGCTGTCGATGATGCCGACGGTTGTGCCCCGGCCGTCCCAGGTGGGATTGGCGTCCGTGAATGCGGCTGCTCCGGTGTTGGCGACCGGCATGTACGGATTGTTTCGCGGCGTGTCACTCGATGGCGGGGATTGCGGCGTCGGCGGTTGAAAGCCGTCCGGACGCGGGTCCGGTAGGGCGACCACGTCGTCGACGTCGACGGCAGCAACGCCGACGAGTTTGGCGACGGCGGCGGCTCGATCAGCGGGAACGATCGCGCGGATGTACCCGAGCGCATCGTCGCGATAGCGCACCGTTGCGCCAAGACCTTGTAGTCCCGCAGCGACCTGCTTGCCGGCGCCAGGGTTCGTGGCGATCAGCAGGGTGACTGCTTGAGCGCCGTTCGCTGTGGCTTCGGCAAGCAACCGTCGATCGTCCTTCGACAGACCGCTGCCGTTACCGTTGCTCTGCCCGGCGGCACTCCCGCCGACGCTCAGAGTTCCAAATATCACCGCTGTAGCAACAGTGAGGCCGAAGCCTTTTGAGCGATTTAACATCTGTAGACCTCCATGTGGAACCCGAGGAAATGGACCATAATGTCCTGCCCCGACGTATGCAACAGATGATCCAATCCCGATGGATTCTGGAGTGGTCGTTCCGAGGTTGAGGTTGAGCGCTTCCAGATCGTCGCCATCTTGTCGACCGGACTTCTGCTCGGTGCGTCGGGCGAGGTTCGGTTTCGTCGTAAGGACGAAGTTGTTCCGTGCGAAACCATGGCGTCGGAAAATCGCGGCCCGAACAGGCACGGCAACGCGATCTGAACCGCTTGGCTGGAGGCGGCCAGGTGAGGGTTGAAGGCCGATCCTTTGCGTCAGGTCCGCGCGGGGGTTGGGGCTTGCTGGTGGGCATCGTGACGGTTCGCGCTGGGTCCTTTCGCAAACTGTGGTTGATTCGAGATCCGCACAGCTTGCCTTGCCACGCGAGGGCGACGTCGTCGTCCGGGTCTACCCCTCTCACGAGAGGGGTCACCAAGACTGCTCTACTCAAGCCCGTCTGTTCGTTGCCTTTAGCAGTGCCCGCGCGCTCAAACCAGGTACTTATCGCGGCGGCCGGTTCGGGCCGGTCGCCGTCGTGAGCCGTTGGGGTACCCAGTCCTCGACGTGATGGAAACCGGCCTTGAACGGGCCAGCGTCGTGCTCGACGGATGCCTTCAGTGAGAGTCGATAGAACTTCACGTGGGTGAAGTCCTCGAACAAGATGTAGACCGGGTCGGGTGTGCTGTTCGGGCCCTGGAATTGCTGTCCTGTCAGGACGGGCTTGTGGGCTTCGATGAACACGTCGAACGTGTCGCCGACCACGACGCCGAGGTGCTCCAACCCCATTTTGTAGACGCGCTGGTGCACCGGCGCGATGAGCTCGATGAGCGGTACGACCTTGTCGTCGAGGACTTCGAGTGACTCGGCGGGAACGATCAACGAGATCGGGCGGCCGTTCCAGACGTTCTCACTATTGGTGATCGCGTGGCGTTCGAGGAGGCCCCGTACATGCACGTACTGGTCCCACTCGGGGACCCGGTACGCGAGGTGGCTGAGTCCATAGGGAGTGATGTCGATGCCAAGTGTGGCCAGCCGGTCGCGCTGCTGCGCAGCGAATGCCCGGTAGTCCCCGATGATGTCCTCGATCGGATCTGCCATCAACAGTCTCCTTCTGACGTCGTGCAGAGTGTGGGCACTGCGCGCCGCGCCCAGTAAAGGGCGACATGAAGATAGCCCACGCGGGCACGGCTGATTGTCGAGCAGCGTGCCGAGAAGGAAATAGCGCGCGGCCAACAACCCGGTCGCTCTCGTCCTCAGTCGCTCCACCGCACGGCCGGGTGCCGTCACGATTACGCCGACGGTCGCAAAGGTAACGGCGGTCGGGTTCCATTTCGTTACGGTTGCAGCCTGTTGGGCCGGGCGCTCGTTGTCGCTACTGGCGCCTCGAGGGAGGTGTTGATCCTCTGGTTGGCAATGTGTTCTTCGTCGTCGAGGGCGCCGACGTAGGTGGACACGAGGGGTTTCGACGCTGTGTCCGAGGCGTCGTGCGGTCTCACCGGGTGGCATGCCGGCGCGGAGCCATGTGGTCGCGGCGGCGTGGCGGCAGTCGTAGACGCGCATCGGATTCTGGCCGACCGATTCGAGTGCCCGGTCCCATGCTCGCGCCCAGTTCGATCCGTTCGGCATGGTGCCGTGGCGGGTTCGGAACAGCAGCCGCTCCATCGTGGTGAGCCCGTTGTCCTTGATCCATTCGCGCAGGATGTTGACTAGTACGGGTGGGATCGGGACGGTGCGGGGTCCGGTCTTGGGTTCGCCGGGTTCATCGAAGGAGATGTCGGCCTCGGTGACATCGAGACGTCCCCAACCCTCCGTCGGGAGGTCGACGGATCGGACTCTGAGCATGACGACCTCTGATGGTCGTAGTCCGGCGTCGTCGGCGACAACGGTCATCGCCCTGTAGGTCTTGCTGCCGGGTTGTTGGGTGACGACTGCGTCGATCGTCACGGCCATCACTGCCGGGGTCGGCAACGTTCGGATGTCAACGCTTCGTTTCGTGCGGGCCATCTGCGAACCGTCGAGTTTGAGCGCGAGTTTGCGGTCGATGTCGGCGATGCGTTCCCGATCGAGTCCGCCGAGCGTCAGACAGTGCTTGCCCATCCGCCGCTCCAACCCGACATCCCAACCGGCATCGGAACCAGGGGACAGGGCCGTGTACAGGTAGAGCGCAACTCTGCGGGCGGCGCCGCGCCCCTCGGACGGCGATCGTGACGAACCGGGCGAGCGCCTCGGCAGCGGACGCACGGGTGCGCGGTTGCCATTCCGACCATTGCTCCGCAAGCCAACGCCGTGCCCACTCGTACACACGGAGATCGGCGAGCGGTATCTGCCATGCGTCGGGTTCGCCGCTGGACCCGTCGACGCGTCCGCCGTCCTGGACCGCTTGGAGCAGTCGCCCGCGGTAGCGGTCGGCTTCGATGCGGGTGCGAAACGACTTGCTGCGATGGCGGCCGTCGATGGTGTAGCGCACCACCCACGGCAGCTTCGCCTGCGTGGTCGAGCGGCGATCCTGGACCCCGTAGATCTTCACGACTTGCACCGGCCGGACCATCACACATCACCCCCATCCGACTCACCGTCATTGACCGCGAGCGGCCCGCAGTCTTGGGAATGCTGTGGGAAGCCACTAACCAACTCGACCCCGTTGGTACGGCTGACCTGGTCGAACACGGGTTCTGACTGGAGGGTTCCTAAATCGCAGGTCGGAGGTTCGAATCCTCCCGGGGGCGCCAAAAGACCAGGTAGAAGTGCCCATTTGTGGCGTTTGCGCAGATGCGGGCGGGAACCGTCGCGTGCGGCGAGGTGGTTGGAATGCTGAATTTCTCAACGAGATTGGGCAGGTGGCAAACCAGGCGCGCGGCTCGTCCACTGTGCCCGACTGCCCGACTGCCCGACTGCCCGACTGCCCGACTGCCCGACTGCCCGACGCGACCAGCGATGGTAGCTGTCGTTGGAGGCCGCCTTCACCCAGTCGTAGAGCGTCACTTCCTTCACGTTCACCCTCCGTGCCAACCGTCGGTTAGGCGACTCGTTCGGCCGAATCTTGTCGAACACGAATTTCACTGCCTAACTCTTGAACTCAACCGTCTACTGCAAGATTCTCGGAATCTCTGAATCCGCGAGAACCTGATGCAAAAGACCGCCCGATTCAGTTGGTGTCGATCATTCGCGCAGGATGTTGATGAGTGCGGGTGGGATCGGCCTGAGCGTGGTCCGGTTTTGGGTTCGCCTGATTCATCGAAAGAGATGTCTGCTTCGGTGACATAGAGGCGGCCCCAACCTTGCGTGGGTAGCTCGGCTGAGCGGACTCGGAGCATGACAACCTCGGGTGGTCGTAACCCGGCGTAGTAGGCGACTGCGGTCATCACACCGTAGGTCTCGCTGGCGGTTTGTTGGGTGACGATCGCGGCGGCCATCACAGCCGGGCTGTCAGGCGACGGGCTGGTTCGGGGCTCGTCGTCCCTTGTGACGAGCCCCGATCTCGTTCTTCAGCGCCTCACGGCGT
>JBDSDH010000226.1:0-16720 GCA_039920665.1 Ilumatobacteraceae bacterium
CGAGTAGTGCCTATATCCGGGCGATAGCGGAGACCGGATCCAGTCTCGGATCGACCGGTGTGATCACGATCAAGGCGCAAACTCAGGGCGACGGCAACCATGCGAAGGGCATCATCGACTCGGCCTCCGTCGCCGGGCTCGCCGATCTCAAAGCGTTCGTCGCGGTCGGTCAGGTGCTGAACGAGACAAGGGCCACCCTCGATGGTGCTGTCACTGCCGCAGCAAACGTCATTGTCCGTGCGGACGCGCACAACACCTCGGAGACCGACATCATGACCGGCTCAGTGGCGCTTCTGTCACTGGCGATCGGAGCATCCGACTCCAAGATCAGCGCAGGCACCGTCGCGAGCGGCTCGGGATCCATTGCGGCACCCGGTGCTGACGTCTCGTTCACCGCGGTGAGCGTCAACGTGTCGACCGCGAAGTCGAACGTGATGACCGGTGGGATCCTGCTCGGCGTTGCGGTGAGCGCACCGACCGCTGACATCTCCGCACCTACGCGGGCCCAGTGGGATGGCACAGTGACCGCCGGACGCAACATGACTGTCGAGGCGAACGCCACCAACACGGTCACGGCGACCTTGAAGGTATTGGCGACTGGCCTCGGTTCGGTCACCGGTGGCTCCGCCGATGCGAACATCACAGACGCCGCGGTCACCTCCGCGATTGTCGGATCGTCGGCAAAGATTTCTGGACTCACTCAGAAGCTGTTTGTGTATGCACACGCCGTCAACCGTGCGACTGCTGTTGCGGGCGGCAAGGGCTTCGGCGGTGTCAGTATCAGCGTCATCTTCCCGTCAGCGGTGGACAATGCGATCACGAAGGCCGAGCTGAACGGCGATGTCGGTACCACTCACATCGACCCCGCGGTCGGCGTTGTCGGGGATGCCGGTGCGCTGACGGTCGAGGTCAAGGCAATCGGCGACGATGCGACCAACGCCAGCGTCGACAGCCTCAGCATCGGGCTCGTTGCGGTCTCCGCCTCGACGGCAGAGGCGAACACCCAGTCGCAGGTCATGGCAACACTCGGTGGCGGAAAGGTCACGGCAACGCAGGATGTCATCGTCGTGGCACAAGCACTCACCGACGCGGACTCCTACGCGAACGCGGTCTCCGGTGGTCTGATTGACATCCAGGCCGGGTTCACGGCAAAGTCCGTCGACAAGCCAAAAGTTGCCGCAACGATCACCGGCGGATTCGTGCAGGCCGGCGGTCTCCTCTCGCTTCGGGCTCTGCACGGCAGCGCACTCGCGCCGCTGTCCGACGGCACCATTCAGGCGATCAACTGCGCCGGTGCCGACACCATCTGCTTTGCTTTGCCGCACGGGATTAACACCGGCAACACCGTGACCTACAGTGCTCCGGCATCGACAAACCCCGGTGTGCAGAACGGCACCTTGCCGAACCCGAATGCGATTGGCGGGCTTGGCGACGGCCGCACCTACGGTGTCATCAAGGTGGACGACAACACTCTTCGCCTCGGGGTTCAATTCAACGGGACCAGTGCTGTGGCCGTGGCGACGGCGACGCTTTACTTCCCGGGCGGTCACAACTTCGTTACCGGCGACCGCGTCGTCTACAACTGCAACGGGGGCGGGGTGCTCGGTACCCTCCCGGTCAGCGGCCTCACCTGCGGCAACGCCTACTACGTGTACGCGGTCGATGAGTTCAACCTGCGTCTGTCCACCACCGCACTTTCTCAAGCCGGCAACACAGTCGTTTCCCTCGTCAACCCGACCCTGAGTGGAGGCAACACCTTCACGGTTGGCAGTACCGCCGGTCTCGACGGTCAAGCGGTCGTCTACCACGCACCGGCCACGATCGACTTCAAGAGCAGCCTCGTTGACGTGCACACTGACGGGTCCGGCAAGCTCGACCAGAGTTCTGGAGCCATCAGCCACAACGCTTCATGGAACACGATTTACGCACCAAGCCACGGACCGATCGACGACTCAGAGTGGATCTACACCGTTTCTGGTGGCCCCGCGATTGGCGGCCTCTTTAACGGTCAGCACGTGTGGATCGTGCTGGAAGACCTCGACGGGCTCGGCCCAATGTTCGCGGCGGGCAACCACATGATCCGTCTCGCCGACTCTGCGTGCCACGCAGGTATCGGCCAGTATGACGCAGACCCAGGCCCCGCAGTCGACCTCCACCCGTGTACAGAGGTCATGCAGATCATTGCGCTGGTTCCCAACACGACTCCATCCGGGCTCAAGGCCGACCACAGCCTGCGGCGCGTCGGCTACGAGTCGGTCGGACTCGTCGAGGGCAACATGTACTTCATCTCGGTGGTGAACGGCACCACGTTCCAGTTGAAGAATGCTGCGGGCACTGTGCAGAGCGGTCTGGTCAGCAAGTCAGGAACACACCTCCTGGTCAACGAGGGTGTCGCGGTGGTTTCCGGCGGCACCGGCAGCCAGCAACTGTACATTGACCTAAATTCCGGATCCCTCGCGGGCAGCCCGCACATCCTCATCGGCGTTGGGGGCCCCGGCGCGCTCCTTGCCGACCCGTCCGGATCAACCAACGGGGTCGTGAGCGCAACCTCCACCGGCATCGGGGGCGGCGTGTTCCGCTTCAGCGACGTCTACTCCGAAGTTGACGTGAGGCCGACCGTCACGACCGACGTGCTTGGCGGTACCCTCCGCGGCGGCACCGTCAAGGTGAACGGCACTTCCTACGCCAACACGGCGGTCAGCTCGGTGGGCAAGGGAGGCGGCTTCCTCGGATTCGGAGCCTCGAATGCTTTTGCGGACGTGGTCAACACGGTCACGGTCACCGTTGCCGATGATGCGTCCATCTTCTCGTCAAGCGATGCTGAGATCACCGCTGTTGGCTTCATTACGGCAAACGGTGAGGCAGTAAACCGTACCGGTGGCCTGATCGCTGGTGCAGACACCGATGTCGACCTCGAACTCGGCTTCGCAGTGAGCACGCAGATTGCCGGCGACATCGTGGCAAACCGCACGGTGCTCGTCGATGCGGCAGCAGGATTCGACGCCACAGCGAACGCCTCTTCTGGCTCAGGTGGACTCGGCACGAACTCTGACGCGAACGACGACTCGAGCCAGGGTGTTCAGGTCGGCCACGACCACTCAGCCTCGGTCAGCACGACCCTCGCCGGCACGGGCAGCATCCTCGGCGCCAACGTGCAGCTCTCAGCCACCGTCGGTCGCCAGTACACGGTGAACGGTGTGAACGGCGCCATCGACAGCTCACTTCTTGAGGTGCGCGGGATCGCACGTTCCACCTCCAACGCCTACGCACTGGGTGCGGACTCTGACGCCGGTGCCTACGTCAAGCTCAACAGCACCGCGACCGTCACGCTCGCGACGAACTCGTCGGTGGAAGGCGCGAGCGTGTTCGTTCGCGCGGCGCACGAGAACCTCAACCTGCAGGCGGACGCCAACTCAAGCTGTGGCTGTGGCGGTGGTGACACGGACGCCCGAGCCAACGTCACGGCCACCACAAACTCGTCGGTGGTCGGGGCGGATGAATCAGTGGTGCGCACCGCCGGACTGCACGTTGCCGCGTACCAGTACTACTCGAACCTTTATGTTCACGCGCACCGCTCTGGCGGACTGTTCGACTTTGGCAGCTCCGATGCCGACCTCGGGTACGCGCCGACCCGGGACATCCTGTGGGAGTCGACCGTGTACCTGCTCGGCGAGCCAAACCCGATCCTCATCGTCGACGCGAGCGGCAGGATTATCGCAAAGACCGACAATGTCACTGTTCGTGCGACAGAGTTCGGCACCCCGCTCGGTATTGGGGACGTGGTCAGCGGTGGCACAATCTTCGTTGACCCGATCCTCTACGACCAGAAGCCTGAGGCGCTCTTCGAGGCGAATCATCAGGCAAGTTGCACGAGCGCCTGCACGGGCCTCATTCACGGACTTCTCGGCATCTTCTTCATGCAGGAAACCTGGAACTCGGTCCTGATCCGCAATTCGTCCGACAAAGCCGTGGTGCTGAAGGGCACTGCCGCGTCGCCGAGCGTGTCGATCAACACGCTCAACTCGCACCTCACCACGACGCCGGAGGCTGTCATCAATGTGTCCGTCGACAACGGACCGCACGCGCCCCCGGCCACCGCGTGGTTCTGGAAAATTGAACACATCTTCCCCGCTACCGACGTGGTCATCGAGAGCCTTCGCAGCGCAGCGACAACCGGGTTCGACATCACGATCGACGGCGACATCGTCAACAACATCGGTTCCCTCCGGATCACCAACGACCGTGGCTCGATCCTCCGCGGTTCGGACGCCGGCTCCGAAACCTTCTACGCAAACCGGGTCACGCTCGATTCGGAACTTGGATCTATAGGAACTGTTGCCCAGCCGATCACGCTGGTCCTGTTTCAGATCACCCACACCGGCGTTGTCGGGGTTCCGGCAACACTCAAGCTCATCCACCTCGATGCCGAGGCTGGCGCCGACATCTTCCTCGACGTCACGATCCTTCGCCGCGACTCGCTCACCGCAAATACGGCAGCGCTGAACCCGGTCATCTCCTCGATCAAGGCGGGACACGACGCGGTCGTCATCCTCCGCGATAGTGCAGAAGGTATCGACACTTCACCCGTCGGCGACGTGAACGTGCAGACCTTCACGCCGAACAACCTGCCGGGCGGGCCAGTTCTCGAGACGGTGCCGACCACCTGCTACTTCCGTCCAGACGGTGCCGGGTGCACCGGCGGCGTCGACACCCCCGTGATCGTCGGCGGCCAGATCGTGCTCGTCCCCTTCGGCACGACACTCAGCCCGCGCAAGTCGAACTACACGTTCAGCGATATTCGGGCTGGTCACAACATTGCGATCTTCCACCCGTCATCCGCAACCGAAATCACCATCACCGCTTACACCGACGTTGACGCGATCTGGGTTGACGACGAGACCGCCGCCAGCCACGGTGTGACCGACGGCTCAGGCAAGATCGACGTGCTCACCAACGGCAGCATCGTGGTCGTCGAGCAGAGTGCGGCGGGAGACCTGAGGGTCGGACATGTCCACGCGACCGGGCTCTGCACTGGCACCGTCACGACCGCGTGTGGTTCGGCAACAATTGCCGCAGATGTCACGCTCCGCTCACCGCGCATGATCCTTGATGCTGAACTCGACGCCGGAATCATCGACACCGACGACGACAGCACCTGCGTCGACGCCTACGACCTGGACTGCTCGCCCGGCACGCCGAATGGGGTCGACGTTACCGGCCGCAACATCAACCTGTATGCGGGCGACAACCTCCTCGGACAGCTGGGCAGTGTCTCAGGGTTCGGCGGAATCGGACTCCCGGGCAACTTCCTCGAGATCCAGGTGAACGCGGTCGGCGGGCCACTCGGAGACCTTGACGCCTACGACACTGCGGCTGACGACGACAAGACCGCAGGCATCTACCTTGACCAGGTGGCCGGGGACCTCCAAATTGGTGTTGTGCACACCGCGGGCGACAACTCGCTTGGCACCGGCAACGTGTCGCTGCGGACTAGGGCCGGCAGCATCCTCGACGCCCAGAACGACGCCGCCGCCGATGTGATCGGGCAGACGGTCGACCTCGACGCGCACGGCGGATCAATCGGTACCGCGACAAACGACCTCGAGATCGATTCGCTGGTGGGCTCACCGTTCGCCTGCACGAACGTGAACTGTGCAAACAACCCTGACGGCACCTCCGATGCCGGCCTCGCGGCGGTTGCCGACGATGTCGCCCTTGAGGCGGGTACCGGGATCTACGTCACTGAGATGAACGGATACCTGCGACTCGTGCTCGCGCACGCGCTCACCGGCAACATCCGGATCACCGTGCGTGAAACAGCTGCATTGGACGAAGACCTGTTCCTGATCCGCAACGGCACCGCAAACTTCGCCGAAGACAACACCACGGCGCCGACCAACGACGCCGACCACCCGCGCGTCATCCAGAATGGAACCGTGCTTGCCGAGGCCGGCAGCGTCGAACTCCGCGTTGGTGACGACATCACGCTCCACCAGAACTCGCAGATTCTCGCCAAGCTGTCGATTGATATTCGAGGCGACTTCGGCAACGCGGACACCGGTGGCACGCTTGCCGCCCCGGCCGACGAGTATGGCACGAGCATGATCCTGCGCGGTCGCATCATCGCAGACTGTGTCATGTCGGCTGGTGGCCCCGGTGACGAGCCGATGGGTGTGTGCACGCCAACCACCGCGAACCCGGTCGCGGGCCGTCAGACCAATGTCTGGGGCGGCAGCGACGTCGACCTGATTCAGCTTGGTGACCCGTCCGGCCTTGACCTGGCGCAGACGGCGAACTCCGCACTCAACAAGGAACAGCTGGGTGACGCGGGTTACATCTTCCTCGGCTCGAAGACGACGATCCACGGCAACTCCACCACCAACTCACTGACAAGTGACGGTGAGGATCGCTTCACCGTCTGGTACCTCCAGTCGATGAATGTCATCACCAGCCCGACCGGCCTGCAGAGTGGTGTCGGCGCTGGTCAAACCCTCAACCTCGACGGTCAGGGCGAGAGCGACTACTACACCGTGTACACGAACGGCAGTCACGGAAACATCCGTAACTACGTCATCAACGTTCTTGACACGGGTGCTCCGGATGCGGGTGTCGACGAGCTCGCCATCTACGGATACGACAACACTGCTGCTGCCTACAACGGCTACATTTCCGGCACAACGACCAACGCCGCGACCGACGACATCTTCCTGCTTCGGGCATTGAAGTGCATCGACAATGAGAGCCCGTTTGCTCTCGACGGTGGCGTGCCGAGCGGCTGCCTGACACCGACCGAGACGTCCGACCGCCCGGCCTTCGTCGCCCTGCTTGCCGGCTCAGGAGCCGCGGACGGCGGCGTCGGCCTCTACCGTGACCGCATCGCAGGAAACGAGCCGAGCGCGCTCGTTCAACGCATCAACTACGACACGGCCCTCAACGGCCGCATCACGGTCTTCGGCGAAGGAGGCAATGACGCCTTCTTCGTCGATGACACGACAGCGACCATCACCCTCGACGGCGGTGCAGGCAACGACTCCTTCCAGATCGGCCAAATCTTCGGCACCCAGCGTGACGGTCAGCAGGCACCTGATGGTGGGGCTCTCCTAGCGGCGGACACCTTCCCGTCGCTCGTGCCGACGACGCGAGGTTGGCTGAGCCCGGGTGCCCACGCCCCGCTGCTTGTGACCGGCGGCACCGGCAACGACCGTTTCACCGTGTATGCCAACCAGGCCGAAATCCAGTTGAACGGTGACGACGGCAACGACCTCTTCGTGGTCCGTGCCTTCGCGATCGCCGCAGTGTGCGACACGAATGCCGACAACCTTCCCGGCTGCGGGCTCAGCGACGTCAACTTCGCAGCGGACCCAAACACCGGGGACTTCCCGATTGCGACAAGCGGCCAGTGCATACTCGCGAACGGCTACATCCGCTACGACAACAACGGCGACGGCGTGTGCAACAACGCCGATGCCCACATGACCTTCAACCACGCGGCCGGGTCGAACGTCGACCTTGACAACACGATGTGGGAAGACGACATTATCCCGCTCGACGCCAACGGGGTTGCGGTCCCCGTCATCGGGCTCGGCTTCTCCACTGCCCGCCCGCTCGACATCCGTGCAGGCGGAGGCGACGACGAGGTGCAGTACAACGTGAATGCACCAGTCAACGTCGATGGCGGTACAGGTTTCGACAAGCTCGTCGTCCTCGGTACAGAATTCGCCGACGACTTCGTGATCACCGACAAGGGGATCTTCGGCGGCGGCCTGAACGTCAAGTACACGACCATCGAGGTTGTCGAGGTTGACGGCCTTGAAGGTGACGACCAATTCTTCGTACAATCCACCGCGTACGGGGTTGCGTACCGAGTGATCGGTGGTCTCGGATCCGACATGATCAGTGTCTCAGGGGACGTCACCAGCGACATAGTTACGCGAGAGCTCGAAGGGCTCTCCGGCGCCGTCGACCACATCGTGACCGCACCAAACGACCCAGGCTACAACGGGCTGCCGACGGATGGCATGCCCTACAACCTCGCTACCCAGGACCAGGGCATCGTCGTCATTCGCGAGGCCGCCGGCGGCACAGTCGTCCGCGAGGGCGCCGCGTCAACGGCCGTGATCAAGAGCTACGCCTACTACACGGTTGAGCTCGCGGTGAAGCCGACCGCGACCGTCTACGTCACGGTCTCCGCGGCGCGGTCTCCGTCCGAGGAAGCTAATGGCGCTGACCTGAACCCGGCACCGCTCTTTGACGGGATCGGTGACAGCGTCTGGCTTTGCGTCGGAACGGTGGACAGCCAGTGTGACGAGATCGGCGAGTTCCAGCGCCACAAGGTAGTCAATGGCGTGGTTGTCGATGAGGCAGGCCGTGCGGTCGTGCTTACGTTCACCACGGTCGGAGACAACTGGAAGACCCCGCAGCGGGTGTACCTCTGGGCTGTCGATGACCCACGCGCGGAAGGTGACCGTGTCGTAGTCGTACAGCACTCGGTCATCAGTGGGGATGCCCGATTCAATGGTGCGGTAGTGCGCCAGGTTAACGCGCTCGTTTACGACAATGACACCCCGGGCGTGTACGCGGTGCCGGTCACTCCTGGCGTTGCAACACCGGACGGCCGCACGCTCGTCATCGAAGGCAGCACTGCAACGGAACGCACCGACGACATCCTTCTTTCGCTCGCGAAGGCACCAGCCGCGGGCAACACAATCTGGGTGAAGGTCTGGATGGACGCCGACAGCCAGCGGCTCATCACCCTGGACTTCTCCGCGGTGCCCGCTCTGCGCTGGCAGTCGTCCTCCGACGGCGCAGGCGGCACCTACTACTCGGTGAAATTCGACTCCACGAACTGGGACGTCCCACTGCGCATCGTCGTCCACGCGCGCAACAACAGTGATCCAGGCGACCCGCTTACCGCCGTGATCCAGTACGAGCTCGACACGGTGCTCACGTCGACTGCCGCCGCCGCGGCATACCCGTTCCCGAACCTCAGGAGCGGCCTGCAGCGCACCGACGTACTCGTCTACGACGACGAGACGCCGAATGTGGTGAGCATCCCGACCGGAACAGACACCGTCGTGATCAAGTGCGGCAATGACGCATGCACGATCCCCGGCGGCACTGACGGATACACAATCCGGCTCACCAAGGCGCCGACCGGTACCGTCACCATTTCGCTCCTCACCGATGGGCTTGTGGATGTCGTCTCGGTCGGCGGCGTCGCGGTCACCCCGGCCGACTACCAGGTGATCGGTGGCGACATTCCGAGTCGCCTGTTCCTCGGCAATCTGAGCTTTGCGGGGAGCACGGTCACGCGAGCCAACGGCAGCGACCTCGGTAGCTTTATTGACGAGGGCTTCGTCGCAGGCCAGCGCATCACGATTTCAGCCTGTGGCGCGACAATATTCACCATTGTGAGTACCGGTGCCAACGGGAAGACGCTCGTCCTGAGCAGCCCGGTCAGCGGTTGTGGCTCTGGAACGGGCGCGACCATCAACCTGCTCACCCGCTCCGGTATCTGGAATGGCAGTGCGACAACCGAATCCATTGGCGGTGCCTGGCGCCTCGTGCGGCCAGCCTCCGGCAGCTGGCTCGCCGACGGATTCCTAGAAGGACAGTGGGTCAAGATCTGCCAGGGCGCCACCTGCATCCGCGCGAAGGTCGCCGTGATCCGGGGCACGAACGCCGGCCACGACGAGAAGCTCGAGCTTCGACCGGAAGGTCTTTCGGCAGACTCGCTCGCCGGGTTCACCTCCGGTGGTCAATTCAGCGTGGTGCGCATCGCCGCTGCGGCCACGTTCGTCGCAGCGGGCAACGATTACGCCACCGAGAAGTACATTGAGCTCAAAGCGGACCTCGCATACACCCAGCCACTCCAACGGGTTGGCGTGAAGATTTTCCCGACCTCGACGCACCTGCTCTCGAAGCTCCGCGGGCCGCTTGCCGTCGAGGGCGGCGTTTCCGGAGCCGACCGCTCGCTGGAACTCGGACTCAAACTGCCAGGCGAACAGGATGGCCCGCTCTTCGCGATCGGCGCGCAGTCGCCAGAAACTAAGCAGATCGACGTACTGAACATCTACAACGACTCAAGCCAGGCGAATGGCCGAGGAGTGATGAACAGTACGACCCTCCGCGGCTTTGGCATGGCGAAGGATCTCGACTTCGGTGCAAGCTATGGCGGCGCCGATGGGCAGACCTTCGGTGAGCCGCAGGTGTTCCCCGGTGGCATCAGCTACGGCACGGTGCAGGTCATCGACGGCCAGTTCGTCACCAACGGCGCGAAGAGCACGATCGAGGTGTTCAACCTTCTGCTCGGATCAGGCAATGACCGCCTCGACATCCAGGGCACGCTTCAGCCGGATGACGCGGTGAAGCTCACCGGCACGGTCGTGCTGTCGACATCCCTTGGTCAATTCACCTCGACCCATCGTCTCAGCCGTCCCGCCCCGTTCGACTGGAAAGCCCAGGGCTTCCTCGTCGGCATGCCGCTGACGATCAGTGGAATGACGGGAGCCTGGAAGGTTGTCGGCTTCGGTGACGATGACCTCGCCGACACGACGGACAACACGGTTATGTACCTGAAGCTCTTGAGCGGAGCCGCGACAACGGGCACAGCCGTTCGCAGCGTCATCGGAGCAGACGTGCCGGTGAGTGCGACGACACCGGTGGTAATCACACCGAACGGTCAGGGCGACGGTGGCACTGTCACTCGGTCGTCTGGCAGCTGGGTGACTGACGGTTTCGTGGTCGGGCAGCTCGTGATGATTCAGGGGCTCACCGGGCAGTGGCGGCTGATGGAGATTTCCGGCGACGGGAAGACGTTGACGCTGCGCAGAGGCGACCTGATCGCTGCAGCATCGACCAGCACCCGCACGGTCTTCGTGCCCGGGCCGCACGGTGGGATCACTGCAGTGCACGGCGGTGGAAACTCGCCAATGGCGAACGCGTTCGACATGGTGCGCGCACTGCCCACAACTGGCGCGCCAACCGGAACAGGACTCGTGCTGACCCGCCTCGACGGTTTGCCGTGGGGTCTGACACCGTTCCTAGCAGGCAGTGGCTTCGTCGTCGGCGACCCTTATGGGATTGGCCCTCAGCACGTCCAGTTGAACGGTGAGAGCTTTACCCGCATGATCCTTGGCTTCGGCAACGCGGTGTGCCCGTTCAGTGACCCGTTCCCGCACTGCGGCGAGGGCGCAACCATGTACCTGTCCGGACCGGTATACGGTGGGCCGCTCGGCACTGTCGCGACGAGCATCCACGTGGCAAACCCGGTCGAGCTCACCGTGACCGCCCCCATCCAGGTGCACACCGACTACATTGTTCGCACTGACGGAGGGTCCTTCCTCGCGGCAGGCTTCAGCGTTGGCATGCAGGTGCGCATCTCGGGCATGCCGGGTCCGTACACGATCAGGGCGCTCACCGCATCGACGATGACATTCTGGAACGTCGCCTTCCAGCCGACCGTCTCGCTGAACGCGGCGGGAGTCGCGGTGTGGAGCGCCCCAACGTTCACGATCACCGGCTATGACCCGAACCGTGATGGGGGCCAGCGCATCGGCGGCGACATCATCACGGTCTGCAACCTCGTCAACCCGATTGACGGTGTGTCCTGCGATGAGGACGCCACGGCAGGCCCGGGTTCCCCACTGGTTGTCTACGGCGACACCTCGCAGGATGGGGTCTGGTATTCGGGCCACCCGTACGACGTGCTCGGAATGGAGTTTGGTCCGAAGCCGTTCGACCCCTTCACGAACATTCCAGACGCCCAGAACGAGGACGACGAATGGATGCTCGGCCTCGCCAACCCGTACCTGTACGCCGGAAACGACATCATCGATGCGTCCGGCCTGTTTAAGAACCGTGCAGCCAACAACCTTCCGACGGTTGGCTTTACCGCGTATGGCGGGCTCGGCGACGACCTCATCATTGGCAGCCAGGCGGGCGACCACCTTGCCGGCGGTTCCGGCAACGACGAGATCCGCGGGCTGCGCGGCGCCGATCACATCTACGGCGACTCCGGCATTACCGTAAACCTGTTCACACGGGCGCTCGACATTGCGGTCGCTGATCGCTCGCCGAGGCCGTCCGTCACCGGGGCCGGATACCTCAACAACGGAACGACCATCCAGCCATACCCGTCACCCGTGCGCGACGACCTGCTGGTGCCCGGTCGTGACCTGCTCTTCGGCGAAGGCGCGGGAACGGTGACGGGTGGCCCGGAGTCGGTCTACGACGACATCATTTTCGGCGACCACGGCGCAATCATTCAGGATGTCGCAGACCCGAACCTGCCAGACCCCAGACTTCAGAAGATCCAGACGACGGCGGTCTCGACGATCCTCTCGATCGAGAGCCGCAACATCCAGCGCGGCAGCGACGACATCATCTTCGGCAACCTTGGTCGCGACGTGCTGATCGGCGGTGCCGGGCACGACATGGCCGACGGCGGGGAGGCCGACGACATTATCTTTGGCGACAACGTGACGTTCGTGCGCACCCTTGGCGACTGGACGAGCCCGCACTTCCAGACGCTGTGCGGCACGCTGCTCTACAGCCGCACCGACCGACCGAATGCTTGTGGCGGAGTTGTTGGTGAGGACAATTCCGGCCTCTTGCTGACTGACGGCACTCCACGGGCGTACCGTGACCCAGACGGGGCGCCGTGGTGGGCTGAGTACGACGTCACCAACCTCTTCCACAACTTCACGTTCGACGAGGGCGCAGCGGGAGCTGGCAGCTTCGGCAACGACTACCTTGCCGGCAACCAGGCCAATGATGTCATTCTCGGCCAGCTCGGCAACGACACCATCCAGGGCGACGGTGGAATCGGGAGCGCATTCGCGCGCATGGTCGACGACCCGACAATTACCTGGCACGTTGGCGCTTCTCGCACACCACTCGGCTGCGTGGGCGCTCCTGGATCGATGGTCTGCGATTACACCGGGCTGCTTGTGGTGGTTGCGTCGTTCGAGGCGGCGACCGACGGCGAAGACTACATCGAAGGCAACGGCGGCAACGACCGCATCTTCGGCGGACTTGGCCAGGACGACATCGTCGGTGGCTCGAGCGACTTCTTCAGTCTCGTCACCCCTGACCTCCGGCCAGACGGTGTGCCTTACCCAGCGTCCTGGTACGCGCCGGGCGATGACCGCGGAGCCGACATCATCTTCGGCGGCGCCGGCACGCAAATCGGCATCAACAACCAGACCTCGGGTACTGCGAGCGTTCCCGGCCTTGACGGCGGCATCCTCGCTGACGGCACCGTTGCCGCAAACATGCACGCCCGCGACGCTGACACGATCGTCTCCGACAACGGCCGCATCATCCGGATAGTCGGCACCAACGGCCTTGATGTGAACCCGTCCGGCCCTGGGCAGACTACCGCGGGCCAAGCAAACTATGTGACCTTCAACTACGACAACTACGGTCCGCAAAGGCTCGTCGTCCGGGGTGTGCACCTGCTCGACTACACGGTCGGCGGCCCAGACTTCAAACCTGAGAACTTTGGATTGCCCGTCGGTTCCGACTGCAACGGATCGCCAACGCAACCAACCTGCTCCACGATCCTTGATACTGCGACCGGTGCATGGAAGTACCTCCAGATCGGTGGCCGCGACGAGGTGCACGGCGAAACCGGCGACGACACTGTTTACACCGGTGCTGACCACGACATCATCTTCGGTGATGCGCAGGATGACGACCTGATCGGCGGCTGGGGCAACGACTGGATCTCCGGCGGCACGGGCGCCGATGGCATTCTCGGAGACGATGGCCGTATCTTTACCAGCAGAAACACCGGATGCTCCGTCAACTCGTCAGCAGTGTGCACCCAGTTCGCTGAACCGCTCTACGGCATCCTCAAGTTCCGCACCATCGACCCAGACACCAGAACCAGCCAGGGTGACGTACTCAACGAGTTCATCTACACGCCGGGCCAGGTGCAGACCGCGACCATCAACGTGGCCGGCCAACTCGCGAAGGCAGTCGACCTCACCGTCTACAACCTCGGGCCGAACGAGAACATGAGCCAACAGCACGTGGCGAACCAGCCGACGTTTGACGCTAACAACTCCGACGACATCATCTTCGGCGGTTGGGGCGGCGACTGGATCCACGGTGGTGCAGGCGACGATGCGATCTCCGGCGCTGAAGCGCTGACGGTAGGTTACGCGCAACACTTCGACTCAGCCGGGAACCCGGTGGGTCTCGAGTTCATTGATTTCGCTCACCCGTGGAACCCCGGCGATGTGCTGCATTTTGGTGCCGACACGAATGCCTGGCACTCGAACAACCACAATGCGCTCCGCCTCGGCGAGTTCCTGCTCTACGACGAGTACGACCCGCGCCGCGTCATCCTGTTCAACGGTGACGGCACCGTGTGGAAGGCTGGTGCGGCCCCGTGGAACCGGTCGTTCTTCCTGAACAACGACGCCACGTCAGGCAACTGGGTCACCGCCTGCGTTGCAGTGGACAACAGGGGTGCCTGCACCGCCACGATCACCAACCAGCCCTCTGACGGCAACGATGTGATCTTCGGTGACCTCGGCAACGACTGGTCGGTTGGCGGCACCGGTGAAGACACCATCTGGGCCGGCTGGGGTAACGACCTCTCAAACGCTGATGACGTGCTCACCACGAACGGCGGTCTGAACGACGCCCCAGACGGAGTGAACTCCAGCTACCAGGATCGCGTGTTCGGCGGTGCGGGTCTCGACATCCTCATCGGAAACACCGGCGGCGACCGTCTCATCGACTGGGTCGGCGAGTTCAACAGCTATCTGGTTCCATTCGCACCGTTCGGGATCGCTACCGTCAGCCGGCAGGTCAACCCACAGCTCCCTGAATTCCTCTACGCGCTCTCCAGGAGCCAGGGCGCTGACCCGACACGGGCGACCGACACGGGTGAGGACCCCGCGCGCAACGGTGAGCCATTCGGTGAACTTGGCCTCATCACACAGCGCGACCACGGGCAGTGGCAGACGCAGACGGGCGGGCCGACCGACCCGCAGGCGGGAAACATTCCCGGTGGTCGCCGCGACACGCTCCGTGGCGCAGACTTCAACGACGGCACAATGCAGGGCTTTGCCGTGGACTCCGGCGCGTTCACGGTGCAGTCCGGCGTACTCAAAGTCACTGCGACCAGCAGCTCAAACGACGCAGTGGCAGTGTTCTACTCGGACAGCTACACGACCGTGTACTACGAGCTCTCCGCCAGGATCGGGATGGACAAGCCGACCGGTGGTTGGAAGGCCAACGCGTTCATCATCTTCGACTACTTCGGAGCGTACGACTTCAAGTTTGCCGGCGTCGACCAGTCGACCAACAAGATGGTGATCGGGCACCGCGACGCTAACGGGTGGTGGTACGACGCGCAGGGACCCGTTCCGGGAGGAGTAAAGTCCGGCAAGCTCTACCAGCTGAACGTGATCGTGAACGGGCTTGTGGCCACGGTGACGATCGACGGAAAGAACGCGTTCAGCTACCAATTCTCGCCACGCATCCTGAACGGCGAGTCGGTCGCGCTCAACCGCGGCATGTTCGGCTTTGGGTCTAATCAGGCGCAAGGGTCGTTCGACAACATTGACGTGACGGTCATTTCCCCAGAGATCACGATCGACCGCACAGAACAGTTTGATAGTCCAAGCGCAGCATTCACTCCTGCCGTGGGCTCATGGAGCACCGGCGCCGGCCGATACACCGGCACGCCAGGATCGAGCGGAGCGGCAATTGCCCTCGTCGGCTACGCTGCGAACGGGACCGGATCGGCCAACGGAGTCCGTCTGGACCCGGCAAGTTACCTTGAGGTTGAGGCGGTGATATCCGCGCGCAATTTCAGCGGAATCGTCTTCGACTACTACAGCGCCACCGACTTCAAGTTCGTCGCCCTCGACGTTGCGGGCAACCGCATCGCCATCGGGCACTTCTCCGCACGCACGGGCTGGGTAGTCGACGCCTCGATCACGAGGGCCCTCATTTCTGGCCGTGAGTACCGACTGAACCTGGTGCTAAAAGCGACGGTGGTCACGATCACGCTTGACGGACAGGTGATCACCTCCTACGTGTTCAATTCGCCACTCGCTGACGGGCAAACCGGTGTATTCGGCAGAACAGTGACCCAATCGGTGGACTCGTTCCGGTTCCGAACCGACGACACTGCATTCATCGGCGCACCGCCGCAGGGCCAGGCTGCCACAACCACTCCTGTCACAACCACAGCCCAAACGACTGCAGCCCCCGCCCCCACTGCGACGACCACAGCGACGACGACGGCGACGGTTACGCCGACGGCGGCACCGAGTTCGACGAGCCCCTTCTCGATGACCGTCTCCCCGGGCGGCGGGCGCAGTTTTACAGCGACAGGCGCGAACAGTCGAGACTCGTACCAAGTGCACGTCGTGTGCACCGTCAACGGTGCAGTCGTCTACTCCGCGACACTCGTTCTGGTGATCGGTGCCAACGGGGCAGGCACGACGGAGGTTATCGATCCGCCAAAGGGTGAGTGCGTTGCGACGTTGGAAATTCAGAAGGGTAGGAGCCCCGCGCAAGCAGTGGACACGATTCAGTTCACCGTTGTGTGAGTCTCGTCGAGCGGCTCCATCAACTCCCGAAACCGCGCCAGCCCGACATTGCCGCCGGAGAGGATGACTCCGACTCGCGTTGCGGGCTCCGGCCGCGCACCGAACATCACCGACGCCAGGCCAGTTGCGCCGGACGGCTCGAG
>JBDSDH010000227.1:0-6450 GCA_039920665.1 Ilumatobacteraceae bacterium
GTCGTTCTACGAGGCGCGCAGGACGACCATGAACTGGCCGCCACCCGGCTCGACAACGGTGGTGAACGAACTGTCCGGAACGAGACGGGTCAGCCGGTCGGCGAGCCACGAGGATGCGTCAGCGGCATCGGCCTGCGTTGGGCAGCGGGCCATGATCTCGCGGCCGCCCTTGCGCTGCAGCCGGTCGACACTTGTCAGGATGACGGCCGGATCGGACACGAAGAGCTGCTCCGGCCACGCGGCGACGGCAGTCACTGCGCCTTTGCGGGTGTTGCAGCCCCGATGGGCCAACCGCTCGGGAATCCCGGGCTTGGGCTTCGGGGTGCGGCCGTCGATGCTCGGCCCTCGGTCGTCGTTGACCGACATCGACGGATCGACCGCTTCGTCACACAGCCAACAGCGCCAACCATCGCGCTCGCCCACATCGTCCATCCGACTCATCCCGAGCACGGTAGCCGCGGCGTTGTCCTACGCGCGGCGGTTGCGGATCTCGGCGCTGACTGCGGGGAGGATCTTGTGCAGGTCGCCGATGACGGCGTACTCGGCCTTGCCGACCATATTCGCTTCGCCGTCAGTGTTGATCGCCAACACGTGCTTGCTCGCCATCATGCCCACCCAGTGCTGGATCGCGCCGCTGATACCACACGCGATGTACAACTCCGGGGCGATCCGCTTGCCGGTCTGGCCGACCTGGTCGCTGTGCGGACGCCAGCCGTTGTTGGTGACGACGCGGCTGCAACCAACGGCACCACCGAGCAGATCGGCGAGTTCGATCAACGGAGCAAACCCGTCCGCAGATCCGACACCGCGACCGCCGCTGACGACGACTGCAGCCGTCGTCAAGGTGATGCCCGACGACAGCGTGACGCGGTCGGTGACTCGGGTCCGAGCAGCGGTCTCGGAAAGCGTTGCATCGAACGACTCGACCGCAGCCGTCGCACCGACGTGATCAGCCGACAGTTCGCCGTCGAAGGCGTGCGTCGCACCGGACAGCAGGTACGTACTCCCGATCAGCTTGGACTGCTCGAGCAGGCTGCCACCCCAGCGGACACGGGTCAGCGAGATGCTCGCCTCGCCCGCTGCGGTGATCTCGACGACGTTGGCCGCGAACGCGGTGTCGTTGATGGCCGATGCGTAGGCGAGCACCTCGTTGCCGCGGTCGGTGCCGGTCGCAACGACGGCCGCCGGATTGCGAGCTGCGATCAATTCCGCGATCGCTTCGCCCCACGCTTCGGGAGCGTAGTCGGTGAGTTCGTGGTGGTGGACCTGGACGACAGTGTCGGCGCCGTATGCACCGAGGGCGGCGGCCAAACCGTCGGCCTCAGCGCCGATGACTACTGCAGTGATCGACGAGCCGATCCCAGCCGCACGCAGCGCGCGAGCGAATCCGAGCGCCTGATACGAGGTCTCCCCCGCCTGGCCCCGGTCGTGTTCGAACAGTGCGAGAATCTCGCTCACAGCAGACCCAACCTTTCGAGCAGATCGACGATCGCAGGAGCGGCGTCTTCGCCCTTGCCGAGCATCGTGGTTTCGATCACCAATTCGGCCGCATTGTCGAAATGCTCGGTGATCAGTCCCCCGGCGACGGGCTCGACGGTCTTGCTGACGACCTCGGCCTTCTTGCTCTTCAACCGGCCGGGCAGGGTCGGATAGCGAGGCAGGTTGAGACCTTCCTTGACGCCGAGCACCGCCGGCAGCGGCAGGTTGTAGACCTCGAACCCGGACGTGCTCTCGCGTTGAGCGACCACCGCGGTTTCACCGACATCGATCGCCTTGATTCCATTGACGATCGGACGGCCGAGCTTGCGGGCGACACGAACGCCGACCTGGAACCCACCGGAATCGGCGGATTCGTTGCCGAACAGGATCAGGTCGAACACGCCGTCGGCGGCTTCGATCTCGGCGATCACTTCGCCGAGGGCACGGGCAGTGGCCTGCGGGTCCCAATCGCCCTCGCCGGCGAGCGACGGGTGGCTGACGTGCACGGCTTTGGCGATGCCGACCGAGACTGCATAGCGCAGTTGCTCGTCGGACTCGCCGGGGCCGAGCGTGAGCACGGTGGCCTCGCCGCCGTGCTTGTCGACCAGTCTGATCGCTTCCTCGACTGCGCACTCTTCGTGCGGTGACGTGGTGAAGCCGAGGTTCTTGACGTCGATCGTGGTGTGATCGGCAGTGAGCGTGATGCGCGCGCCCGGGGCGGGCACACGCTTCACGCAGACGAGAATGCGCAGCGCCATCGGTGGCTCAGCTCTTCATCCGGGCGTCGGTCGGGTCGAAGATCGGGGTCGATCCAACGACGGCGACCTTGACCGGATACAGCTCGTCCATGTAGTACACGCACAAGTCGTTGCCGAGCACGGCGTGCTTGGGCGTGAGGTACGCGAGCAACAAGAACTTGCCGGTCGACGGGCCGGAACCGGCCGTCGTGACGACCGAGACTCGGCCCTTGCGGTCGACGATGCGCTCGCCGTCCGGCGTGGTGATCGTCTCGCCACCGACCATGAAACGCTTGATGCCGTCGCGAGCCGATATGTGGTCCTCGACGGTCAGCGTGCACAGGATCGCGGCGGGATCTTCCTCGCGGTGTTCGAGGTAGGCGGCCTTGCCGATGAAGTCGGCCGACTTGACCTTCGGACGATGCAGGCCGGCCTCGACCACGGTGTACTCGCCGTCGAGTTCGCTGCCCATCAGGCGGTAGCCCTTCTCGAGACGACCCGTGGTGCCGTAGACACCGGCACCGACCGGCACGATGCCGAACTCCGCGCCGGCTGCTGCGACCTTGTCCCACACGGCGCGAGCGTGTTCGGTCTGGACGTAGATCTCCCAGCCCAACTCGCCGACATAGGAGATCCGGAACAGCCGAACGGGGATCGAATCGAACAGCACTTCCTGGGTGGTGCCGTACGGGAAACCCTCGTTGGAGACGTCGCTCTCGGTCAGCTTGGACATCACCTTGCGGGCGTTGGGGCCCCACAGGCCCAGCACGGCGTAGGACGAGGTGAGATCTTGGAAGTGGACCGAACCGTCTTCTGGCAGGTGCTTGGTGAACCAGAACTTGTCGCGGGGACCGTCGAACGCACCGGTCATGACGCGATAGGTGTTCTCGGCGATGCGCAGCATCGTGAGGTCGCTGCGGAAGCCACCATTGACGTCGAGCACCGGGGTATAGATGCTCTTGCCAACCGGCACGTTCACGCTGTTGACGGTCATGCTCTGGAGGAAGTCCATCGTGCCCGGACCGTCGAACTCGAACACGACGAACGGTGCGAGATCGACCATGCCGACGCTGTCCTTGAGAGCGAGGTGCTCGGCGTTGATGATCGGCGACCACCAGCGGGCATCCCACTCGTGCTCTCGACCTTCCACCCCGAACTTCTCGACGAGGCCGGCGTTGCTCTCGTACCAGTGCGGGCGCTCCATGCCACCGGCGAGGAAGTAGACGGCGCCGAGGGCTTCGGTGCGGTCGTGCCACGGGGCGGTGCGAACACCGCGCTCCGATGCCCACTGCTCACGCGGATGGACGATGCCGTAGGTCTTCTGGAAGTGCTCGGCGCACCGGGCGCGGACATGGCTGTCGTTGCGGGCGTAGTCGTAGAAGCGGGCGATGTCGCTGTGGTGGGGGTCGATCTCGGGCTGGCCGTGGGTCATCCACTCGGCGAGCATCCGCGCCGCGCCCGGAGCTTCCTTGATCCAGACCGCGCAACACGACCACAGGTTCTTGACGTCTGGCATCTCGCCGATCAGCGGGAACGCGTCGGGCGTGAGCGAGAGCAGACCATTGATCGCGTACTTGATCTCAGCGGTCCCGAGGATGTCGGGCATCAGCTCGAGTGCCTGTTCGAGCTGCGGGTCGAAATCGTCCATCGTGATCGGGAGCTCGGTCGGCGACAGCCGCGAGTCCTTGATCGAGGGAATTTCCTCGGCCTTCATGAAGATCGGGCGGTGGGCGTAGGAACCGACTTCCATGCTGCCGGCGCTCTGGCGCTCGTAGCAGAAGGTGTCCATGTCGCGGATGATCGGGAATCCGAGTTCCTTACCGGTCTCTTCCAGCACCGGGATCGGGCCGACGTCGATCATCTGGTGGACAGCCGGGGTGAGCGGGATGAACGTGCCGGCCATCGCAGCGAGCTTCGGAGCCCAGACGCCGACGCAGATCACGCAATAGTCGCAATCGATCCGGCCACGATCGGTGACGACGGCGACGATCTGCTTGACACCGTCGACGGTCTCGACAATCAGGTCTTCGACCTCGACATTGGCGAAGGTCTGCGAGGCACCCAGTTCTTGGGCCTTCTCGCGAAAGATCGTTCCGGCCCGCAGTGAGTCGACCACCGACACCGTCGGCGAATAGAAACCGCCGACGAGAATCTCTTCGTTGATGAACGGAACCATTTCCTTGATCTCTGCCGGCGTGACCAGCTTGGCCGGGATACCCCAGTTCTTGGCCGACACCATCCGCCGCCGGAATTCTTCCATCCGCTCGTCGGTGCGGGCGATCTCGATCCCGCCGCACTCGGTGTTGACACCCATCTCGGTGTACTGACGCTGGCTGTCGAGGTTGAGTGCCGCCATCTCACGGTTGTGGTCGACCGGGAAGATGAAGTTGGACGCATGACCGGTCGAGCCACCCGGGTTCGGCAGCGGGCCCTTGTCGATCTGGACGATGTCGCGCCAGCCGAGTTCGGCCAGGTGTCCGACCACGCCGTTGCCGACGATGCCGGCTCCGATGACGACGACCTTTGCTGTTGTCGGGAAGGCTGACCCGGAGTCGGGGGCCGTGGGGAAGTCGGTGCTCACAGGGAGTCCTCTCGATGGGGCTGGATGAGATCGGGTGCAAACAAGGCGGTTGGAATCAAACCCGTTCTACGGGAAGAATCCGCAGAACGGTAAGTATAGATCACGAATTGAGACCTATCCAGACGACCTCGACGCCAATTGCGGCGTACGTCTCGGCGGCCCTCACATCAAGTGAACACAGCGCAAGATCGGCGCGACGAGCGGTCTCGGCGATCGCCGCATCGTAGACGGCACCACCCGCAATTCCGGCGCCCGCAAAACGGGCGAGCAATCGTTGCATCGCTGCGCCGGGGATCGAGAGAGGAACTCCGCCAAACGCGGCCTCGAGCGCCTCGGCAGCGATCGCCGGGGCGACCCGATGTGGCGACGGCAATCGTGTGAGCACCGAGAACGTCTCGAGCAGAACGTGGCTGATGGCCCTCGGTCGGGTGATGACAGAGCGTCGGGCAGCGCTGTGGTCCGGGTGCCAGGGGCTCAACGCGGCGATCACAACCGAGGAGTCGGGCGTCGTCGCCGTCGCCGTCACCGACGGATCGACTCCAGCACGAGCCGCACTTCATCAGCAGTCATCGGCGGAATATCGACATCGTGGACAATCACGGGCAAGCCGTCGACCACCTCGACATGCGCAGCAACGATCGCCGGTTCGATCTCGAGGCGACCGTCGCGGACTCTCACCGTCAACCGATCGCCCGCACCGATCGAGAGCTCATCGCGCAGCGCCTTCGGGATCACGAGTCGCCCGGCGTTGTCGATGGATGTCGAAAGGGTAACGCTCATGGTAGAAAACTACCATCGCTCCACCGAACCGCTGCGACCGCGGCAGGTCAGCCGATTTCGTCAGGCATCTCGGTCTTGCGCTTGGTGATGAACTCGGTCAGTTCGTCGTCGATCGCGGTGTCGAGCGCGGGCGGCTCGTAGTCGGCCAAGCTCTTCTTCCAGAGCTTGTTGGCCCGAGTGTTGGCGTCGGTCGATCCTTCTTCCAACCACTGTTCGTAGCTGCTGTTGTCGGCGGTGTTGCTGCGATAGAAGGCGCTCTCGAAGTTGGCCAGCGTGTGCGGCGAGCCGAGGAAGTGCATGCCCGGTTCCTGGGCGGTGATCGCATCGACGGCCTGACCGTTCTCGCTCATGTCGACGCCCTTCGCGAACGTGTGCATCATCCCGAGTTGATCCGCGTCGAGCATGAACTTCTCGAACCCGAACGACAGCCCACCTTCGAGCCAACCAGCTGCATGGAGAACGAAGTTGACACCACCGAGCATCGTCGCCTGCAGCGTGTTCGCGGATTCGTAGGCGGCCTGGGCATCGGCGATCTTTGAGGCGTTGAGGCCACCGCCGGAGCGGAACGGCACGCCGAGTCGACGGGCCAGATGGGCCATCACGTACAGCACCAGCGACGGCTCCGGGGTGCCGAAGGTGGGGGCGCCGGTCTGCATCGACATCGACGACGCGAACGACCCGAGCACCACAGGGGCACCCGGGCGGACCAACTGGGCGAATGTCATCCCGACCAAGGCCTCAGCGAGGCTCTGCGCCGCTACACCTGCGATCGTCACCGGCGCCATTGCCCCGGCGAGGATGAACGGGGTGAAGATGCACGCCTGGTTGTTGGCGGCGTAGACGTCGGCCGAACCGAGCATCGTCTCGTCCCAC
>JBDSDH010000228.1:0-3209 GCA_039920665.1 Ilumatobacteraceae bacterium
TCGACGAAGGTGCCGGCACGTCGTTGGCGGCCGATGACCAGACCGACGAGAAGGCCTCCCCACAGCACGCAGACAGCGACGGCGATGACCACCTTGTTCAGTTCGTCGTCGGGGAATCGTCCGACGAGGAGCAGCTTCAGGTTGCGTCGCACGACATCCCAGCGACCGGTGACGAGCGCATAGTTCAGCAGTCTGACGGCCACATAGATCGCAAGTGACCCGAACACGACGGTGACGATGCTGTCGTACCACGTCCTGAACAGGTTGTGCCGAGCCCAGGTGCGCAAGCGAGAGATGTGGGTCGACGAGTTCATCGGGTCGCCAGCGCCAGTTTGCGGTTCCAGACGTTGACCAGTCCGCTGACGACGAGCGAGATGACGAGGTACACGGCGAGCGCGAGCGCGAATGCCGGCACCGGGGGCGAGCTGTTGGCGACCGAGATCTGGGTGACGTTGGTGAGTTCGAAGTAACTGATCGCGGCGCCGAGCGACGAGTTCTTGATCAGGTTGAGGTACTGGTTGCCGAGCGGTGGCACGGCGATCCGGAACGCTTGCGGCAAGACCACGAACCACATCCGTTGGAAGCCGCTGAGCGCCAGGGCTTGTGCCGCTTCGTCTTGGCCGCGATCGACGGCTTGGATCGAACCGCGCACGATCTCGGCGATGTGACTCGCGGTGTACATGACCAGTGCGAACAGCAGCGCGAAGAACGACGGATCGAGTCGCATCCCGCCGATGGTCAGCCGCTGCGCGACCTCGGGGATCGTGACGTCGTAGCCGAATGCAATCCAACCAATGATGGCCGTGGCGACGAACACCCCCGCTGCCCACAGCCCGGTTCGGGCTCGTGCACCGGTCCGATCGAACACATTGCGTCGCCACCGGGCGACGAGCCGGCCGCCGATGATGCCGATCGTGATGATGCCCAGCAGCGTCCATCCGGACCCGACGTACCACGGGATCGCGATGCCCCGGTTGGACAACACCGCGAGACCCAACGGCTCCCACGCATCGGACAAGCGGGGCAACACCTGCAGGACAAGACCCAGGTTCGCGAACAGCAGCAGCAAAAGCAGCGGGATGTTACGAATCGTCTCGACGTACACCGTGCATAACGAGCGGACGACCGCGTTCTTGGACAGCCGACCAATGCCGATCAGGGTGCCCAGGATCGTCGCCAGGATCAGACCGGCCACAGCAACCCGCAAGGTGTTGAGGAATCCCTGGACCAGCGCATTGCGTACCGGCGCGGTCTGCGACATCGCGTTGCCCGGGATCTCGAAGTTCGCCGGACGATCGAGGAAATCGAAGTTGGTCGGGATCCTGGTACGGGCGACGTTGGTGCGGTAGTTCGAGTACAACCACGCGAGGACGACGGCCACGACAGCGAGCACGACGATCTGGAAGATCCAGCGCAGCACACGCACGTTTCGCCAGAACGGCGGGCGCTGTGGATGAGAGCCGGCGGCAGCCGTCATCGATGTGTCCTTCCCCAGTCGCTCGCGGAAAGTTCAGCGGAGCAGGCCACCCGTCGGTGGCCTGCTCCGAGCAACACGATGATGGTCAGCGGTAAGGCGGCGAGTACATCAGGCCGCCGTCGGTCCACAGGGCGTTCACGCCTCGGTCGAGACCGAGCGGGGCGAGGTTGCGTTCGAAAATCTCGCCATAGTTGCCGACCTGCTTGATGACCTGCTGAGCGAAGTCGACGGGCAGTCCGAGGCCTGGGTCGAGCGTGGTCGAGCTGCCATCAGCGCCGGTCACCGCAACACCCAGGAACTGCTGGATGCCGACGACGTCGGAGTTGGCGACCATGTCATCGACGTTGGCTTGGGTGATGCCGAACTCCTCGGCCTGGATGGTGGCGAGGATCGCCCAGTCGACGACCTGTGCCCACTGCGTGTCACCGTCGGCCACGGCTGGAGCGAGTGGCTCCTTCGAGAACACTTCCGGGAGGATGGTCAGCGCGTCGGCGCCATCTGGATAGGCGCTGCGCAGTCCGGTCAACTGGCTCGTGTCCGATGACCAGCCGTCACACTGACCGGCAACGAAGGCCGCTTGGATCTGATCGGTGTCGTCGAACGTCCGGATTTCCCAGTTCAGCTTCAGTCGGTTCGACGCCGCAGCCGCATTGCCCTCGGTGGTCGTTCCCTTGGCAACACACACGATCGCGTTCGTCATGTCGTTGATGGACGCGAATCCAGCATCGGCCGCGACCATCATGCCTTGGCCGTCGTAGAAGTTGGGGTGCAAGAAGGTCGCACCTTCTGAGCCGTCACGGCTCGCGGTCCACGTGGTGTTGCGGATCAGGACATCGACCTTGCCACTCTGCAGAGCGGTGAAGCGATCCGCTGTCTCGAGGTCGACGAAGTCCACCTTGGTTGCATCGCCGAGCACGGCAGCTGCAACGACGCGACAGAAGTCGGCATCGAACCCGACGTGCTCACCCGAGGAGTCCAGTACGGCGAATCCTGGCAGCGCATCGCGCGTGCCGCACTTGACGGAGTCCGCTGCTTGCACTGCCGCGAGACGTTGACCCGATGGCGTTCCGGGTGGCGCCGTTGTGTCCGCGCTCGACGGCGTTGCGACGGTGGTGGTCGCCGACTTGGCATCGCTGGAACAAGCGCCGATGGCCATTGCGGCGACGGCGACCAAAGCCGCCATTCGGTATCTCTCTGACAGGACGTGCATGCAGATTCCCCTTGCTGTGGTTCGGGCGATGCAGCGCAATGACCCTCAGTACGGACCCCACCGCGCTGTCGACCCGTCTTACGGGTGTGGCTCACCTTACACAGTCGTCATCGACAGGTCGTCCGATTCCCCTGCGGGTCCTTGTGAGCACCGAAACGGACGAAGTCTGCCGGTCGAGTTGACCTCATGGGGTCAGTGCCTCTGCGAGGCCGGAAGCCCGCGCCACAGGACGGGCGACTGCGGCACGGACTGCGTCCTCGGAGCCCACGACGACGAGTCGGCGCTCTGCACGGGTGACAGCGGTGTACAACAGTTCGCGGGTGAGGACGCGCGATGTCGGTTCCGGAAGGCACACCACCACGGTCCGAGCAGCCGCAACAGGTTGCATGCCGCCTCACGCACGGCGTGCATCGGCGCACCACCCATCGAGCCGGAACGATCCAGCACCAACACGGCGTCGATCGGCGCTCGCTGCGTCGGTGTCGACGGCGGCGCGGTCAGCTCGAGCATGACGTGAACGAC
>JBDSDH010000229.1:0-9398 GCA_039920665.1 Ilumatobacteraceae bacterium
TGGCGTAACCGTTGTCGTCGTAGGCGCCGAGCTCGTTGTCGTTGTCGTTGCCCGGGCCGTTGCTCATCTCGCAACGTTAATGTTGGCTCCGGTCATTGTTCCCAGCGGGTGCAGTCGAGCAGTCTCACTCCATCGAACAAGCGTCTCACCGCTCCGCTGAAAGGCGTCCCGTAACGCCGGTTTCTGGACGCCAGAGGCGCCGATCGGCGCTTATGGTGCAGCGCATCGTCTCCGCGAATATGCGCCGTGGGTTCTGTGTCCCTTCCGGCACATGCGGGACGATCCTGCTGCTTCGAAGGTCGTAGCGTCAGCTGAATGGGCGACTCAGAGAATCCGGATTCTGCGGGCGTGGTTCACGGACGAGCCGGCGGGACGGCGCCCGATTGGAAGGGGCCGCCGGTCGTGTTGTCCGACGATGTGGTTGTGCTGCGACCGTGGAGGTTCTCCGATGCGATCTTCATGGCTGAAGCGTCGAGAGACCCGGCGATTGAGCGCTACAACGGGCCGGCGCCGGTCTCGGTGGCTGATGCGGTCACCGTGATCGACCGCTTTGAGCAGAGCTGGCGTACTTTCGACGTCAAGGGTGATCCGACGGGCGCCGCCTTCGCGATCGTCGATGCAGTCTCGGACAAGCCGGTCGGCATGTGCGGCATCGACGACTGGTCGAGCACAAACGTCGCCCAGTTCGGTTACTGGCTGGCGGCGGGCGCGAGGGGACGAGGGCTCGCGACTCGCGCCGTCACGCTGATGACGGGTTGGTTGTTCGAGCTCGGAGCAGCTCGCGTGTTCCTGACGATCCAGTCCGAAAACACGTCTTCGGCTGCGGTTGCGCTGCGCGCCGGGTTCACCTATGAGGGGACGCTTCGCGCCGACGGCATATCGGCGGGGCAACGAACGGACGTCGACGTTTTCGCTGTGCTTCTCGACGAGTGGCCAGTGACAGGAAACCGCGGGCTGACACACCGACGGCCGAGGAAATGACGCCCTGCGTCGGCGGACTACAGCATCAATTTGAAATGCTCATGAGCAGCGCTCTGAGCGCTGCGAGGATGACGGGATGCCGCTCGCCATTGATTGCGTACTGATCGACTGTGTCGACCTCGATGCAATGACCGCGTTCTGGTGCCAGGCGCTCGACTTCGAGCATGTCTGGACCGGACCCTCTGGAGGCCATCTGCTTGTCGCGACGGACGGATCCGGAGGTCGGCTCGGTCTGATGCCATCCCAGAACGAGAAGACCGCCAAGAACCGAGTTCACTTCGATCTTCGTCCGGACGACCAGCAAGCCGAAGTCCAACGCCTGGAAGATCTCGGGGCTCGACGCATCGACATCGGACAGACTGACGTCACCTGGGTGGTCATGGCAGACCTGGAGGGCAACGAGTTCTGCGTGTTGCGCTCGTTGGCCGAGAAGGAGCAGGACCAAGCGCGACACAGCGAGTGACGGCCCGCTCGCAAATCCGGTGCTTCGTTGCTCCGAGTCCCCGAGGTCAAGCAGGCGAAGAACAGGATGCACCTCGACATCCGCGTCGCCGGCGACGGACCATGGGATCTCGTCGATCGCCAACGATTGATCCGCCCCGACCTGCCACGGCTCGTCGGCCTCGGCGCCACCGTCGTGCGCGAAGAGACCGAGGGAAAGATCCTCACCCACGGGGTCATGCACGATCCCGAGGGCAACAAGATATGCGTGGCATGACGCCGATCCGACTCGACGAGCGATTGTCCCCAGCCGCGCCACCCTGTCACCTACCGCCGGCACAACGCGTGATCCACCTCTTCGGGCCAGCGCTCGGGAACAGCGCCGAGGCGTATCTGTGGCGCAGTGTGCGCTGACGTTGCGGATGGAGTTCTGCGCTGCGCGTTCTGTGGGTTTTCTACGGCACCGAGAACCGATGGGCTCATGATGTGCGTGAACAACGCTGCAGCTCTATTGCGACACGGCGCTCGACAGGGTGATTCCGGCGGGTATCTGGATGCGGGCGTAGCCGACGCCGTACTGGTCGTCGTGCATCACTTCTGCCGTGAGTGTCGACCCATCCGACAAGGTGGCGGTGACCGATGTCGGGTCGGGCCCGAGTTCGAACTTGGAAGCGTTCGGGTCGGTTGGTGGTGGAGTGATCTCGATCAACGCTGGTTGGGCGAGCAGGATGACCCCGCCGTCTGTTGGGATGATCCCAACCTGGGGGCTGATGAACGAGTCATCGATGCAGCCGGTGCCTGATGGGGTGCGCCAACACAGTTCTGTGCCGCCTTGCGCGGTCGCCCGTTCGGAGATGTCGAGGTCTGGGAGCCACCGCCAGTAGTTGAGCGGACTGCCTGCTGGGACGGTGAGTGGGACATCGATCAGATCGACCGTTGGTGGAAGCGTCTGGCCGGGTATGGGCGTCTGGTCGCCCGGCACGGTTGATGCTCTGCCGACGGCCGCGATGGTTTGCCCCTCGGGGAGCACATAGCGGGCCACTCCCCAGTCGATGGCGGCATCGACGGAAACGGGAGCGCTCAAAACGGCGCCGTCCGAGAGTTGAACGTCGAGCGACATGAGATCGGGGCGTTCGGATGTCACCACGAGCGTCTGGCCGCCAGCTGTTGGCACGATGAGCGGCAGCAGACTGACCGAGCCATCGTCGGGTGCACAGTCCGACCCAACGGGGGTGCGCCAACAGAGCATCGCGGACTGTGCGGTCGGGTCCTGGTACCAAGAGATGTCGAGATCGGGCTGCAACCGATACCAGGCTGTTGGTGAGCTTGCATCCACTGTGACGGGTGTGGCTGTGAGATCCACGGACTGTGGCAGCGTCGCTACTGGTGCCAGCGCCGCGACGGTCGGGTCCGCCGGTACTCCCGTAGAGGCGGGTTCGGTGGTGGTCTGGTTGTTTGCCGGCCCGTTCATGAGAACGACCCCGATGACCGCAGCGGCGGCAACTGATCCAACGACCAGCGCGATCCGCGCAGTGCGATTCGATCGCTGATGCTCCGCTGCCGGGGTGAGGGTCAGGGCTGCGCTTCGTTCGAGTCCCGGGCCGTGCTCGGCGAGGTCGCGTGTGCGGTCGTCGTAGTGGCGGCGGAGGCGGTCTTCGAGTGTGGTGTTCATGCGCTGAGGTCCTTCCGTAAAATGGCGAGTGCCCGATGAATGATCGATCTGACGGTGCTGGGGCGACAGCCGAGGGTGGATGCGATCTCTTGCTCGGAGAGATCGACGTGGAACCGCAGGATCAGCGCGGCCTGTTGGCGCCGCGACAGGCTCGCCAACGCATCGAAGAGTTCGTCATGCTCTGCCAGCGTTGTTTCGGGCCGTGGCAGTGGTGTCCGGTCAACGACGACCTGATGGCGATGGACGTCCCTGCACGCGTTGACGACCATGGTGCGCAGATATGCCCCCGGGTTGAGGACACGGGTGCGGGTGGTCTGCAGGCGGACGAACGCGTCTTGCACGACTTCCTCCGCAGTCGAATGAGAGTTCGTCAACAGAAACGCGACCTTGAACAGCGATGACCACTCCCGCTCATACAGCGCGACGAGGCCGACGTGGTCAGCGGCGAGTCCTGGCTCAATGTCGGGGGTCATCACACAATGTTCGACGGCTCAACTGCACCGACCGTTGCGCGCGATCGCGTTTGACCCAAAATCACGACGCTGACCGCGGTCTCTGACACGTCCGACAGTAGATCGCCGCAACGCGGCCGCTCCCAATTCGTAAAGTCGCGCTGCCCGGGCCGCAGCGCAGAGGCTTCGATCTGGCGTGGTGTTTGCCGGTGACGGTGGCGTCGTTCCGAGCCGTGAGTATGTGATCGGCACCGTCAGATCGAGTGGCCGCGTCAGCGGTTCAAAGCGTGAGCTCGGCGCTGATTCGGGACGCGATCTCGTCCATCCGCTCGGCGCTGATGGACTTTTCTGTCGAGCTTGCCATCGAAGCGAAAATGCCTGGGCCTCGCTGCTCGTGAGGAAGGTTCCGGGCTCGGGCGATCACGTGGACGTGTACGTGGGGGTGATTCGGATGTTCTGCGAACTGCACCACGTAGGTCTTGTCGCAGTCCAGGACCACCTGGAGCGATCGTGACACCTCGCGAATGATTGGGCCGAGCGTGCCGGCTTCTTCGTCGGACATGTCTGCGACGCTGGTGATGTGCCGTCGGGCAACGAGCACCAGCCAGCCCTCGACCGAGGTCCCGAACGCATGGACGATGTCCCAGCCAGGCGTGCGGCGAATCGAGTCCCACAAAGGCGCCTCACCGCGATCCCGTCTCGCGATCAGCTCACAAGTCACGCACGACGACACGACGACAGCCTGACACGGCTGAGCCGTTACCCGATGTCACCGGTACGGACGCGCCGATATGTAGCCATGGGGCTGTGATCGACCCGCTCGGTCTCGCATCGCCGGCAGCGCGCTCGTTGCGAGTGATTTCGATCGGTGCATTGGCGAGTGGGATCAGGATCCGGGCTCAGGTTCGGAATGTGACCCGTTCGCGAAGCCAGAGAGCGAGCCACGCCTCGTCGACCTCCCGTGCCGCAACCGCGAGTATCGCCTCGACGGCGTCATCAGGGCCAGGGTTGTCGTCGTTCCATGACCCGTCGTTGAGATCGATGAACAACACGAGGCATGCCCACGCCGCTCGCTTGTTGCCGTCGGGCAGCGGATGGTTCCATGCGATCCGACAGGCGAGAACTGCAGCCTTGTCGTACTGGTCTGGGTAGAAGTCGGTGTCGCCGAATCCGGCTTGCGGTGCATGGAGTGCCGAGTCAGCGAGATCGACGCGGCTGGCCTTGATGAGCGTTGCGGCGTTGATACCTGTGACGTACTCCGCGAGATACCAGAACTCAGCGAGGCTGAGGAAGCGGGTCACTTCGCGAGACGGTCGAGGATCTCCCGGTCGCGCTCGAGCAGCTTCTTGGCGCGGACCGTGAAGTCGGCGTCGGAGCGGACGCGTTCAATCTCGGCCGCGAGTGCGTCGATGATGACTTGGTTGACGCTGTCGCCTCGGACTCGGGCGACAGCTTCTGCGTCGTCGGCAAGGTCGTCGGGCAACCGCACGGTTGTCTGTTTTGGCATGACATCACGATACCGCGATGCGACCCGATGAACGTCGTGATCATCCGACCGCAGCCGGGTTCGGCTTCGATCTACGACGAGGTGGTTCCAGCCCGACAGCACGCACAGATTGTTCAGCCAGCCCCGGCCATAACGCCCGCGATCACCCGTATATCAGCGCACCGATCCGGCGTTCTGGCGCGTGGCCGCTGGTGTTGTGACCGGCGGTTCGACGTATGGGTCAGATGTCGATGTCAGCACCGAGGTCGCGGTCTGCGCCGAGTGTGGTGCTCGGCGGTCCGAGTTGGTTGAGGATCCACGTGTTGTCGGGGTCGTCGTATCGGGGAGGTGCCAGCGGGCCAGCGGCGCGGAGGTTGCGTTCTTGTGTGGTGGCGGGTGTGTCGGCGCGGTCGGTGTTGATGACTCGGTCGAGTATGTCGCGAGCGTCGGCGATGTCGTGGCTGTCGGTGATGACGCAGACTTCGTTGTAGTTGCGGCCACGGGTCATGGCGACGTAGAGGTTTCGGCAGGTCGTGGCTCCGGAGGCGAGGCTGATGCTCGCGTCGGCGGTCACGGACTGTGCGCCCATCTCGGTGGTGGCGTAGCCCAGTTGGACGTGGTCGCTTGCGTAGTCGTGGGGGAGTCGGACGGTGCCGTGGCCGGACAGTGAGTCGGCGATGAGATCGCCATCGTCGGTCATGTCGGTGACGATCCAGCGATCCCGGTTGCGGACCGGTTCGCCGATGTCGGTTCGGAGCAGGCGATTGTTGAGGCGGGTGGCGATGATGTCACCGACGTGAGCGTGCTCGCCTCCGGCAATCTCCGTCTGTCCGGGTATCCCGTAGTGGCCTCGGTCGGCTCGTGTCTGCTGGATGTGTTCGTTGATGATGTGGACGTGGTCGTTCGTGGACGCCATCACAGCGAGGGTCTCGCCGCGCCGGTGGTGGCTGATCCATCGGTCGGCGATGTGGTCCAGGTGTTCGGGGAGGGTGCCGGGGCGGATGCGGTCGTGGTCTTCGTAGGTGTCGAGCGCGGTGGGTTTGCCAGTGCGGAGTTGCAGCGATGCTTCGGCTTCCCACGGCTCGATGAAGCGGTGGATCCGTTGGAGTTCGTGGGTGCGGCCGGTGGTGCAGAGTTCGTGAAACATGCCGCCGCGGCCGACGGCTTGGAGTTGGTGGGGGTCGCCGACGAGCACGACCCGCCACCGTTGGCCGTCGGCGAGTTGAGTGAGCGTGTGCAGGCTGGCTGTGCCGATCAGTCCGGCTTCATCGACGATCAGTGTCGTCTCCGCCGGCAGCTTCCACTCGGCACGCGGCGGCCGGTCGAGGCGCGTCCATTCGTGGACGAGCTTGGCGACCGTGTCCGAGCGCATCGCGGTCTCGTCCTCGAGCGTGCGTGCGGCTTTCGCGGTCGGCGCGACACCGAACGTCGGGCGGCCGGATTGGTGGAGGTCTGCGACTGCGGCGGCGAGCGTTGTCGTCTTGCCGGCGCCGGCGGGGCCGACGATGAGGACGAGTCGGTCGTCACCGGCGACGGCCGCTGCAGCAGTGCGTTGGAGGACGTCCATCCGGCCGGGCTCGACCGTCAATGATGGTGACGGTTCGGGCTGTTGCGCCGTGGTCGCCCAATCGATGATGGCGTTCTCTTCAGCGAGGATCTCCGGGGTGGTGAAGCGTGCCGCGATGGGTTCGATCCACACCGATCGACCGTCCGACCCGCGGGTCCGTTGCACTTCGGTCGATTCGGGGTCGAGGTCGACGCACAGCTCGATCACAGCGTCGGTGGCGTGCTCGAGGTAGGCGGCCCAGCCTGCGCCGCCGAGTCCGGCGAGTGGTCGTTGGACGTCGCAGATCGCGCGGACGATGTCTTCGCGATGCCACGTCGATCCCGCCACCGACAACGCGTCGATGACCGGTGCAAGCTCGATCCGTTCGGGCGCCGGGGCCGCATGTCGAGCGGCATCGACGACCGCAGCGACGATGCTTTCCGGCGTGTGTCCGTCGGCGGCGGCTTCGTCGAGCCAGTGCGGGCGGAGCTCGTCGGCTGGGCGGTCGGTCTTGTGGCCGCGTGTGTCGGCAGCGGCTTCGCGGGTGAGGGCGGCACGCTCCCACATCGTCGGGTCCCGGCCCTCGCGGGCGAAGAACTCGGCGAGCTTGTCCGCGAGCGCGTCGTCGACCTGGGCGGTGCGCTTGGAGAACCTCTCCAACAGATCGCCCGGAACGCCGGCGATCTCCGCCTGGCCCTTGGTGATCTCGTCGAACGCGACGCCGTAGCGGTGGGTGAGTTCAGCCCGGAGCACGGACTGGTAGATCCCGCCGAGTGTGCGTTGGTGCCGCTTCAACATCCGCGCGTCGAGGGCGAGCCAGCGACCGTCGACGGTCTGGACCTTCGACGAGATCACCAGATGTGTGTGCAGCTGCGGGTCATCGGCGCGGCTCGTCGTCTGCCGGAACCCGGCGACCGTCAAACCCTGCGAGTCCGGATGCAGCCGGCCGCCGTTCGAGCGGACACGAGTCGTCGATCCGTACCGTTCGAGATGAGCCAACACAGCGTGGACGGCGACGTCGTGTGCATCGGCGAGTCCTCGGTCGCCGGTCAAGGCCCACAGCACGCTCACCGATTTCGGCGCCGACACGGTCGCATCGAAACCGGCGACCGCTCGGATGACCTTCCCATCCGAGCGTGTCCGATCGACGAGTGGCGTACCGAGCTGATCGTCGGTGATCGGATCGTGCCCGGACAGGAGACGCTCGAGCTGCTCGATCGAGACCTCACCCGTGAGGCCGAGGAGATCGGCTTGGTGGCCGCCCCATTGCCCGGGGACCTCACCGGGGGCGTCGGCGAGGTACTTGGTGTAGTAGCTCGCGGTCGCCGAGGCGGTCGACGCGTAGAGCGTGGTCACCCGGATCACCACACACTCCGATCCGCGGGCACTTGTCTGTTCTTCATTGGGTCGGAGGGTGTGTGTGGTCGGTGTTCCATCGCCGGGCTCCGTCAGTCCGCGATCAACGACAGTTGCTGGCGTTCGGTCGTGGTCGACCGCTGACGTGAGCTCTTCGCTCGAGAGCTACTCGGCATCGCCGTCGTCGCGTCCTGACGGAGCTGGACGATGTGGCCCGTCGTGAGCAGTTCCTGCAGCGCGCTCTTCGGAATGCGGAGGAGATCACCGAGCCGGATGACCGGTACGCCGGCGGTGCCGTGCGAGGTCTCGTAGAGCTTGGTCAGGTTGTAGGCGTGCGACCGCCCGATGCGCAGGACATGCGCGGCCTCGTCGACGGTGAGCAGCAGCGGCAGCTCGTTCCAATCGTCGCTTGCAGCTGACATACGATCCTCCTGTCGGACGGGCCGACCCGTGATCGAGTCGTCCATCTCTCCATCGGGATCGCAAGAGCGGAAGTCGGGAACGAACCGCCCGACTGGGCGGCAGTCAGCCCACGGCGGGGCGGGCGAGGCGGTCGATGATCGCCTGGCGGTTCGCCGGTAGCGCGTGGGAGTAAACGGTCATCAGCATCTCGGGACTGTGCCCGAGGATGTCAGCGATCGCGCGCAGCTCGCCGACATCGAGCGCGTTGTTGACCATCTGCGTCGCGGCCGTGTGGCGAAGACCGTGCGACGTGAGGCGCGGCAACTGAGAACGCCGCACGATGCACTCGAGCGAACGGTCGTACGCACGAGGCAACGCGAAACGTCCGTGGCGCGTCGCGATGATCAGATCGTTGTCCTCCCAATCGGCCCCGGCCGCAAGACGTTCCATCGCCTGTTCGGCCCGCCGCCGTTGGAGGCCTCGGATCGCGTCGTCACCAAGTGGCACCAGCCGACGAGACCGGACGTTCTTCGCGTCGCCGAGCGACGCGCCCCGATTGATCGCGACGAGGCTCTCGTCGATGCGAAGCGTCTTGGCCGCGACGTCGAGGTCGTCCCAACGCAAGGCGAGGACCTCGCTGCGACGCAGTCCGTAGAGCACGCCGAGATGGAACGCGATCGCCCAGCGATGACCTGCGATCGCGGCGAGGAACCGGTCGACCTCGGCCGCGTCCCATGCCGGCTTGTCCTTCTTGCGGACCGGCTTGGCGACGGTGCGGGGGAGCGGCACCCGCGCAGCAGGGCTCCGCGAGAGCAAGCCCTCGTCGACGGCGTCGGCCAACGCAGCGCGGAGCACGTTGCGGCAGATCTGCACGCTCCGCTTCGACAGCTTGCCGCCCGCAGCGAGTGCGATGATCCACTTCGAGATGTCGTCGCGGTCGAGGCGTGCGAGCGGGATGCCGCCCAGGCCGCGCTCGATGTGTGGGATCGCCCACACGTACTGCTCTCGCGCCTTGGGCGTAATGTCGATCTTGCCGTTGACGTAACGGCGCACCAGCCAACT
>JBDSDH010000230.1:0-34845 GCA_039920665.1 Ilumatobacteraceae bacterium
CAGCGACGCTAACACGCACTCCTGCGAACTCGACATCACCGATGGCGCGCGGGCGGTTGGGTCAGCGGCGGTACATCGGCTGGATCCGTTGGCGAGGGCCGAATTTCGGGGCAGCGTGGCCGTCGAGGCCGAGCAGCCGGATCACTCGGCCGCGCTGACCGACGTACGGCTCGAGCAGATCGAGCATCCGAGCGTCGGACCCACGAGGCTCTCCGGCAAGGGCCCAACTGACCATGTTCGGGATGTGGTAGTCGCCGACCGGCACCGCATCGGGGTCGCCGAGCGCAGGCCCCACCGCAGAGCCGATCGTCCACGCGCCGATACCTGGCAACAGCCGCAGCCTGCTTGCAGCATCGCTGGGGGAGAGGTCGTTCCACTGCTGGATCCGGCTGGCATATCGGGCGATGGTGCGCATCGCCTCAGCCCGTTTGGCCTCGATACCGATGGGGTGGAACCACCACGGCGGATGGGCGAGCAGTCGTTGCGGTGACGGCGGGAGCCGCAAATCCGGAAAGGGACCGGGGGCCGGATCTCCGAGTCGTTGGACCAGCCGGCGCCATTGACTGAAGGCCTCAACCCCGGTGACCCGTTGGCCGAGGATCACCGGCAGCAACTCGTGGTACAAACTCCCGCTCGCCCCGAACCGGATTCCCGGATGGTTGCGCTGGGCTCGCTGCACGTGAGGGTGGCTGTCGTCGCCGAACGTCCAACCCGGATCGCATCCGCCGGCGAACTGCGGTGCCCGGGCGAGCATCCACTCGGCGCCGGGCCCCCACGCCTCGGCCACGAGTTGGTCCCGTGACCAGCACATCCGCAATGTCGCCGGACCGTCGGGAGTCAACGTTGCACGGACGAATTCGCTCGTGCCGAGCCGGGTCGTGGGGTCGGCGCGTCCATATCGGTAGACCGACAGCGTGCTGCGAAGGTTCGTCAGCGGGTCGATCCGAAGCGGCACCCTCGGCACGGTACAGCAGATCGGCAGCCGAACTGGAGGAGTCCGTCGACCGTCCGCCTCTGCGCGACAGTTGTTCGCCCGCGACGATGGACCGATGGCAGTCATCGAGATCTCGACCCCCCGGACCGGCATCGCCCAGATCACGCTCAACCGTCCCGACAAGCTCAACGCGATGACGACAGAGTTGATCCAGGGCCTGCACGACGCGTTCGACAGAATCGCAGTCGATCATGCAGTGCGCGCCATCGTGCTGACCGGCGCCGGGCGCGGCTTCTGCGCAGGACTCGACCTGGGCGGCTACGGCACGGCCCCCGGCACCGAGGGACTCGGCAGAATTCCGGCCGGGTTCGCAGTCCAGAAGCACATCGCCAGCCTGATTCCGCACATGCGCTCGATGCCGCAGCCGATCATCGCAGCAGTCAATGGAGCGGCGGCGGGCGGCGGATTTGCTCTGGTTCTGGGCTCAGACGTCCGGCTCGCCTCCCACGCATCGAAGTTCAGCGCGGCCTTCATCCGGATCGGCTTGTCGGCGTGCGACATCGGAACGAGCTGGATGCTGCCACGCCTGGTGGGAATGGCTCGCGCCCAAGAACTGATGCTGACCGGCCGGGTGTTCGACAGTGCGGAGGCTTACCGAATCGGCCTGATCGTCGAACTGTTCGAGCCGGAACAGTTGCTGGTGGCGGCCTATGCCAAGGCCGAGCAGATCATGCTCAACGCTCCAATGGGAGTCGCGATGACCAAGGAGGGGATGTGGACGGCGCTCGAGGTTCCGATGCAGGCTGCGATCGACATCGAGAACCGCCAACAGATTCTGCTCAGCCAGATGAGCGATCACCGCGAGGCAATGACCGCGTTCCTCGAGCGCCGTCCTCCGAACTACACCTACGGCTGATCAGCCGGACGAGAGCTGGTCAGCCGGATAGTCGGCTGACCAGTTGTCGGCAATGCGACTGCTCAGTTGGAGGCCGCTGCGGTCCGCAGGGTCACCGGTGCTTCGCTGCCGTGCAACGGGTAGTGGCAGGCAACGAAGTGACCAGTGGCGACCTCACGCAACTGCGGCTCCTCTGCTGTGCATCGGTCCTGGGCAGCGGGACAGCGTGTATGGAACCGGCATCCCGATGGCGGCATCACGGGCGACGGCGGTTCACCGAACACCTCGTTGCGGGTGACGACGACTGTTGGGTCAGCGACCGGGATCGAGCTCAGCAACAGGTCGGTGTAGTGGTGTGCCGGCGCTCGGTAGAGATCGTCCGATGGTGCGACTTCGCACAACTTGCCGAGATACATCACCGCGACCCGGTCGCTGATGTTCTTGACGACAGCGAGGTCGTGAGCGATGAAGATCAGGGTCAGACCGTAGCGACGCTTGAGATCCTCGAGCAGGTTGAGGACCTGGGCCTGAACGCTGACGTCGAGCGCCGACACGGGCTCGTCGCAGATGATCATCGACGGATTGAGGACGAGCGCTCGGGCGATGCTGATCCGTTGGCACTGGCCGCCGCTGAACTGGTGCGGTCGACGGTCGCCGACCGCCGCCGGATCGATACCGACGTCTTCGAGCGCCTGGTTGACCTTCGCCAGTCGCTCCTGCTTGGTGCCGATCTTCCAGATGTTGAGCGGTTCCATCACGATGTCGCGCACCCGGCGACGCGGGTTGAGCGACGAGATCGGATCCTGGAAGATCATCTGGACACTGGTGCGCAGCGTGCGCATCCCGTCGCCTTGGAGCGTCGTCAGCTCCTGGCCATCGAATTGGACGGTGCCGCCCTTGGGCCGAGGCAATTGCATGATCGCTCGACCAGTGGTGGACTTGCCGCAGCCGCTTTCGCCGACGACCCCGAGCGTTTCGCCCGCGAGGACATCGAAACTGATCCCGGAAACGGCCTGGACCTTGAGCCCAGTGCGGCCCACAGGAAACTCGACGACCAGGTCGTCGACGCGCAACAGGGCCTCGCCTTGATCGTGCATGTGTGCTTTGCCGGTGCCGGCCATCAGGACACGCTCACGTCGGTCGCGGCACCCGGCGCTGCAGCGACCAGGGTGCCGTCAGCGGCGGTCGTCGCCGACGCATTGACCTCGGCCCAACGCGGCGAACCGACCGGGTGGAAGCAGGCGTAGAAATGGCCAGGGCTTTCCTCGATCAATGGTGGCTCCTCGGCGCGGCACCGGTCGGTGGCATATGGGCATCGTGGGCTGAAGCGACAGCCCGACGGCGGATGGATCAGGTCCGGTGGACGACCGCCGATGGTTGTCAGCACGGTATGGCTCGGATCATCGAGCTTGGGAATGCTGCGGAACAGGGCCTCCGTGTACGGCATCTTCATGTCCGAGAACAGCACCTTGGTGGATGCCTTCTCGACGACCTTGCCGGCGTACATGACGATGATCTCATCCGTGTGCCCGGCGACGACCCCGAGGTCGTGGGTGACCAGGATCAGCGACATGTTTCGCTCTCGGCGCTGCTCCTGGATCAGATCGAGGATCTGGGCCTGGACGGTGACGTCGAGCGCGGTGGTCGGCTCGTCGGCGAACAGCATGGTTGGTCCGCAGACCAGCGCCATCGCAATCATGACTCGTTGACGCATGCCGCCGGACAACTCGAAGGCGTACTGGTCGAGCCGCTTCTTCGGTTCCGGGATTCCGACGTCGGTCAGCAACTTGAGCACGGTCTCGCGCGCCGCTTCCTTGGTCATCTTGAGCTTGAGACGCAGCGGTTCGCCGACTTGGTTACCGATCTTCATCACCGGGTTGAGCGATGTCATCGGGTCCTGGAAGATCATCGACATCTCGGTACCCCAGATGTCGCGACGCTGCTTGAGACTCATCTTGGCCAGGTCGAGACCCTCGAAGATCACTTCGCCACTGCGGATCGTGTTGCGCTTCGGCAGCAGCCCCATGATGGACCGCGACAGGATCGTCTTGCCGCAGCCGGACTCGCCGACGATGCCGAGGCTCTTGCCTCGATCGAGCGTGAACGAGACCCCGTCGACCGCGCGGACCACGCCGAGCGGTGTGTTGAAGTGCGTCTTCAGGTTACGGACGTCGAGCAGCGGGCCATCCTCACCGCGCCGGCTTGCCTGGGTGACACTCATCCAATCGCCTCTCGAATTCGGAACTTCTCGGCAAGGACATCGCCGAGCAGGTTGATGCTGAGGATCGTGACGAACATCGTGGCAGCGGGCATCAGCGAGATCCACCACGAGTTCTCGAGCTTGCTCTGACCGTCGAGGATCAGGTTGCCCCACGTCGGACTCGGTGCGTTGACCGAGAGTCCGAGGTAGGCGAGCGCACCTTCAGCGACGATCACAATTGCCACACCCACCAGGGCGAAGGTCAACATCGCGGGAACCACGTTGGGCAGAATCTCTCGCAGCACAATCCGGCTGCTGCTCGCTCCGATACTTCGCGCGGCGGTCACGAACTCACGCTGTGCATAGACGATGGTGTTCGCCCTGACCAGTTTCTGCAAGGGGGGTATCGACAGGACCACGAGCGCCAGAATGATTGGCTGGATACTTCGATTGGTCGCCTGATCAGCGCCTGACGAACCGAAGAAACCAACGATGAACACCACCAACAACAGCGCTGGGAAGGCGAGGATGATGTTCATCAGTGCTTCGATGAATCGGTCGATTCGGCCGCCCTTGTAGCCGGCGAGCAATCCGAGGCCACCACCGATGATGAGCCCGAAGATGATCGAGGAGGCTCCGATGGTGAGTGAAACCCGGGCCCCGAACATCGATCGGGCAAAGATGTCACGACCGTTGGAATCCGTGCCGAACCATCCCGTGCGCTCGGGTGCGCCGGGGATCGTGATGCCTTTGGCGTCGGCGAACGTCGCCCATGCCGGCGGCTTCTCGAGCAGGAATGGGCTCCCGATCAGATGGGTGCTGCATTCTGTTGCTGCCTTGTCGCCGAACTGGCTGCAGTCGTGATTGACCCACGGCACCCAATTGGCACCAATGGCAGTGAACGTCAACAACGCAAGCCAGATGATTGCGAGCCATTTGGTGACGACGCCGCGCTTGCGAAACTTGGCGCGAGGCCTTGCTGCGGTCGCAACAGGCTCGATCATCTCGGATGGCTCGATGGTGGAATCGGTGACGAAGGTCATCGTGTCGTCCTCAGCTCAGCGTGCGCGCGGCACGAACACGGGGGTCGAGCCAGCCGTACGCGATGTCGACCAGAAAGGTGAAGAAGACGTAGACGAGGGCCAGGATCGCAACAGTCACTTGGACCAACCGGAAATCGCTGCTGAAGATACCGAGCACCGTCTTGCGGCCCAGTCCGTTCAGGCCGAATGCGGTCTCGACGATCAGCGAGCCGCCGACCAGGGTGCCGACGTTGATCGCAGCCGACGTGAGCAGCGAGAACATCGAAGGACGCAGTGCGTGACCGAACAGGATTCGGTTGGTACTGACTCCTTTGGCCCGGGCGGTCGTGATGAAGTCGCTCTGGAGCGTGTTGACCATGTCGGCTCGCAGAAGCCGCATGTAGCCAGCAGCGACGGGCAGAGCGAGGGCGACGGTCGGCATGATGAAGTTCTTGAAATGCAGCCATGGATCGTCGAAAAAGCTGACGTTTTTGGAGAGCGAGGGGAAGAACTTCCAGTGGACGGAGAAGAGCAGGATTGCCACCGGAGCAATGATGTACGTGGGCGCCGAGAGGAAGCCGAACGAGATCGTTGTCGATAATCGGTCGAAGAGCCCGCCGTTGCGGTAGGCCGCTCCGATTGCCACCGGTATCGCCAGGCCGAGGGCGAAGAGTTGACCGTAGAACATCAACCGAATCGAGATCTGGAGACCGTCCCAGATCGAGGTCTTGACGGACTCGTTGTTGTTGGTCGTGCCCCAATTGAAGGTGACCAGATCCTTGACGAAGTAGCCGTACTGGGCCGGCGGCGAATCGTTGAGATGCAACGAATCGAGGAGCTTGTCCTTCTCGGCCTGGTTGGTGAGGCCGGCGCCGCGGTACAGGATGACCCGTTCCTTGGCGTTCGGCATCGCGCTGAGCGCGAGGGACACCGTGAAGGTGACGGCAATCACGACGATGACCAGTTGGACGAATCGTTGTCCTACGTATCGCATGTGGAAGTCATTCCTTGGTCATTGGTGTTCGGTGTCCCTCGGTTGCTCGATCATGATGTGGGTAACTGGTGGAGTGACGGTGTCACCGGCGGCGTGGCCGCCGGTGACACCTCGGAACTCCGTTGGCTCAGGCGTCGAGCCAGACGGTGGCCGGGAAGAAGGAACCGGCGATACCGGCACCGTTCTGGCCCTTGCCACCATCGGGCAGAGCCAGGTTCTCGCCGGCCAGGCCTTCGATGCCGGGCTTACCGGCGAGCATCCACACGGTCCAGGTACCCCAGAGGTTGTAGCACTCCGAAGCGAACAGACGGTTGACGTCTTCGGCGATCTGCTTCTTCTCGGTCGGGTCGTTGGAGGCCCGGTTCTGGTCGAGCAGTGCGTCGAGCTTGGCATCCTTGATCCGACCGAAGTTGAGGGCCAGGGAGCCGACCGGGAGCGCCGAACTGGAGTGCCACCAGAAGTACTGCTGGTCGAGATCGACGCCGCCGTGGTTGCGCCACTGGAACACTTCGAACGTACCGAGCAATGCCGTGACGATGTAGTTGCCCTGGTCGATCTGATCGATCGTGACCTCGTCGATCCCGGCCTGCTCCCACCACTGCTTCTGGAAGTTGGCGACGACCAGGTTGGTCGCGTCGTTGGTGGTGGCAAGGGCGAGGGTCAGCTTCTCACCGGGGTGATCGGCCTTGTACTCCTTGATGAGTTCCTGGGCCTTGGCCATGTCCTGGGTGAGGGGGTAGCCGGTGTCGTCGAGGTAGCCGACCTGGCCGGGCGAGAACGGGCCGTTGGCCAGTTGATTGACGCCCTGGTTGATCGAGTCGTTGACCGTCTTGGCGTCGTAGGCGTACGCCAGGGCGCAGCGGACCCGCTGATCGGTCAGGATCGAGCCTTCCTTGGTCACGTGCAGCAAGCTGTACGCGGTTTCGGACTTGTCCTGCGTCTCGATCGACGGGAAGTTCGTGGCGTCCTCGCGGAACTCGACGATGCTCTGTCCGTTGGTGGTGTGGATCAAGTCGACGTCGCCCGCCTTCAGCGCGTCACGGCGCTTGAGGGCATCTGCGATCGGGATGAATTCGACGCTGTCGAGGAACGGGTAGGGCTTGTTCCAGTAGTCGGGGTTCTTCTTGGCCTTGAAATACTCGTTGGCCTTGTAGTCCTCGAAGATGAACGGGCCGGTGCCGACCGGACGCGACCGAAGCGTCTCGTCGGCGTCGGATGCGGCCAGCCATGTCGGCGACGCCATGTAACCAACCTGGCCGGTGAGGTAGAACGGGAATGTCGCCCATGGCTTTTCGACCGTGACGACAGCGGTCATCGGGTCGGCAGGGTCGAGCGAGATGTCCGTGACCGACTTGATCGCGACGCCGGTGAGCAGGCCGACCTTGTGACGATTCAGGTTGTCGACAATGGCGGCACCGTCGAGCGGCGTTCCATCGTGGAACTTGATACCTGCGCGAGCGGTGATCTTCCACACCGTGAAGTCGGCATTGGGCTCAATGGCCGAGGCCAGGTACGGATGGGGCTTGTCGTCGTTGCCCGTGAGCGCGAGCGAGTCGTAGACGGCACGGGCGATCTGGTGGCACGAGATCGCGCAGACCATTTCTGCCGGGCGCCATGGCGACGAGGTCTCGGCTTCGACACCCATCACCAGGTTGCCGCCGGAGACGGGTGTCTTGGCGGGTTCGGTCGTGGCCGTGGTGGCCGTGGTGGCCGTGGTGTCGGTGGTGTCGGCTGTTGTCGGGGCAGTGGTGTCTCCGCTGCCCGTGGTGGCGGGCGTCGTGACGGCGCCCCCGGTGGTGGTGGCAGTTGAACCACCGGATGCAACGGTGGTGGCTGCTGCGGAGTCCGTAGTGCTCTTCTCGTCGCTGCTGCAGGCGCCGGCGACGAGGCCCACTGTGACGAGCGCGACGCCGAGCATCATGCCCGGACGGCGGCGGCCGGTTCGTTTCGTATTCCCCATGGAATTCCCCCTTGTTGTCTGGATCGTGCCGAAGCGGTATCCGGGGTCCACGTTGTGACCCCCGCCACAGCAACGATCGCACCTTACTCACGCGGCACACGACAGATGCAACGCAGCCGCGGATTTCCTGCGTAGCGTCGAGAACGTGTACCGCCTGGATCACCTCGACCGGCCACACCCGAAGCGTCTGCGGCCGGAGCACCCTCATTTTGATGCGATCATGGCCCGTCATCGTGAAGCGATAGATGCCGGTGCGCCGACCTACCGCGATCCCGTGAGTGGACTGGCGGTGTTCACAGCAGCGATCCTCGCCAGCCGCAATGCGTGTTGCAACAGCGGGTGCCGGCACTGTCCATACATTGCGCTGTGACCCGAGCGCGCTCCCAGACGAACCTCCCTGACGTTGCTGACCACGTCGTCTAACGTTCGACGATGGCTCACAAGTCGATCGCCCGCCTGCTGGTCAAGCCCGGATCCATCGTCAATCTCAAGCGTCGTGTTGCCGATGACACGCTCGGATGGGAAAAGGAGGCAGCCAAGCAGGAGTTGGTCGACGTGATCTCCCAGATCGATGCGCTGCAGGTCAAACTCGCCGCCGCGCACAGTCGTAGCCTGCTCGTGGTGCTGCAGACGATGGATGCCGGCGGTAAGGACAGCACGATCCGCAACGTTTTCGGACCGCTCAATGCGATCGGCGTACGGGTCAACGGATTCAAGGCTCCAGCCGGAGACGAGCTCGATCACGACTACCTCTGGCGAGTGCACGCGGTCGCACCGGGACGCGGCGAGATTGGTGTGTGGAACCGGAGCCATTACGAGGACGTGTTGGTCGTGCGCGTCAAGGGGTTCGCTGCGAAATTGGTCTGGGAGAAGCGCTACCGCCACATCCGCGAGTTCGAACGAATGCTCACCGACGAGGGCACCGCGATCGTCAAGATCCACCTTCAGATCTCGAACGAAGAGCAGCGAGTGCGGCTCCAGGAGCGAATCGACGACCCGGCCAAGCGCTGGAAGTTCCGGGTCGGCGATCTCGACGATCGCAAACTGTGGCCCGACTTCATGAAGGCGTACGAGGTCGCGTTCAACGAAACCAGCACCGACTATGCGCCATGGTGGATCGTTCCTTCCGAACGCAAGTGGGTCCGCAACCTCGCAGTTGCCCGGATTGTGCTCGATGCGCTCCAGGAGATCAATCCTCAACTCCCTCCTGACGATCCTGAAATTGCCGGCTTGACCATCGAGTAGTTCGCCCGGTGCAGTTCTTGCGGCCGCGTCAATCGCCGGCGTGGCCTCTGCGTACTTGGGCGAAACGTTCGATCGGCCGAGCGGCGAAGCGCTGCGGTGGTTCGACAACGACGCCGAGCTGAACACTGACATGTGTGCCGCTGCTGATGAGTCGCGAGAGCAGATCCTGCGTTTGTGGGAGCAGGCGTGCGCCCACACTGATGCAACGATCGAAGATTTTGATCCCATGATCGCCGAGACCAATCGTCACGCCGGTCACGCCGACATCGTGTGCGAATTGATCGGTTGCGCTTCCGGACTTCGGCGCTGTCAGTCGTCGACATCCGGGTCGATCGCACCCGACCGATCATCGCGATCGGCCCATTCGATCAGCGGCTCGAACGCGAACACGTGGTCGTCGATGTCCGCAGCCAGATCACCGATGGCGGCGAAGCGGGCGGGCACCGTCCGGATCGTGAGGTCGGACGGCTCGACGTCGCTGATCTCCTCCCACGTGATCGGGGTCGACACGCGAGCATCAGCAAACCCCCGCACGGAGTAGGCCGCGGCCATTGTGTGGTCGCGTGCGTTCTGGTTGTAGTCGACGAAGACTGCGGCCGGATCACGGTCCTTGCGCCACCAGGTGGTCGTGACGTCAGCCGGTGCCCGTCGCTCCACTTCGCGTGCGAAAGCAAGCGCACCTCGGCGGACGTCGGGAAACGAATGGCTCGGCTCGATCCGGACGTAGATGTGGAGGCCTCGCCCGCCGGAGGTCTTCGGATAACCCGTCGCGCCGAGTTCGTCGAGCACCTCACGGGCAATTGCGGCGACATGCCGGATGCGATCGAACGAGCAGTCCGGCATCGGGTCGAGATCGATCCGCCATTCGTCGGGCTGCTCGGTATTTGACCGTCGCGAATTCCAGGGATGGAACTCCACGGTCGACATCTGCACCGCCCAGATCACCTCCGCCAGTTCGGTGACGCACAGTTCGTCCGCGTGCAACCCGTATCGGGGGAAGTGCATTCGAACCGTTCCGAGCCACGGGGGAGCGCCGTTCGGCACTCGCTTCTGATGGACCTTGTCACCCGTGACGCCCTTCGGGAAACGGTGCAGCATGCACGGACGCTCACGCAATGCATTGACGATTCCGGGTCCAATGCCGAGGTAGTAGTTGACGAGGTCCATCTTCGTGGCACCGAGCGCAGGGAAGTAAATCCGGTCGGGGTTCGAGATTCGCACAACCCTCTCGCCGACGGTCAGTTCGACTGCTGGCGGCTTGGAAGCAGGCACGTCTGGACGGTACAGCAGGTGGCTGTCGGCTGCAGCCGACCTCCCCTGCCCGACGACGCCTGGTGCTGTTCGATCGCGTGAACGCACATCAAAGCTTGTCGAGGTGCCGCTGACGAGGTTGTACGAAATGTAAAGTCGAGACCTCATGACTGTCCTCGTTCCCACTTCGCTCGATGAGGCCCTGTCCGCCTTGGCCGGCATGCCCGACGCCCTCGTGCTCGCCGGAGGCACCGATGCAATGGTCGAGGTCAACATGGGCCATCGCAAGCCGATCGATGTCGTCTCGGTCAACCGGGTGTCCGAACTGCGCTCGTGGACCTACGACCCGATAGAGGCAACTGTCCACATCGGCGCCGCCCTCACCTACAGCGAGTTGATGCAGCCTCCGTTGGCGGACCTCCTGCCAGCACTTGCCGAGGCGGCCCGCACCGTCGGCTCGCCCCAAATCCGCAACGCCGGAACGCTTGGTGGCAACCTCGGCACGTGCTCGCCGGCCGGCGACGGCTTGCCGGTCCTCACCGCATTGGATGCTGTCGTTCATCTGGCAAGTACTCGCGGTGAGCGTTCGCTTCCGATTCGTGAGTTCATGGTCGGCGTCAAGCGCACGGCCCGTGAGCGCGACGAACTGATCACCGGAGTCACGGTTCCGGTCCTCGAGGGCTGGCAGGGGTACAGCAAGGTCGGCGTTCGCAACGCAATGGTGATTGCACTGGCGACGGCGTGTGTCGCCGTCGACACGCCCGGGCGAAACCTACGGCTCGCGATTGGCTCGGTCGGGACCACCATCTTGCGCTGCGACGAGGCCGAGCAGTTCGCCGCCGCCGAGGTCGACTTCATCGGCTGTGTCGCTTCGTCCGCCACGGTCTCCAGGTTCGGTGAACTCGCAGCGGCCCACAGCCGTCCCATCGACGACCACCGTTCCAGCGCCGCATATCGCCGACATGCGATCGGTGTTCTCTCGTCTCGTCTCCTGCGGAGGGCATTCCCCCATGAGTAACCACAATGGTCCGACCCTCGACGGCTCGATTGCCGTTCAGCTCAACGAGCACTATTCGCTCGATGTCAACGGCGAAACGCGCGAGGTGCAGGATGCGTGGATCGGTGAGAGCCTCCTCTACGTGCTGCGCGAGCGGCTCGGGTTGATGGGCAGCAAGGGCGCGTGCGAGCAGGGCGAGTGCGGTTCGTGCAGTGTCATGGTCGGGGGAGAGCTGGTCTGCTCGTGCCTGGTGATGGCGGCATCTGCGATCGGGCAACCCATCGTGTCGATCGAAGGTGTTGCGCCGGTCGGGTCGCCGAGCGACGTGCAGCAGGCGTTCGTGACGGCGGGCGCGGTCCAGTGCGGGTTCTGCACACCGGGTCTGATCATGGCCACCCACAATTTGCTCGAGCGGTCGCCGGAGCCCACCGAAACCGAGATCCGTGAAGAACTCAGCGGCAACGTCTGTCGCTGTACCGGCTACGGCCGGATCATCGATGCCGTCCAACAGGTCGCTGTCGCTCGCCGGTCAGCGGTGGCATCGTGACCATCATCGACGCCCGACCGATCGCCCCACCAACGGGTGGCCGCCTTGGCGACAGCATCAGCCGCCCCGACGGTACGGCCAAGGTCCAGGGCAGCTTTGCGTTCTCGTCCGATCTCAATGCCGAGAACTGTCTGTGGGGTGCCACGCTCCGATCACCGCATCCGTCCGCGCGCATCGTCAGTATCGACGTCGGTCCGGCGTACCGGATCTCTGGTGTCGAAGCGATCATCACTGCTGCTGATGTACCGGGCAAAGCCACCTACGGTCTGATCAGTCAGGACCAGCCGGTTTTCGCGAGCGATGTCGTGCGGTATGTGGGTGAGCCGATCGCTGCGGTCGCTGCCGATCACCCTGAGACCTGTCGGCGCGCGATCGCAGCCATCATCGTCACCTACGAAGTGCTCGAGCCGTTGACCGATCCCGAGCTCGCGATCGATGGATCGTTCCCTCCGATCCATCCCGACGGGAACCTGATCCGTCATCAGCGGATCGTGTCCGGTGACCCCACCGCCACCGGAGCAGTCGTGGTCGAGGGTCTGTACGAGATCGGGATGCAGGACCAGGCGTTCCTCGGGCTCGAAGCGGCGCTCGCGCTCCCCGATCCCGGTGGTGCCGGCATCGAGCTCTACGTCGCGACTCAGTGGCTGCACGAGGATCAGAAGCAGATTGCGGCCTGCCTCGGTCTGGAGTACGACAAGGTGCGACTCACGCTCGGCGGCGTCGGCGGCGCTTTCGGCGCACGCGAAGACATCAGTCTGCAAGTGCACACATGCCTTCTCGCGCTGCGTACCGGTCGCCCCGTTCGCATTTCCTACAGTCGCGAGGAAAGCTTCCTCGGTCACGTCCACCGCCACCCGGCCAAGATCTGGATGCGCCATCACGCCACCGCTGAGGGGCGGATCGTGCGGATCGATGCCCGATTCGTGTTCGACGGTGGGGCCTATGCCTCCACCTCGTCAGCGGTGCTGATCAACGGCATTACCCACACCCAGGGTCCCTACAAGTGCGCCAACGCCACCGTCGACGGCTATGCCGTGCGCACCAACAACCTGCCCTGTGGCGCGATGCGAGGCTTCGGTGTCGTCCAGGCGTGCTTCGCCCACGAGGGCCAGATGGACCGCCTGGCTGTCGCCTGCGGCATCGATCCGGTCGAGATCCGCCTGCTCAATGCCATCGAGACCGGCGATGCGTTCATCACCGGTCAGGTGCTCCGCAACGTCGCTCCGGTCGAGCGATGCATTCGCGAGACTGCTGCGCTGCCGCTGCCTGACGAACCCGTTGGCGGCCACGACGGCGACGTCATGCGGCTGCCAGGCGGAGCCGGCCGCACCGCCGACGTCAGTCACATCCGACGTGGCATCGGCTTCGCGGTCTCGGTCAAGAACTTGATGTACAGCGAGGGGTTCGACGACTACTCGACCGCGCGCTGCCGCCTCGCCGGTGGCGTCGCGACGCTCAAGTTCGCGACCGCCGAGGTCGGGCAGGGTTTCGTCACCATCGCCGGCCAGATTGCTCGCAGCGTGCTCGGCGTCGACGATGTCAAGCTGGATTCGATCGACACCGGCGTCGGCTCGGCCGGTTCGACCTCAGCATCGCGTCAGACGTGGATGAGCGGGGGAGCCGTCAACGCAGCGTGCATGAAGGTCCGCGGCTTGATGTTCGATCACGTCGCAGCGACCCACGGCATCGACGTCGACGGGCTGGTGGTGCAGGGCAACGAGATCGTCGACACGGCCGGCACGCTGCGGATCTCGGTGATCCAAGCGACTGCTGATGCCGAATTCGACGAGACCGTGCAGTACCACCACAAGCCGACGGAAGATCTCGACGAGAACGGCCAGGGCAACTGCCACACAGCGTTCGCATTCGTGGCCCACCGCGCCGTCGTCGACGTCGACCCAGAACTCGGCCTCGTCAAGGTGATCCAGGTCGCGACGGCCCAAGATGTCGGTAGGGCACTCAACCCGCTCAGCGTTCTCGGCCAGATCGAGGGTGGGATCGCCCAAGGACTTGGGTTGGCCGTGATGGAAGAGATCATCATGACCGACGGTCGTGTCCGTAACCCGAGCTTCACCGACTACCTGCTGCCGACGTTTCTCGACATGCCCAACGTGGTCACGAGCCTGATCGAAGAACCGGATCCGTTCGCCCCGCTCGGTGCCAAAGGTGTCGGCGAGCCACCGACGGTGTCGAGCACGCCCGCCATCGTCGCCGCGATCCGCGACGCGATCGGCAAGCCACTCGACCGGGTGCCGGTGCGCCCCACCGACATCATCTTCTGACTTCATCTTCTGACACCCGTCTTCGGACGTCATCTTCTGCCGTCCGTTCTGGCTGGCGGGCGTTGGTCAGCTAGCTTGGCTGATTCTGGTCTGTCTTTCTTTCGACCATCTTCTTTCCCATCTTCTTCCCCATCTTCAGGAGCAACACGCGGTGACTTCCGAGCGCGAAATCATGTCATGGCAAATCTTCGGCGACGCCTCTCGGGCGTTGGCCCAGTTGGTCGCCGACGACGACTACGAGCCGGACATGATCCTGTCGATCGCCCGTGGTGGACTGCTGATCGGCGGAGCCCTGGGATATGCACTGTCGGTCAAGAATGTCTACACGATGAATGTCGAGTTCTACACCGGTGTCGACGAGCGGCTGGAAGTGCCCCGCATCCTTCCGCCGGCCCCCGACTTCGTCGACGTGTCCGATGCCAAGATCCTGATCGCCGACGACGTCGCCGACACCGGCCACACCCTGCGCAGTGTGTTCGACTTCTGCCACGGCAAGGTGGCCGAAGTCCGCAGCGCTGTGCTGTACGAGAAGCCGCACAGTGTCGTCCAGTGTGAATACGTCTGGAAGCGCACCGACGAGTGGATCAACTTCCCGTGGAGCGACAAGGATCCCGTCGCCCGTCGCGCCTGGTCCGTCAAAGACGCCTGACGCGTCGCGTTCCAAACGCGACCGGCGACGATCGGCAATGAGCGGCTGTCGACAGCCGCTGGAGTCCCAGTTCGACACCGAGCGACCGACTATGCAGAATGCGTGCGGAGGACGACCTCGGCGGCATTTCGGCCGCTCGCACCCCAGACCCCGGCGCCCGGGAACGTGGCTGCCCCGGTGATGTAGAGGCCGCGCACGGGGGTCTCGTAGCGGGTGAGTTCGGGATTCTTGCTGCGCAACGCAGCGAGGGGGCCACCGGCGAAGCTCGTCGCGTGACCCTTGGGGAGGTTGAACTCCGACTCGTACAAGGCGGGGGTCATCACCCGCCAATCGATGATCGAATCCGGAAACGACGGCTGGACAAGCGTTGAATACTGGTCGAGCCAGCGCTGCGGTTCCGTGCGTTCGGTCCAGCCACCGGTGAAGTTGTATGGCGTGTAGATCGCCTCGAGGCTCAACACGTGCTGGCCGGCCGGTGCCATCGTCGGATCGATCACAGTGGGCACGTTGACGAGCAGTCCGGGCCGATCCAGGATCTCACCGCGCTCCATCAATGCGTATCCGCGGTCCATCTCAGCCAGCGACGGCGAGATCGCAGTGGTACAGGCGGCGACGTCGAGGCCGAGTGAGGCGAAGATCGGTTCGTCAGCGGCACGGAGCCGTGGCGCTTCGCTGAGCACGGCATCGATTTTCGATTCGTACCCCTGGCCTTGGGGCATTGTCCGCCAGCGTTGAACCAGGCCATCAGCGCCGGACGGCGGGTTGCTGAGCCATTCGAGAAACGTGCGATGCGGATCGCAGGCCGACACGACGACCTTGGACCGGACCTCGGTGCCGTCGGCCAGGGCAACACCGACGACGCCGGTGTTGTCGCACAGGATGGACGTCACTCGACTGTTGGCGAGCAACTCGCCTCCGAAGCCGATGAACGCGCTGAGCAATGCGTCTGGCACCGCACCACTGCCACCGACCGGTCGTCCGACGGTTGCGACGTGACGCATTGCGTAGGTCAGCGCCCCGAGCCCAGAACCGGCGAATTCAGGGGAAATGCCCCACACCATTGGACCAACCGCCATCCCGGGAGCCCGCAATGCCTCAGTCGCGAAAAATGAGCGCATGACGTCGGCGCCGCTTCGCTGGCTCCAACGCAGCAGCGTGCTCACCCCCTTGAACCGTTTGCCGAACACCGTGCGGGTCAGCCCGCCGATCGACGGTGGCTCGGCTGCTGCCTCGAACACCAACTTCACAGCAGGAATCGCAACCTTCAAGTACTGACGGTAGCCCTCGACTTCGCCCGGATGCAGCAGTTGCAGTGCATCGATGGTGCGGTCGATGTCGTGGAAGCTCGGCCATGGGCGTGGGTCGTCCCAGGTCATGTTCAATTGCGACGGCTCGACGTCGAGATAGCACAGGCCGTGATCAGCGAGGCGCAGTTCCGACATCACCGGCGTCGTCCGAAACGTGAGATGGTCGCAGTTGCAGATGTTGACGGTGGCGCCGCCCCATGCCTCGCTGCCGGCCGTGCCGCCGACGGAGGCCCGGGCTTCGACGAGGGTCGTTCGTAACCCGGCCTTGGCGAGATAGGCAGCGGTCACCAGGCCGTTGTGGCCAGCACCGATCACGATTGCATCAACATCCCGGTTGGTCACCAGGCCATTCTGGCCTGCGCGCTAGCGTGATCGCGTGACCGTTCCGCTGAGTCCCATCACCCGCCGGGCCCGACATCTCGCTGACCTCGCGGGCCCCGATGTCGAGCGGTTGTTGACCGATCGATCGATCCTGGTTCAACCCCTCGGTGCGATCGAGCAGCACGGCCCGCATTTGCCACTCAACACCGATCTCGTCGTCGCTCAAGCAGTGGCCGAGGCTGCGGTCGCGCAGTACGGCGACGAAGTCGATGCGTGGGTTCTCCCTCCGCTCGCCTACACGAAGTCGAACGAGCACGCCTGGTCGTCGGGCACGATCTGGCTCTCGGCCACCACGCTGCTGGCGGTACTCGACGACATCGGCCGGTGCGTCGCCACCACCGCCGCCAAGCGCCTGGTGTTCATGAACGGCCACGGCGGCAACAGCTCGCTGGTTGCCACTGCCAACCGTGAAATTCGCCTCCACCACGGGTTGATGACCTTCCTCACCCACCCTGGCGTACCCCCCGATCAGGGCGGGACATCGCCGGTCGGCGAGCACGGGATGGGCGTCCACGGGGGCACCGACGAGACGAGCGTGATGCTCCACCTTGCGCCCGAACTGGTCGACATGAGCAAGGCCGAACGGCGAATCCCGGAGGGGATGATCGACAACAAGTACGTCAAATTCGGGGGCAGGGTCAGCTTCGGTTGGATGTCGAACGACTTCTTCGACGACGGCTACATCGGCGATCCCACGACGGCATCGGCCGAGCACGGCAAGCAACTGTTCGAGGGATCGGTCACCGCGTTCGGGGAAGCGCTCCGCGAGATCAGCACCTTCAACTTCGGCAAGTGAGGAGAGTGCGATGAGCGATCACGCATCGCTGCGGGTCGATGGCGAGCGGCTGTGGAAGCGGCTCAGCGATCTCGGCGAGATCGGTGCCGTGCTCGGCCCCAACGGCGAACGCGGATGCGCTCGCTTGGCGCTCAGCGATGAGGACCGACTCGGTCGCGACCTGGTGGTCACGTGGATGCGCGATCTCGGCCTCGAGGTCTCGATCGACGCGATCGGCAACGTGATTGCGACCCGCTACGGCACCGACCCGACGCTCGCCCCGGTGATGACCGGTTCACACATCGACACCGTGCGCACCGGTGGGCGCTTCGACGGCAACCTCGGGGTGCTGGCGGGGCTCGAAGTACTCGAGACGCTCGAACAACACGGCATCGAAACCGAGCGGTCGGTGCAGGTCGGGTTCTTCACCGACGAGGAAGGCGCTCGATTCGCGCCCGACATGCTCGGGAGCCTTGTCTACGTCGGTGGACTGGCCCTCGAGGATGCGCTCGATGCAGTGGCGGTCGACAACGGTGCCCGATTGGGTGACGAGCTGGTTCGGATCGGTTACTCAGGTGCAACGCCGTGCCCGGTCGCGGCCCCACCTCATGCATTCGTCGAACTGCACATCGAACAGGGCCCGGTCCTCGAAGAGCACGACGTGACGATCGGAGTGGTGACGGGGGTGCAGGGCATCTCCTGGACCGAATACACCATGACCGGCCGCTCGGCTCATGCTGGAACGACACCAATGCGTCTGCGTCGCGACCCACTCGTTCCCGCCGCCGAGGTCGTTGTCGAGGCTCGGCGGCTCGCACGGGCGATGGGTGGCGCGCAGGTTGCGACGGTCGGGCGGATGGAGCCGTTCCCCGATCTGATCAACGTGGTCGCCCAGCGGGTGATCTTCACGCTCGATTTGCGCAACACCGACGAGGTCCTGCTCGCCGACGCCGAGGCTCGGATGGCCGCATTCATCGAAGGGGTGTGCGATGCGGAGGGATGTGCGGTGCAGCAGCGCACGCTGGCCCGGTTCCAACCGGTCTCGTTCGATCCGACCATGATCGAGCGTGTCGAACGGATCGCAAGCGCCCAAGGCAACACCACACTGAGGATGCCGTCCGGTGCCGGCCACGACGCCCAGATGCTCTCGCGAGTCTGCCCGACGTCGATGATCTTCGTGCCGTCGGTCGATGGTCTGTCACACAACATTGCCGAGTACACGGCACCGCACGATCTCGAGGCGGGGGCGAACGTGTTGTTGCACACCCTGCTCGAGATCTCGGCGCGCTGATCGACCAGCGGTACCCCAAAAGGGTGCACGGGCGGTGCGCTATGGTGAGAAAACCTCAATCTGCACCCGGTGCATGAACATAAAGGAGTTGGGTCCCCTTGCCCTCGTGGATTCTTGCGATCGATTTCGGAACCAGCTACACCGTCGCAGCTTCCAAGGTCGGTGACCGTTCACCGGAAGTGATCGAGATCGCAGGCGAGCGGCGGGTGCCGTCGGTGATCATGGTCGACCCGTCGGGCACCATCGTCGTCGGACGGATCGCCGACGACCTCTCGGCGACGCATCCCGAGAGCACGTTGCGGGCGATGAAGAACCGGCTCGGCGACCAGGCTCCCGTTGTGCTCGATGGTCGCCCCCATCAGGTGGTGTCCCTCGTTGCGGCACTGCTTCGCCAGATCTATACCGATTCGGTCCGTCAGATGGGGGAACCACCCTCCGAGGTGCGACTGACCCACCCGGCGACCTGGAACCGTCCCCGGCTCAACCGTCTGCTCGAAGCGGCGGCCAAGGCCGGCCTGCCGAACCCGGCGCTCGTCCCTGAACCTGTCGCCGCGGCGCTGTCGTTCGCGAGTGAGGTCGGCGTACCCGATGGTGCCCACGTCGTCGTCTACGACCTCGGTGGCGGCACGTTCGACACGGCGGTGGTCACATCGAGTGGCGGCGGCTTCAACATCGTTGGTCGGCCGAGCGGCGATCAGAACATCGGTGGCGAACTGTTCGACGAGATCATCGTCAATCACCTCGGCGCGCAACTGCCGCCGGACGCGTGGGATGCGATCCAGGTCGGCGAGGAACCATTGTGGCAGCAGGTCGGAGCGACCCTGCGCAACGAGGCCCGCAAGGCCAAAGAGACCTTGTCCGGCAACCCGTATGCGGATCTGATCGTGCCGTTGCCGACAGGTCTGCGCCAGATCCGGATCACCCGCAACGAATTCGAAGAGCTCGTTCGTCCCTATCTGACGGAAACCGTGACGCTCCTCGATCGCTGTGTCAGCGAGGCCGGTCTCGCTCCATCGGACTTGGCCGGGATATCGCTCGTCGGCGGATCGAGCCGGTCGCCGATCGTCGAGGAGATGGTGAAGCGGGCGTTCCCGCAGGTTCCCGTGGTCCGTCGTGGCGACCCAAAGACGGCCGTGGCGTCGGGTGCGGCGCGAGCGGTCCGGTCGCTCGGACCGTCGGCGCTGCCGTCATCGGGTCGCAGCACCCAGGAGGCATCGCCCGGCACGGCCAAAGATTCGGTTCGCCTCGCTCCGCCCACGTCGCAGCCATCACAACCGCGTCAACCATCTCGTCTGGCTCCACCAAACGTCTCACAACCGTCACAACCGTCACAACCGTCACAACCGTCACAACCGTCACAACCATCGCAACCGTCACAGCCGGCGGCAGGTCTCGGTTCGTCGGCACCGGCCCCGGCGCAGCCCGGCAGCCTTGGCTCGTATCCACCGGGTGGTCCCGGATCGTTTCAGCCGTCGGGACGGTCGGGTCCGGGTTCGTCGGGCCCCGGTTCGTTCACCACATCGTCACCGGTGGCTGGGTCCTACCCGGGGGGACCTGGATCGATTGCTCCGGTGGCGCAGCCGTTCGGTGCACACTCCGAGCCGAACGCCAATGTCGCTGGCAAGAAGCGCAAACGCATCCTGGTCATCGGCGCTGCGGCGGTGTTGGTCGTCGCTGCGGTGATCGCCGTCGTGGTGGTCAAAGGCGGGGACAAGGCCGCAGCCGCCCAGCCGACACGCACAGCCCTCGAGAGTGCGCTGATTCCAATTCGCGATGTCCGCGATGCGCTGGGCAGCACGTTCAACGCCCAAGAACCCGGCGACGGCGACCCGTTCTGCGAACAGTTCAGTCTCGAAGACCCGACCCGCGAACGCCAATCCCTGTACTACCAAAACGAAACCATCGAGGGGGTCTTCACCGCAACCACGTTTTCCGAGGCGCTTGCCAGCTATCCCACTGTGCAGGGCGCGCAGGCGGCGTTCGATCAGGACAAGGCGATCTCAACCAACTGCTCGGAGCAGAAGAGCATTTTGGACGGGGAGCCGGTCACATATGTCATCTCCAACGCGACCCGCAGCGTCTCCAAGGTCGGCGCCGACGTCATCGCTGTCAAGTTTGTGGCCGAACGTGATCGCGACGGCGAGAAAGTCACGACTGGTTACGTGATCGTGCGGATGGTCGGGAGCCTGCTCATGAGCACCAACTACGAGGTGTATTCGCGAGACCTGACCGACAAGGAGTTCGACGCGTACCTCGATCTGACCACCACGGCATTCGCGCGCATCGACGAGATGCTCTGATCGGGACCGGCGATGCCGTCTGATATGGGAGCCGCAGGGGGATCGCAGTTGTGGCTACGCCTCGATGAATGGGGGGACCAACCGCTGCTCCTGTGCCTGACCGAGGACGCTGTGATCGGTCGGGACTTCCGCTGCGATCTCGTCGTTCACGACGACGAAGTGTCGCGGATGCACGCCCGTCTGACCCCGGATCTGATTGGTTGGACCGTGATCGATCTCGCGACGACCAACGGTACGTACGTCAACGATGAGCGGATCGTCGGGCCCGCTGCGATCGTCGTCGGCGACGTGATATCGATCGGTCGGGCGACATGCACCGTGGTGGAGTCGCCCGGCTGATCGAAATCGATCCGGTCAGCCCTTCTGGCGAGCTGCTGATTCGAAGGTTGCGGTGAGCCGACCGAACGAGACGTGCGAGCCGGGCGACAGCGGCACCGACTGCTCGGGTGTGAGCCGGTCCCACTGTTGACGATCGTTCGACCACAGGAACGTGCCATTGGTCGACCCATGATCGACGATGTGGACGTCCCAGTCGACGGCTCGGATCTCGGCGTGCACGCGCGAGATCGTGTTACCGGGATCGATAAGGGTGACCCCTTGAGCACGTCCCTCGCGGACCTCGGGGTCGTCGTCGGGGTCTCGTCCGAAGACCAAGCTGGTGATCAGGGTGTGATACGTGCCGTCACTCATCACCAACACGCCCAGCGGTGGTCGGATGTCGTCGGTGAGGATGAAGCTGGTCTGGTGCATCGCGATGCCACAGACTGCACAGAATCGAGTGCGGGGATCATTGAAGTGGCCGCGGGCACAGACGAGCCCTTTGACCTTCACCGGTGACGGGCTGCTCGCGACGGGAGCGGCGGCGGGCGTCGGCGTCGGCGTCGGCGTCGGTGCCGGTGCCGGTGCGGTCGGTTGAGGTGCAGCGACGGGCATCGGGGCTGCCATCGGGGTCGGGTCGGGAGTAGCCATCGGAGCCGGAGCCGGAGCCGGAGCCGGAGCGGGCGCTGGTGCCGCTGCCGGAGTAGCGACCGGCAACGGTACGGCCGCAGGAAGGTCATCGCCGCTCATGTCGGTGAGCGACACCATCGCAGACCGCTCCGGCATCGCCGCCACCACCGGTGCCGGCGTGGGAGCTGGGGAGGGTGAACTCGTGGCCCAGGGCACCGAGGCCGAAGCCTTGACCCGCAGACTGAATCCGTCGGCGGCAACCACGCCGTCGTTGAGACCGAGCAGCGGATCGATCGGTGCATCGCCGATGATCAGTTCGAGCGCGCTCACCTCATGCAGGTGGGTCGGACCGTCGCCCAACGACTGAGGGCCAGCGGGTGTCTGGGCCACGACCGGAACTCCACCCTGGACGAGCACGTCGAGACCGTGGTCACCGATCGAGACGGCGCAGAACGGTCCGAGTGTGCCACCGCTGGCGAGCCGGGTGAGGTCGCCCATCACGTCGCCGGACGCACCAGCAAGGCGGCACCAGCCGATCAGCGAACTGGCCGCCGACGCGTCGCCGGCGGAGTAGAGGATGGTCGTCCCGACTCGAACAAGACGTCCACGTCCGCCGCCGAGTTGAGGGATGAGGGTGAATTCCATATCAGAGTCTCCAGGACGAGTGAGGCGAGGGCAAGCGGTACGTGACGGAAAACAAGCGGGGGATCAGGCGAGGGCTTCGATCAGGGTGACGACCTCGAGCGCAGTTGACGGACGCGCGTCGACGTTGTCGGAGATGCAGGCAGTGATCAGATCGGCCTCACCAGGCGTGAGCAGATCGCGGTTCACATGCGCGGGATTGCGGAGCACGGATCGAATCGCCATCATCGCATCGACGTCATCGAGACCAACGTGCACTGTGTGGCCGGTCAGCGCCCAGTGCAGCACGGCGCCGAGGGAATAGATGTCCGATGCCCGGGAGGCGCTGTCACCCATGATCAGCTTCGGGTCGACGAAACCGATCGATGCCATCGGGGCCATCGACGTGACCGAACCCGAACCCAACTGGGCCAGGCCGAGATCACCGAGACAGGCCGATCCGTCGGCTCGTATCAAGATGTTGCCCGGTCGCAGGTCACGGTGGGCGATACCGGCTTCGTGCAACGCATGGACGGCTCGACCTGCGTCGGCGACGGCACGCAGCTTGGCGTCCTTGGCGAGTGGCTCGGTCGTCGCTTCGAGCGTTCCGCCGGTGCACCACTCCATCGAGTAGAAGAAGTTGTCCTCGTGCTGCCCAGCGTCGTACAACGTGACGAGATGGGTGCTGTCGACTCGTGCGAACAGCTTCAATTCGCGGGTGAAGCGGCGGAATCCGGCTTCGCTGGAACCAGGGACCACCTTGACCACGACGTCGTCGCTGAGCCCGAGTCGGGCCGGCGGCGTCGCAAGGAAAAACCGGCCGTGACCGCCGTCGCTGAAGGGCCTGACCACGATGTAATCGCCGAGTTTGAGGATGGGTGCCGCGCCTGGCGCGTGCGGATCAGCGGACATGGTCAGAAGAAGATCCGTCCACCACGGAATCGCCAGCGGATGAACAGGACCTTGATCGGACCGAGCGCGAACAGCCACATCACCATCCATGTCGACACGAGGTGCCACCAGAATGTTGCGTTGGTTACCGGGTACCCCAACTTCTCGTTGATGTCGAGCCAACCGAACACGTTGTAGGCGAGGATGGCTTCAGGCACGACGAGGAAGAACGAGAACATCACCGGCCAGTCCTTCTCCCAACGGAACTGCTGGAGGAAGTGGTACAAGAACTCCCAGAAGAAGACTGCGAGCACGAGCACGATGCCGAGCACGCTGAAGGTCGCCTTGTAGGTGTCGAGCAGACCGGCGCCGTTGTTGGGCAAAATCGGTGTGATGATCAGCGTCCAAGGGATGCCGATGAAGAGGATCAGCCAGATCCGGGTCTGGATCCGACCGCTGAGTGTTGGAATCATTGCAAGCTCCGTGAGATGGAAGTTCGAGTGGTTAACAAGGACGATCAGATCGAGTCGTTCACACCGTGGTCCCTTCCCGTGAAACGCTTTGTACATCCTCGCGCAGATCACGCGCCGTCCACGCCAATGGTGCCGTTCAGCCCCAGATCGCGAGTTCGGCATGCAAACGGTCGAGGGCCTGCTGGGCGATCAACATTGCTTTGCGCGCGCTGAACGGGATCCGACCGGTGTTCTCCAGCACCCGCCAGCCGGTGCTCGTGGTCTGGATCGCATCTTGCAACGATGTCGCGTCGGCGTCGATTGCGAGACCCAACCGCCGGGCAGGTTCGGGGTGAATCAGCAGACGGCTCAGTTCGCTGCGCAGCCACCGCGGCAACGCAGCTCGGCCAGACACGATCTCGCGCAAGAGGTCGAGTTCGACCAGCAGGGGCAGCTCCTGCTGGAGCGCGTCGATCCGGTCGAGCAACTCGGTGCGGCCGGCGCTGCTCGGAGCATCCTTCATCGCGAGCTGCACCACGCGCAGCCCAGACGTGGCTCGGAATGCCACACCGCGCACGTCGGTGAGGTTGGAAGCAAACGCGCTCAACTCAACAACTCGGGCCTGTGACGCGAAACTGATGGTCGGCACAAGGGTCTGGCCGATCGGGCTGGCGAGCACAGTTGCGACCACCTCGTCGCAGGCGCTGGGCGAGCCGGCCGTGACCAACGCATCGATGGCGTATGGACCGGCTTCGCTTGACTTCACCAACGCGGCGAGTTCCGTGATCGTCGCGACCGGGTCGGGGTCGGCGGGGGTGAAAACCAACACGACGAGGTCGCCCGATTGCACGAACTCGTGAGCAACGGTGGTGACGTGGCGGACGATCATGTCGTCGCGGCGGACGATGCCGGCCAAGATCGTCGAGACCTCGGGATGGGCGCGGCCGACGAACACCGCCGTGAACGGCCGCACGAGTCGCGCCGTCGCCCGCATCGCAACCGGGTCATTGTTGAGCAACAGTCGTGAACCGGTGATCAAGTCGTTGACCCGACCAGCTGCTCCCGTCAACGCCATCACCATCGGGGCTGCGGTCGTCGGGGGAGGCGGCAGGGCCGTACCCGCCGGATCGGCGATCAGGGTGACCTGTTGGGTCACCGGCGGTGAGGGTGCCACGACCGGAGGAGCGGCGGTCGGCAGATATACCGAGATCGCATCGGCGAGCGCGAAGCACGAATCGAAACGGTCGTCGGGCATCCGGGCCATGCCCTTCGAGAGCGCATCGCTGAGCCCGATCGGCAGGTCCGGACGCACCTCGATCAATGGCTGCACCGACGATTCGGCTCGACTCCGGCGGACACCGGAGAGCGTGTCCGATTTGAACGCCGGGTGCCCGGCGAGCATCTCGTAGATGACCGCCGCCGTGGCGAACACATCGACCCGGCGGTCGATGACCGCCGTTGGGTTGGCCTGCTCGGGCGCCATGTAGGCGGGAGTACCGGCGGCAAGCGTGAAGCCACTCGCGACTGCAAGGTCCTTGGCGAGGCCGAAGTCGCCGATCATCACCGCCGCGTCGCCGAGTACGCGGCCAGCGCGTTCGGCCGAGACCCGTTCATGGTTGCGAATCGACCGGAACAAGATGTTGCTCGGCTTGATGTCGCGGTGGACGACCCCGAAGTCGTGGACGATGCTGAGCGCTTCGCAGATTTCGAGCCCGAGTCGCAGCGCGACCTCGGTGTCGAGTGGTCTGCCCTTGCCGTTCTCTTCGATCCGTTCGTGCAGGGTGGCTCGGTCGGCCACAGCCATCACGAAATAGGGGCGACCGTCAGCGAGTTCGTCGACGTCATAGACCCGCACGACCCGATCGTGATCGATCCGGCGCAAGAGGCGGGCCTCTTCGACGAAGCGGCGGCGGATATCGGCATTGCGAGCCCAGTTGTCGGCGAGCACCTTGATTGCGACATGGACCTCGAGTAATTCGTCGAAGGCCAACCAGACGGTCGCGAAACTGCCGGCCCCGAGGGCGCGCTCCGCAAGATATTTGCCGATCCGATGGGGGTTCGCCACGCCGCCATCATGGCAGGTGACGCGCTCGGTTCGGCGGGAGCTGCATTGGATCGGACGAAAACGGCAGAGGGCGCCGACCGCAGCCGACGCCCTCTGATCTCACTCGTTCGATCGCACCGAGGATCGGTCAGAGCCCGATCGACGGATCGAGGAACTGGTTGGTCACGATGTCCTCGGGAACCAGGCCGTCCTTCGGCGGAAGGTCCTGGGCGGTGTAGACCGGGATCGCTTTCTCGATCAGCGATGCAACTCGGTCCATGTCGAACGCACCCATGACGCCGTCAGGACCGTTGGCGATGAGGTTGTCGGCCTTCATCGTCTTGACGCCATAGTTCAGCGTGCCCTCGGTGTAAGCCCAACCGAAGTCGTCGCCGAATGAATTGACAGCGTCGAGCAGGATGGCGTTCGTCCGGGTCGGGTCGGCGAGGTAGTCGACCGACGCGTGCTGGATGATCGGCACCAACTTGGTGAAGCAATCGGCGTACTTGGAGATGTTCTCCGGCTTGGTGGCGATCGACTCGGCGTAGTTCTCCCAGCCGGCGTCGTTGATGTATGAATACGCGACGGGCTTCATCCAGCCCTCGTATTCGTTTTCGTAGTTCCACGGCTCGGCCGAACCAAATCCCTGCTGTGCAGCCTTGCCCTCGTCGGCGATGAACAGGTCGCTGCCGCCCTGATAGGAGCCGTCGACCTGAGAAGCATCGAGGATGCCGGTGCTGGTGAAGTAGTCCATGTACGCCGCGCCACCGAAGTAACGAACGACTGCTCCAGTGGCCTTCAGGTCACCGATCTCTTTGACGTCGGGATACGTCGCGGGATCCCACATGATCATCTGCGGGTTCTTGTCGAAACCGGACATGACGGCAACGGTGGGCTTGGTATCGGAGTTCTGGATGCCTTCGTCGGTGTAAACGTAGCCGAGGAACACGTCCTCGTTGTCGTACATGATCGTGCTGACACTTTGGAACTGCTGTGCTGCGCCGCCCGAGCGGATCTGCAGCGTGACTCCGGTGTCATTGCCGTTCTGGTCGATCAACGAACCTGTCACGTACGCCTTGCCGGCATCGATCTTGTAGTCCGGGCCCATCATCTGATACACGAACCCGTGCTCGGCCTCTGGCATCCAGTCGACCTGCAGGGTGATCGTGTCCGGGCAATCGCCGGCGAGGCTGACAGCCGCACCGGCGGCAGTCGTCACGTCGGTCGTCGCTGCCGCGGTGTCAGCAGTGGTGTCAGCAGTGGTGTCAGCTGTCGTGTCAGCAGTCGTGTCAGCAGTGGTCGCTGCGGTGGTGTCGGCGGTCGTCGCAACTGTGGTCGCTGTGGTGGCGGCTGTTGTCGGAGCGGTCGTTTCTGCCGTCTTGGCGTCGTCGCTGCCGCATGCGGCGAGGACGAAGCTGACGGCCGTCGTGATTGCGAGCAGCTTGGTACTGCGGCGGTGCTTCATTGGTGTCTCCCTTGTTGTTGTGTGTTCACGCTGTCAGGAGGGTTGCCCCTCGGGTGGTTAGAAATGGTCACGGCGTCACGCCGGATGCATCGATGGCTAGTCCTTTTGCGTCTCGCCGTCATACCAATGGCCGACAGCCAGGCGCTGAACGATGCCGAACACGAGAAAAGTACCGATGCCCATCAGGCAGGCGATGATGATGCCGCCCCACAGCGGCGGGTAGACGCCCTTGGTCCGCCACTTCTCGATCACGATGCCGACGCCCGGCTTGCTGCCGCCGCGAAAGAACTGCTCGCCGACGACGGCGCCGATGATGGAAAGCCCGGCCGAGATCCGGAAACCGGTGAAGATCGCCGGAAGCGCGGACGGCAGCTGCAACTTGACCAGGCGTGTCCATCGCGAGGCCCGACGCAAGGTGAACAGGTCGTGCTGGCTTCGGTCGACCGACTTCATCCCGAACAGAGCGTTGGTCACGATCGGAAAAAACGAAATCATGATGCACACGAACAGGCGTGCCGACATGCTGCCGCCGAAGATGACGTAGATGATCGGCACGATCGCGAGGACAGGGATCGCCTGCAGCGCTACGAGGTACGGGTAGATCGCCCCTTCGGCCCAGCGCGCCTGCAGCATGACCACCGCGAGCAGGAGACCGAGCACGATGGTGATTGCAAGGCCCCCGTAGGCGGCGACGGCCGTCCAGCCGATCCCGGAGACGTAGTCGCCGCGAGTGCCCTCACTGACGACGGTGGCCCTCCAGACATCGGTCGGCAACGGAATCAGACGCTCGCCAGGCTTGTCGAACAACAGCCGCAGCCCCTTGTAATGCATGAAGTACCACAGGCCGATGAACAGCGCGAACACAACGACCGGCCCGGCGAGGCGGCTGATTTGGAACGGCCGCTTTTGCGGCCCGACCAGTTCGAGGGCCTGGGCAGGTGGGGTGATCGCGAGGCCCTTCGAAGCGGGTGCGTACATCGTCATGAGTGTGCTCCCCGCAATTCGTGGCTGACCCTGCCGCTGAGTGCTGCGAACTCGGGCTCGAAGCGTAGTTCTGGACGGCGAGGATATTCGAACGGCACCGCAAAGTCGGCGACGATGCGGCCCGGCCGGGCGCTCATCACGAGCACCCGGGTGGACAAAAAGACGGCCTCGCTGATCGAGTGGGTGATGAACAGCCCGGCGAATTCGTTGAGTTGGAACAGCTTGATCACCTCGTCGTTGAGGTATTCACGAGTGATCTCGTCGACCGCGCCGAACGGCTCGTCGAACAGGAACACCGACGGGTCGAGCACGAGCGAGCGAGCGAGCGAGGCCCGCATCTTCATCCCGCCCGACAGTTGCTTGGGATACTTGGCCTCGAACCCGTCGAGGCCGACGAGCTTGATCGCTTGCAGGGCCTTGTCGCGCCGTTCGCCCTTGGGCATACCCTCGAGTTCGGCCATCAGCTCGACGTTGCGGAGCACGTTTCGCCATTGCAGCAGTGTGGCGTCTTGAAACACGTAGCCGATTCGGCTGCGGTCGACGGTCACCGTGCCGCTGGTGGGCTTGTTGAGTCCCGACGCGATCTTGAGCAGGGTGCTCTTGCCGCAACCAGACGGTCCGACCACGGTGACGAATTCGCCGGGTCGGACGTCGAACGACGTCTCGTTGAGTGCGTGAGTGCCATCGGGGAACACCATCGACACACCTTCGAAGCTGAGCGCGGGTGAGTTCCTGGCCACCTCGTCGGCTGCGGACGATGTTGTCCGGACGGATGTCATTGGGGTGTTGGACATGTCAGTGCATCACCATCCCACCGGAGACGTTCATCGCCTGCCCGGTGCAGTAGCTGGCATCGTCGGATGCCAGGAACAGCGCCATGTTGGCGACGTCATCCGGCTCGGCGAGGCGATTGAGTGGGGATTTGGCCGACCAGGTGCGGACCATTTCTTCGGTGCGAGTGGCAGCGCCCATCTCGGTGAGCACGTAGCCGGGGCAGATGCAGTTGGCCGTGATGTTGTCCGCACCGAGTTCCATTGCGGTGACCCGGGTGAAGGAGATGACCGCTGCTTTGGACGCGGCGTAGTGGGCCTGGTTGGGGGAGCCGAGCTTGCCGCCCATGCTCGCCATGTTGACAATGGTGCCCCGCCGATGACCCACGATCGGCTGTTCGCGCATGACCCGGCCGGCGACCTGGGTGGTGACGAACATCGCCCGCACATTGATGTCGAACGTGAGGTCCCAGTTCTCGACGGTCATCTCCAGAATCGGCGCCATCTTCAAGATCCCGGCGTTGTTGACGAGAATATCGACCCCTCCGAGCACCTCGATGGCCTCGGCAGTGGCGGCTGCTGTCGCGGCTGCGTCGGACAAGTCGACGACGACCGATTCCGCCTCCAGCGACTTGGCCAGGACCCGGACCTCGTCATCGGCAACGTCAAGCAACACCAGTGCAGCGCCTTCGCTGCGAAACCTGGTTGCGATCTGCGCGCCGATACCACGAGCGGCCCCGGTGATGACGACCCGTCTGCCGGCGAGACGGCCCGAGCCGGATGTGTGAACTGTTCCTTCGCTCCCCATGTCCCGCCAATCCTAGACCTCGGGGTCGGCTCCGACCGTCTGCCAACCGTGAACAGTTCGTTTCAGAATCCTCCGAACTGTTTCCACGGGATTTCACGGCGTCGGAACGACGTCGACCGGGCCGGACACGATTCGCCCTCGATGGATCACGATGCGGGCCGGGGGGCCGAACGCGATCGCTTCCCGTGCCGATGCGGCCCGAATCGCGACGAGATCGGCGCGTTCGCCTGTCGCCAGACTCGGCCGATGGCCGGTGAGGGTTCGGACGACGTCGACCGAAACCGAGTCGTAGGCGGCCTGGGGCAGCAGGTGTGCAGCCATGATCATCAGACCCGCCGTTTCCATCGGGTCGCCGCGGCCGACCGGATTGAACGGATCCTGCAGGTTGTCAGCACCTGCGCACACGGTTGCGCCGGCTTCCCGCAAAGCCTTCACGGCGGTCACGCCGCGAGGCATTGCCGTCTGGTGCTCTCGGCCCTGCAGGAACAAGTTGGTTTGGGGTAACGCAACGATGTTGACGCCGGCTGTCGCGACGGACTCGGCGACTTCGCGCTGGCGGGCCTCGGTTTGCATCGACAGGCTCACGCAATGGCTCGCCGTCACCTGGTGTTCGAACCCAGAGGCGATCACCCGGCGGGCCAGGTCGGCCAGTCCGAGGATCGCCGGGTCCAGCGTTTCGTCGGTGTGCAGGTCGATGTTGCGACCGAACTCGCCGGCAATGCCGAGCAGAACCTCGTTGGCGGCGGCGATGTCGGAGTCGAGATGCGGGCACCCGCCGATGAGATCGGCGCCGGCCGACAATGCTTCGCGCAGCAGTGCTCGACCGGCCGCTCCGGCCTCGCCCGTGATTGGCCAACTGGCGAGCGACACGATCTGGAGGTCGCAGATGTCGGCCACCCGTCGGCGCACCTCGGCCAACGCCTGTACCGACATCAAGCCGTTCTCGATGGTCGTGTCGGCATGGCTGCGGATGAGCGTCACGCCGTTGGCCACCATCAGCCGGACTGCTCGCTCGGCTCGATCGACGGTGTCGTCGAAGGTGATCAGGTCTCGGCTGGCACGCATCGCGAGGATCGCACCCATCAGATCGCCGGTCGGGTTGACGACTCGCTCGGACAGGAATGCTTTGTCGAGGTGAGCGTGAGGTTCAGCGAATGCCGGGGTCAGCAGGCGTCGATCGAGATCGACGACGGTCTCGTCCGCGGTGGCAACGAGCGTGCCCGCCGGTGCGACCGCGGCGATCGACTCTCCGATCACGCGAACGTCGATCTCGCTTCCCTCGACACTGATGGCGTTGGTGAGCAGCATGGTCAGCGGAGCGGCGATCCGGTGAGCGGGCGGCGATCGATCGTCTCCCCGAGCCTGGGGAACACTTCCTCGGCGACGAGATGGATCTGCTCGTTCATGTCCTCACGGGTCAGCCCCGGGTAGTCGAAGAAGAAGCAGATGTGCTGCAGGTCGAGCAGGTCTCGCCAGTACCCGATCGCATCGACCGCGTCGTCGATCGAGCCGATGATCTGGATCTTCTGGGCGTTGCTCTCCTCGACGGTGGGGCAGTGGTCGAATGCAACCTTGGATCCATCGGGATTGCGGTAGCTGCTGAACCGTCCGTAGGGGGACAGGAACTTGTTGAACTCGTCGTGGCCGGGCTTGCCCTTGACCATCGCTGCCTCGCGGGAGCGCCCGACATGCAGGTTGAGCACCAGGCAGCGGTCTTGGCCGGGCAGCACCGGATCGCCCATCTCGTCACGGATCTCGGCGTACCGGTCCCACTTATGCTTTTGACTGTCTGCGTTCTGCAACCAGTACACCGCTTTGTGCCCGGCGCGTGGGACGTACTCGATCGTCTCCGGTGACGTGACCGGCTGGTAGATGTCGACGACCCGTCGAGGCTTGGGGATCAACGTCAGATGGTCGACCATGCTGCCGCGATCGGGCACATCGTCGGGCGGCAGCACGAACTGCTTGCCGCGGTAGCTGAACGACTCGTTGTACCACGCGGTCTTGATGATCTCCATCGACTCCTCGAAGATCTCTCGGTTGATCCGGTCGTGCTCGGCGCTCATCGCGTTGTCGCCGCTCGCCACGACGGTGCCCAGCGCCCATGCCTCACGAGGCACGGTGCCGCGACCGACTCCGAACTCCATCCGGCCACCGCTGAGGATGTCAGCCAGCGCGAAGTCTTCGGCGAGTCGGAGTGGATGCCATTGCGGGACCACGTTGAACATCTGGCCGAAACGCAGGTCCTGGGTCAGATGCGACAGGTGCAGACCGAATTGGATCAGGTTCGGGAGAACCTCGTACCCCTCGTGCTGGAAGTGATGCTCGGTGAGCCACATCGTGTCGAAACCGAGCGAGTCGGCTGTTTTGGCCCAGTCGATCAGATTTTCGTAGCACTCGATCACTGCGTCGTTGCCGTACCGCCGCGACGTGGGGGCGACGGCCGGGTCGCCGGCATCCGGCATCGGAACGGTGCAGAAAAAGTTGGAATCGACGCGCATCGGGCGAGCGTACCGGTGCGTGTGCGGTCGGTCAGCGGTCCGTGGTCACGGTCGATCAGGATTCACAATCCGGCAACAGAGCCGATCAGGGTCCGCGGATCGGCCGCCCCGACGAGCATGTCCGAATCGTCGACGACGATCGCATGGGCGTGCCCGTATCCGCTGTCGAACGGCGCCGTCACGTACACCTCGTGACCGCGTTCGGCCAGACCTGCCGGCCACTCGGCAGATGACTGACCCTCGACGATCACATGTGGCCCGCCCCCGGCCTTCCAGGTGTCGAACCCGTTCGCCGGTCCACGAAGCGCCCATCTTCCAGCGTTGATCGCAACCGCCGGACTCTGACCGTGGAGGAACAGTCGCGCAGCGAGCTGGAGGAGTATTTGCGGCTGGGCATCGCCGCCCATCGTGCCGAAGACACACGCCAGCGTTGCGTCGTCATGGGTCGCGATCGCCGGCGTGAGCGTGTGCGGAGGCCGTCTGCCGGGACCGAGCTCGGCCCGGTGACCGGCCTCGATGCTGAACCCGAGACCTCGGTTGTGGAGGTTGATCTGGGTGTTGGGCTCGACCAACCACGATCCGAACCCGGATGCGTTCGACTGGATCAGCGACACCCCCATCCGCTGGTGATCGACCGTGCACAGATAGGTGGTGTCACCGTCGATGGTGGGGACAGCCTGCCGGCTGGCACGCTGGCGATCGATGGTCGGCAACCGGGCGATGATCTGCTCGACCAGCGCCGCGCCGTTCGCATCCTGATGCAACACCCGCGGACGATCGTGGCCAGCAGCGGTCGCAGCCTCGATCAGCAGATGCGCCCACATCGGATTGTCGGGATCGGCGGGCAGATCGAGTTGATCGGCCAGGCCTGCAGCGCCGAGCAGCAGATAGCCCTGCGAGTTGGGAGGCATCGAATGGATGGTGGTCCCGAATGCGTGCTGGTGAATCGGTTCGGTCCAGATTGCCGCTGGCTTGGCGAGGTCGTTCTCGCTGTACAACCCGTTGCCGAGTTGCCGCAGACCAACGCCGAACTCTCCCCGATAGAACCCGTCGCGGCCAAGTTCGGCGATCGCTCGCAACGCTCGTGCAGCTCCCGGACGGCGGACCCGATCTCCCGGACGGAGGGCCTGGCCGGCCAGTTCACGGAGATTCGCGCGAGCCTGTTCGTCGGCCAATCCGAGCGATGCGACCAACAGCGGCGAGGCGGGGAAGCCTTCTTCGGCGAGCCGGATCGCCGGTGCGAGCAGATCGGCCATCGGCAACCGGGCGAAGTGTTCGTGGAGTTGCGCCCAACCATCGACACAACCCGGCACGGTGACCGCGCGGATGTCGTGTCGGAACGGCATCTCCGTGCGGCCCTCGGCGCGCAGCGCAGCCGCGTCGGCGCCCGATCCCGCTTTGCCGCTCGCATTCAGTGCAACCACCTCGCGGTCACCGTCGCCGTTGCCGGTGTGGACGAGTGCGAACAGGTCACCGCCCATTCCGCAGAGGTGTGGTGCCGTCACGGCGATCGCTGCGTTCGTCGCGATTGCGGCGTCGACCGCATTGCCTCCCTGGGCCAAGACTGCCATGCCCGCCTGCGTCGCAAGCTGATCAGCAGACGCAACCATCGCCCGCGGGGCACGGGTGGAAGACCTGGGCATCACAGACACGAGCACGCACAGTCGAACACCATCGGAGCAACTTAGGCTGTGTCCCGTGGCGCTGCAATCCAACCCGTCGATGTGGAAATTGCACATCGCGCCGTTCACCATGACGGTGGGCACGGTCGTCGCAGTCGTTGGATCATTCTTGAGTTGGCTCAACTCGGGTCGTCACGGTCGGTCGAGTTTCGAGCTGCTCGGGGTCGTGCAACGTCTCGGCTTCGTGCCCAACGGTCCGACGCGCACCATCGTTCGGTCGTGGCCGGTGATGCCTCTGCTGTTGACGATCGGTGTCGTCCTGGTCTGGTGGGGCTGGCGGTCGATCGGCGCGGCGGTCGCCTCGATCGGCGCCCTGTATGCCGGAGCGATCGGAGGGGCGGTTGCGTTCGCGGCGCCCGAGGCCAGAGGGATCCAGATTTCGGATGCACCACGAACCACCTTCATCGGTGCGGTCGTTGTGCTCTTCGGCTCGCTGCTGGCTGTGCTGGTTCGGGTACCGTCCGCGGATGGCAACCCGTGATGAAGCCCTCGCCCAACTGACCGGACCGGGCGGTCCATTCGAGATCGGGCCGGCAGTCGTCGGCGGCGAGGAGTTGCGTGTCTACATCAACGCCGCACCATCGTTGCGCTCCATCTGGACCGCCAGTGAGACCAATGGCGATGCAGCATTCCTGGTCTTCCAAGACGA
>JBDSDH010000231.1:0-15702 GCA_039920665.1 Ilumatobacteraceae bacterium
GCATCCAAGGAGCCTGATCGTGTCGAGTAGCCGTGGTGGTTTCTGCACCCATGTTCCCGAAAACCCCGGTGCCATGGAGGTTTCCGGGAACATGGGCGTCATTTCCGCCGACTCGCCGAACTCGCCGAACTCGCCGGACTCGCCGGACTCGCCCCGCGACCGGCCACATCAGCCGCACCGGATGCGACGGCTGCTGCTCGTCGGGCTGCTGGCGATCGTGTCGGTGCTCGGTTTCTCGGTATCGCCGGCGCTTGCCCACGCCGAGTTGCTGTCGACGGATCCCCCTGCCGGCTCCGTACTCGACGCTGCGCCCGATGTCGTCACGCTGACGTTCAGCGAACCAATCGTGATCAGCCTGGGTGCCGTGCGACTGTTCGATGGCCGTGGCAACTCGATCGACATCGGCGCAGCAGAACATCCGGGCGGGACATCAGCACAGGTGCAGGTCGACATCCCGAGCCTCACCAACGGTTCCTATGTCGTCGACTGGCGCGTCGTCTCGGACGACGGCCATCCGATCCACAGCGCGTTCACATTCCAAGTCGGCTCGACCTCGAATCTGCAGGCGGGGATACTCGACCAGATCATCGGCAGCGATCACACTGGGCGACCGGCAGGAATCGGCCTGGCGATCAGCAGGGGAGTGGTGATCGCGGCGATGGCCGTGGTGTTCGGCGGCCTCGTCGTGATCGCGTTCGGGATCGTCGATCCTTCTCGGCGAATCAGGATCGCACTCATCGCAAGTTCGATCGCCGGAATGGTGTTCGGGCTGATTCAGCTCCCACTGGAAGTCGGCTACGCCACCGGTCGGTCGCTCAGCGTGTTGTTCGACGGCGATGCATGGAGAACCGCAGGGGATTCGCGGATCGGCACCGGTTGGGTCGTGCGGGCCCTGATCATCGGCATGGCGGGTCTGGGCCTGACGTTCACCGTCGCCCGCCGTTCGGCGATGTGGTGGAAGGTCGCGACCGTGATCGCGACACTCGCGGTGGGGGTCGCATCGGCGTACGGTGGTCACGGCGCGGCTGGTCGCTGGGTCCCGGTCGCGATCGGCGCAACCGCCCTGCATGTGGGTGGCATGGCGGTCTGGCTCGGAGGGCTGGTGATGCTGTTGCTCGGTCTCGGCACCGCTGGAATCAGTGGTGTTCGCCGGTTCTCGAACCTGGCCCTGGCGATGATCGGCGTGGTCATCGTCAGCGGCGTCGTGCAGTCGTTCCGCCAACTCGGGTCGTGGACTGCGCTCACCAGTACCAGCTACGGAACGCTGCTGATCTGGAAGGTCGCGCTGGTGATGCTGCTGCTGGCCGTCGCCAGCCTCAGCCGCAAGTTGGTGCAGGGCCGCCTGATCCGCGCCGAGCGTTCTGATGCCGGTGCCGTTGCCGATCCCGATCCCGATTCCGTTGCCGATCCCGATGGCGCCGCAGGCGATGATGCAGCAGCGGTCGTGACCGACGTCGCCCGCTTGCGCCGGGCGATCGCGATCGAAGTGGTGATCGCACTTGTCATTGTCGTGACCACATCGCTGTTGATGGCTTCCAACCCGTCAGCGGCCAGTGCCGGTAAGCCGTTCTCGACCCAGTTGATCGACGGCGACTATCTGGCCTCGATCACGGTCGATCCCGGCCGGGTCGGGTCGAACGAGATGCACATCTATCTCTCGGATGCCGCCAGCAGCCTCAACCAGCCCGACGATGTCACCGTCGCGATCAGCGACCCGAGCCGAGATGTGGCCCCGATCCAAATCGCAATCAGTCGCAGCGGTGCCGGTCACTTCACGGCCTACGAAGCGACGTTCCCGTACGCCGCCAAATGGACCCTGACGGTCACGGCTCGCTACAACGACTTCGACGACGTGTCGTTCACGGCCGTCGTGCCGATCGGCTGAGCGGCGGCGGGCGGTAGGGTCGCTCGCGATGACGAGCTATCCGTTCCAACGTGCATTGATCACCGGCGCCTCCAGCGGGATCGGAGCGACGATGGCCGAACTGTTGGGCGCTGCCGGCGTGCCGGTGGTGCTCGTCGCCCGACGCGGAGACCGCCTGCAGGCGTTGGCTGATCGCTTCAACGGTTTCGAGGTGCTCACCGCCGACCTCAATGATTCCGACGGTCTGGCGGCGGTCGTGGCCCGGGTCGAGAGTGACGACAACCCGATCGATCTCGTGGTCAACAACGCCGGGTTCGGCACGTCCGGGATGTTTCACGACATCGATCCGGACCGGCTCCACGACGAGATCGGGCTCAACATCCAAGCACTGACCCGACTGTCCCATGTCGCCCTGCGAGTGATGATCCCGCGCAGTCGTGGCTATCTGCTCAACGTCAGCAGCATGGCCAGCTTCCAGCCCGCGCCGAAGCTCGCGGTGTACGCAGCGACGAAGGCCTACGTCACCAACCTCACCGAAAGCCTGCACGAAGAAGCGCGTGGCACCGGGGTGCACGTGACCGCGCTGTGCCCGGGATTGACCAAGACCGAGTTCCAGAGCGTCAGCAACAGCGATGCATACGCGTCGAGCTATCCGGCGTTCGCATGGATCCCGGTCGAGGACGTGGCCGGTGGCGGGTTGGCCGATGTCGCCAAAGGCAAGGCCCTGTCGATTCCTGGTGCGCTCTACAAGGGGATGTCGATCGCGACCGGAATCACTCCGCGCACGATCACTCGATATCTCAGCCGGATCGTGCAGCGCTGAACGCGCCGTCGAATCATCGCTTTCGGCGGTCAGGCGGAGTGGTTCAGGCGTAGTCGACGCTGGCGTAGTTCTTGAGCTTGTCGATCTTGTGGTGGGCCTCGACCAAACGAACCGTGCCGCTGCGGCTGCGGGTGACGAGCGACTGGGTGTGGGCGCCGAGGTGGTCGTAGCGCACGCCGCGCAAGAGCGCACCGTTGGTGATGCCCGTGGCGGCGAAGAAGCAGTTGTCGCCCTCGACGAGATCTGACGTCGTCAGGACTCGGTCGAGGTCATAGCCCGCAGCAACAGCAGCAGCGCGCTCGTCGTCGTTGCGCGGATAGAGCCGACCCTGGATCTCGCCGCCCATGCATTTCAGTGCAGCGGCGGACACGACACCTTCGGGGGTGCCGCCGATGCCCATCAACACGTCGATTCCGGCGTCGGGCCAGCAGGTCGCGATCGCTCCGAAGATGTCGCCGTCGCCGATCAGCCGGATGCGAGCACCAGTGGCCCGGACCTCTTCGATCAGGCCTTGGTGACGGGGCCGATCGAGGATCATCACGGTGAGGTCGCGCATGCTGGTGCGCTTGGCTTTGGCAACCCAGCGCAGGTTCTGGGTCGGTGTCGCAGTGATGTCGATCGCTCCGGCGGCATCGGGGCCAACTGCGATCTTCTCCATGTACACACACGGTCCGGGGTTGAACATCGTACCCCGTTCGCTCACTGCGATCACGGCCAGCGCGTTGTCCTTGCCGAGCGCGGTGAGGGTGGTGCCGTCGATCGGATCGACCGCGATGTCGGTTTTCGGTGGCGTGCCATCGCCGATCTTCTCGCCGTTGAACAGCATCGGCGCTTCGTCCTTCTCGCCCTCTCCGATGACGACCACGCCGTCCATCTGCACGGACGCGAGCACGGTCCGCATTGCTTCGACGGCTGCACCGTCGGCGCCGTTCTTGTCACCTCGTCCGACCCACCGAGAAGCAGCGAGGGCTGCGGATTCGGTGACTCGGACGAGTTCGAGCGCCAGGTTGCGGTCGGGTTTCTGCACGTTGGACATATCCCGACACCATAGTGCTCGGTTCGCCGGCGCTGGCCCTCCCCGACGATGAGAGGACGTCGGAGGTGATCGTGGCGGGGCGACTGGGTGCAAGATGGGCTCTGCGGTGTGGGCCGCTACGGCATTCGTTGGCGAGCACTCGATCGTTTCCGCTCGCGGAACAGTCGGCTGTGATCGACATCGCGGTGGAAATCACGAATGAGACATTCGCGACGGTCCGCGAGCATCTGCTGGACAAGGATGGGATTGCTGAAACCGTGCATGACGGCCCTTTCAGGGTTGTGATGAGAATTGCTGGTGTGGGAAGTGGCTCGGTGCGACTGCTGCAGATGACGCCGCCGGGGGTGCGCGCCGAGGCGGACGAGATGAGAAAGCGAACCGGTCGAGCACGAGCCACGCGGAGCGTCGAGACGGCGGTCGCCGACAACCGGTCCGAGCAGTGCCGCTCGATGACCGCTGCGTGGGCGGCGGGTGGGCCGGTCAGCAGACGACAGTGCCGAACGCGCCGGCATCGCCACGGATGGCTGGAATCAGATCCTTCGACATGGCGTCACCTCCTCTGCGTTCGGGGCTTCGGGTGAAGCCGTGTGAGACCTTGTCATCGTCGGCTGGCAGGCCGCAACCGAATATCGGAGATGACGAGAACGTGGATACATTCGAGCGGGTGCGAGCGATCTCGGCTGAACGGTGCATCGGGGGCAGAGACCTCACCGAGCCGAGATTGTCGCCGGACGGCACGATGCTGGTGTACGCCAAGTCGACGGCCGGCGGGGCCGCGTTGATGCTGTCGAATCTGGATGGCTCGACTCCCCGCCAGTTGACCGCGTATCCGCATCCACGTCCCGGACGTGGTCTCGGTGGCGGCTGCTGGTGTTGGACGCCGGACTCGGAAGCTGTTGTGTACTGCGGCGCCGACGGCAATCTTTGGTTGCAACCGGTGCCGGGCGGTCAGGTCCGTCGGCTCACCGAACACGGACCGGATCGCACTGCCCAGGGACCCATGGTGACTCCTACGAGCGACGGCGTGGTGTACGTCCTCGATCAGGCCGACGTGTGGTTCCAGTCGTTCGACGGTTCGTCACCGCGACGGCTCGACGACGGGGCTGCAGACTTCTGCTTCGACCCCTACGTCACCCCATGCGGAACGGCCGTGGTCTGGCAGGCATGGAACATTCCGGACATGGCCTGGGATTCGGCGCGCGTGCAGCGGATCACCTTTGACGGCACGGTCAACGATTCCTTCCGGCCCAACGGCGCACTCCAGCAGCCACGAGCCACGCCCGATGGTGTCGCGCTCTGCGTTCGCGACGACACCGGATGGAACAACGTCTGGCTCGGTGATGAGCCGTTGATCGACGAACCGTTCGAACACGCCGACCCCACCTGGGGTTTCGGCCAACGCAGTTTTGCGATGTCGCCCGATGGGACCCATGTCGCCTTCGCTCGCAACGAGGGTGGGTTCGGTCGGCTCTGCGTCGCCGATGTAGCGACTCGGACGGTTCGAGAGATCGCTCGTGGTGTGCACGGCCAACTCTCGTGGCACGGCGACTCGTTGGCGGCGATGCGGACCGGTGCCAAGACCCCGACCCAGATCGTGATCTACGACGCGTCGGTCGTCGATCGTGACACGTGGCCGCGATCGACGGTGGATGTCGGCCCGGTGAGTGGGTGGGAATCCGAGCCACTCGCCGAACCGGAACCGGTCGAGGTCACGGCGCGCGATGGCGCGACATTGTTCGCTCGATTGTTCAGGGCCGACGAGCCCACCGATCGGCTGCTGTGTTGGCTCCATGGCGGTCCGACCGATCAGTGGCAGGTGGCGTTCATGCCTCGCATCGCCTACTGGCGCAGCCGAGGCTGGAACGTTCTGGTGCCGGATCACCGTGGCTCCACGGGCCATGGTCGTGCCTACCAGCAGGCGATGAACGGCCGATGGGGTGATCTCGATGTCTCCGACACGATCGACTTCGTCGAGCACGCCCAGCGCAACGGCTGGGGCCATCCGACTCGCACCGCGATGATGGGGGGATCGGCGGGTGGCTTCACGGTGTTGGGCCTGCTGGCCGAAGCACCCGATCTGGCGGGCGCCGCTGTCGTCTCGTACCCGGTCACCGACCTGATCGACATGGCCGAACGCAGCCACCGCTTCGAGCGCCACTACACCCATCATCTCGTTGCGCCGCTCCCGGCGTCGGCGAACGATCTGGCGACATACGTCGATCGGTCGCCCGTGACGTTTGCCTCGCGCATTCGCACGCCGCTGCTCGTGCTGCACGGTGATGCCGACGCGGTCGTGCCCATCGAGCAGAGTCGCAATCTCGCGACCCGGATCGTCGAAGCGGGTGGATTGGTCGAACTCTGCGTCTACGAAGGTGAGGGCCATGGCTTCCGCCAGCCGCTCAATCAGCTCGACGAATACCGCCGGATCGGCGCGTTCTTGCAGGAGTATGTGCCCAACAGCTGACGATAGGGTCGCGTCGTGACCGAGTGGAATCCCGACGAAGAAGATGCATCGAAGGTCTATTACGACCTGTCCGAGTGGGACTTCGACCAGCAAGCCGAGCTGGCGGCAGCGTTGGCCGACTCCGAGATTCCTCATGGTTGGGAAGGCACCGAGCTCGTGGTGCCGGAAGCATTCGAAGATGCCACCGACTCGGTGTTCGCCGATGTCGAACAGCGGCTCGGCATCATCGGCAAGGGCACCGGCAGCGTCGTGGTGGACGAGATCGAAGATGGCGAGCCGGTCGAGCTGCGCGTGATCGCCGACGACGAGACGCTCACCGAGTACGACCTCGCCGACTGGCACGAGCCCGAGCGCACGTTCGTCGACGACCAGCTGCACGCGGCCAACATCCCGTTCCGGTGGGAAGAGACCGTGCTGCTCGTACCGACCACCGACGAAGAGCACGTCGACACCATCCTCGACGACATCGAATCCGGTGCCGTGATCCCTGTGATCAATGATGGCCCCGACGGTGACGAGTTGCCGTTCGAGAGCCTCAACAGCTTCTTCATCGCCGGACAACGACTGCGCAAGGATGCCCGCGATCCCGACGGTCTCGAGCGGTTGCTCGAGGCGTTGGCGGTGGCCGACCCCAACCGACCACCCCGCGGTGTCGAACTGCGGGTCTGGCGGCGGGCGTGCGAGTTCGCTGAGGAGCTCGCCGATGCGCTGGTCGAGGAACGCGATCCGCTGGTCGAGGTGACCTATGACGACGACGGCAACGAGATCGATCCGGCGACTGCGATCGCAGGCGATCTCCACGACCTGCTCCGTCCACTGATCTGAGCGACTGCTCCCGCCGTCCCATGTCCTGCGCCGACTGATGCTGCTCGCCGAACTCGAGGTCTGGCACTCGCGGCCGGTCACCCCGACTCGTCGGGTGTCGCTCGGCAACCTGATCCTGCCCGTCGATCCGGCGCCCGGTTTCGGTGGGTTGCTGCTCGGCGCCGTCATCGCTCACCACCTCGACGACGTCGACGAGGACTACGTGACCGATGTGCACCGGCTGCTCGGTCAGGTCGATCGTGGCGAGCGCATCGTCCAGCCGCGTCTGCGCCATCGGTTCCAGGTCGACCGCCACGGTCTCGGTGTCAGCCGTCACCGACTTGAGGGCGAGGGCGAGAACGTTCACTTCAGCTTCGACAGCAACGGCAGTGGGCTGGTGCAGGTGCTCGGTGCGATCTATGCGATCGAACGGCTCGACGGTGCCGGACGCCATGCGCTGATCCCGGTGATCCAGAAAGCAATGCGCTGGAGTGGGCCGATCGGCCCGTCGTTCATCGCCCACCTCGCCGGCAGTGCTTCGACCACATTGGCCGCCATGGCCGATCCCCGCGCGTGGGCGCTCGACATCTTCGGCTTTCCGCTCGGCACCGGCAAGGTCACCAAGAAAGACGTCATGGCGGCCTACCGAGATCGGCTGCGGATCGTGCACCCCGACCACGGCGGTGACGAGGTGGTCGCGAGCAAGGCGATCGGCGATCTCGGCGAGGCTCGCCGGATCCTGCTGGCCTGACGCCGCCACCACCCACGAGAAGGGAACCGTTGGTGAAAACGACCCGCACTGTCAAAGGTGTGCTCCTCTACCCCGGCGCAGGGACCGACAGCAACCATTCGTCGCTCGTCCTGCTCGAAGCTGCGCTTGCGCCGCTGCCTGTTCGACGGGCCGACTTCGCCTACCGCAAGGCGGGCAAGCGGGCTCCCGACCGGGCACCGGTACTGCTCGATGCGGTGCGCGCCGAAGCCGCCGACTTCGCTTCCTCGCTCACGACCACGACCGCCAACGTTGTGATGGGCGGCCGCTCGATGGGCGGGCGGATGTGCTCGATCGCCGTTGCCGGCGAGCCTCCGGTCGGCTCAGCACCGGTCGCCGATGCAGATGCCGCACCCGCCGTGCCCGCAGCCGGGTTGGTGCTGATCTCGTACCCGCTGCATCCGCCGGGGAAGCCGGACAAGCTGCGCACCGAACACCTGCCGCGTCTCGATCTGCCATGCCTGTTCATCAGCGGGACCCGCGATGCGTTCGGTACGCCCGACGAATTGTTGCCCTGGACGGCGACGATCCCTGGGCCGGTCACCCATGTCTGGATCGACGGCAAGGGCCACGACCTCAAAGGCTGTGACCAAGCCATCGCCGATGCCGTGATCTCCTGGTTACCGACCGTCTGAGTAGAAGGAAATCAATCAGAGTTGGCAGCGAAATGTTGCGCCCGATGCAACATGTGCTGCCAGCGGTGATCATGGACGCACGATCAGATTGGCGGCGGGATGGCCATGACGGACGGTTCGGGGTTGAGTTCGTCGAGGTCCTTGTGGGCGGTCTCGGGGTAGCGGGTGAGGATGATGAAGACCGCGATCACCTCGCCGAGTGCCATCAGCGCCATCGTCTTGCCGTAGCTCCACCCGCTGTCGAGCAGTTGGCCGCTGGCGAGTAGACCGAACGATCCGCCGATCAGGGCTGAGGTCGTGATCAACCCGGCCGCCCGGCCTCGGTTGCCGGTCGGAAACATCTCGGTCCGGTAGACGGCGAACGCCGGGTACGCAATGCCGCCGGTGAAGCCGGCACCAAAAGCGCCGAGCCACAGGCCGATCCCGGCCGTGCTGAACGACCAGACCAGCAGCGCAGTGCTGAGTGGTATCGCTGCCACGAGCAGCCGTTTTCGTCCGTGGACGTCGGCCAGGCGGCCACCGACGACGAACCCGAGTGCGGCCGGTGTCGCCGTTGCGATGGTGAAGATCGTGACTCCGGTTGCCGACAATCCTCGGATCTCATCCAGATAGCGATTCTGGAAGAACGATGCGGGCGCGACGAACACATTGGCGAAGAACGACACCGCTGCGATCTGGGCGAATCGGATCCGGTTGATCGGTGGGGCGATGATGTGTGGCTTCTCGAACCGTCGGGTCTCGGGCACCCGTCGCCGCATGTCGTACGCGACGACCAGCCAGATCAGTGCGAGCAGGTAGACGAGTCGCCAGCCGGCCACACCGAGGTCGGCGAGGGGGAGACCCATCACCGCGATGCCGGCGCCGAGTCCACTGGCCATCGCGAGCACGCTCAGCGCGTAGGCGCGGCTGTTGCGCGGCATCTCTTCGGCCGCCGCGACGGCGACCAACAGATCGAGGGCGAGACCCATCGGCCGGCCGAGTGCCTGGGTCCCGACGAGCACCGGGAAGTTCGGGGCCAAGGCGCCGAGCGATGAGATGATCGGCGCCAACCAGGCGGCGAGCACGATCATCCGTCTTCGTCCGACCCGGTCGGCGAGGAACGCGATCGGCAGCGCGAACACGATGCCGGCCCGCACCACGACGCCGCCGACGCCCTGGCCGAACTTGCCGATCTCGAAGTCCTTGGCTGCGTAGTTGACGGTCTGGGTGAACAGGGTGTTCGTGAAGGCGCCGCTCATCGAGGCGGCAGCGAGCAGGCCGAGCAGCATGGCCTGGCGGGGATCGAGCCGATCCGGGGGGGCCCACCATGGCTGCACACCAGGTGCGGTGCTGGCTCGGCCACGCTGCAGGGTTCGCTTCACCGGCCACGCGAACAGCCACCGGAACCAGGGAATCTCGAGCCGGTATTCGGTCGTTTCGTGCAGCGTCGTGCCGTCGTCGACCACGACCCGTTCGTAACGGGTGAAGGCACCTTCGGATTGGGAGAACCGGCTGGTCAGACGATTCGGGTCGGTGTCATCGACCTCGAGGCCGACTTCCTGGACGAAGTCGTCACGGGGCTCGAGCAGGCTCGCCCGGGTGATCGGGTCAGCGGGCACGTCGCGGGTGATGCGCTTCGTCCCGGCCACATTCGGAGCATACTGACAGCTATGGAATCGGAGGCCGAGCAGATCGTCGCGCGTCGGAGCAAGCCGCTCAGTGGTTCGGTCAGCGTCCCCGGGGCGAAGAACTCCGTGCTCAAGTTGATGGCCACCACGCTGCTCACCGATGGCACCACGACACTCACCAACGTCCCCGACATCGTCGACGTCGCGATCATGGGTGATCTGCTCGCTGCGATCGGTGTCACCACCTCGTGGCATCCCACCGAATCACGGGTGCTGCAACTGACCAACCACGGCCACATCACACCGGTTGCGCCGTACGAACTGGTCGAACGGATCCGGGCCTCGATCAACGTGCTCGGTCCGCTGCTGACCCGATGTGGTCGGGTCAAGTTGTCTCTTCCCGGCGGTGACAACTTCGGCAGCCGTCCCATCAACATGCACCTCGATGGGCTGCAGGCAATGGGCGCGACATTCGAGATCAACCACGGTTACGTCGAGGCCCACGCCGACCGCCTGTGGGGTGCCGACATCACGTTCGACTTCCCGAGCGTTGGCGCCACCGAGAACATTCTCACCGCCGCGGTCTACGCGAAGGGCACGACCCGGATCGACAATGCGGCCCGTGAGCCCGAGATCACGGACCTCTGCAACTTCCTGGTCGCGATGGGCGCCGAGATCGAAGGCGTCGGTTCGTCGACGCTGATCATCCACGGCGTCGAACCGGGCAGCTTGCGCCCGGTCACCCACGAGGTCGTCCCCGACCGGATCCAGGCTGCGACGTACATCGCCGCGGCAGCGATCACGGGTGGCTCGATCACGCTCCACAACGCCCGCCCGCAACACATGGAGACGCTGTTGCGGCGGTTCAGCGACATGGGCCTGATCTTCGAGCCGACCGAGAACGGGATGCACGTCATCGCTCCAGAGAGAATGCGTTCGATCGACGTTGCGACGTTGCCGTATCCCGGCATCGCTACCGACTACAAGCCACTGATCACGACGATGCTGTGTGTCGCTTCGGGCGTCGGCATCGTCACCGAGAATCTCTACCCGGGTCGATTCCGCTACGTCGAAGAGTTGCGCCGACTCGGAGCCAACATCAGCACCGACGGCCACCACGCTGTCGTGCGCGGCGTGCCAAGCCTGTCGGGCGCTCCGGTTCGGGCACCCGACATTCGGGCCGGGGCTGCGCTCGTCGTCGCCGGCATTGCGGCTGACGGTGAGACCGTCATCAGCGAGATCTCGCACATCGATCGCGGGTACGACGATCTCGTCGGGCGTCTCAGTGCGCTCGGCGCCGACATCGAGCGCCGATAGCGGTCAGGACTTGGGGAGACCGTCCGCCGGCGGCCCGTCTGGTGGTGTCGAAGATCCAGTCCCAGATCCAGTCGGAGATTGCGGGATCTTGTCGGCGCGCCGCTTGGCCAGCCACAACAGGCCGACGATCGCGAGCAGTGGGCCAGCGACGAGCAGCGCTTCGTCCCAACCGCCTTGGTGTGCAAGCAGTATCATCGGATTCTCCTCGCGATCAGCCGACGTCCAGGATCATGATGGCGGTCAGAGGGGCAAGCGTCACAGCGGGAATGAACACACGACGATGGGTTGTTCTCATCGTTGGCGAGCCTACCCAGCCGCCTCCGCCGATTGTCTGGTTCAATGGGCGTCGGCCAGGCTTGGCAATCTCATCCACCGAGTCCTCCACCGGAGAGCAGTCACCACCATCATGCGAACTCAAGTCGAAGAATGCATCGAAGTCATCCGCCCAGCCCTGCAGGCCGACGGCGGCGACATCATGCTCAAAGACGTCGACGAAGCCAGCGGTGTGGTCACGGTCAGCCTGGTCGGAGCCTGCGGGACATGCCCGGCCAGTACGCAGACGTTGAAGGCCGGTATCGAGCGGATCATGCGCGACCGTGTCGATGGCGTCACCGAAGTCGTCGCGGTCTGACCCGTCTCGCGGGAACGACACGTGGCCAACCGCTCGGTCGACGATCTGTTCACCGCCGCTCGTGCGGGTGAACGTGCGGCGCTCGCACGACTGCTGTCGCTGATCGAGCGCGGCGGCGATGCCGCTCGCACCATTGGCCGGCTGTCGTCGCCACACAGCGGAGCGGCGTACACGATCGGCATCACGGGTGCGCCCGGTTCCGGCAAGAGCACCCTTACTTCGGCGGTGATTGGACACCTGCGATCGAATTCGGCCGAGGTTGCCGTGCTTGCGATCGATCCGTCGTCGCCGTTCACCGGTGGCGCGATCCTCGGTGACCGAGTGCGGATGCAGGACCACTCGACGGACCCGGGAGTGTTCATCCGCTCGATGGCCACCCGTGGTCATCTCGGTGGGCTGTCGCTGTCGACGCCCGAGGCGATCCGCCTGCTCGATGCCGTTGGCCACGCCTGGGTCCTGATCGAAACCGTCGGTGTCGGCCAGGTCGAGGTCGAGATCGCCAGCAAGGCCGACACCACCGTGGTCGTCGTCAACCCCGGTTGGGGTGATGCGGTCCAGGCCGCCAAGGCCGGGTTGATGGAGATCGCGGATGTGTTCGTGATCAACAAGACCGACCGCCCGGGCGCGGCTCAGACCCGCCACGACCTGGAATCGATGCTCGACCTGTCTGATCGCCAACACGACGGGTGGCGGCCGCCGATCGTGTCGACGGTTGGTCTCGACGGCACCGGTGTCGACGAACTGTGGTCGGCGATCATGGCCCATCGCGACGCCATCACCACCGACGGCACGCTGGTCGTTCGCCGCGCCCAACGACTTCGCGACGAACTGCGCGACATCGTCGCCCGTCGACTCGAACAGCGCGCCATGGCCGTGTGTGGCGGAGAGCGTTGGGACGAATTGCAGCGCGATGTCGTCGACCACAGCGTCGACCCGTGGTCTGCAGCAGACACCCTGCTCGCAGCGGTCGACGCCTGAACCGTCGGTGGCCCGGAGTTAGGGTCGTCGTCATGGCTGAGAACGACGAACTGGTGCTGCTCGAACGACGCGACGACGGCGTCGCCGTGGTCACGCTCAACAACCCCAAGGTCAACGCCTTGTCCCAGGAGTTGTTGGCCCGGTTGTACCGGGTTGCGCTGGAACTGGCCGAGGATCCGCCCGGCGCGGTGGTGATCTCGGGCGGCGAGCGTCTCTTCGCCGCTGGCGCCGACATCAGCCAGTTCGGTGGACCCGGCGAGGCCGCTGCGATCACCGAGGGATTCCACCGCGCTCTCGACGCCGTGGCCGACATCCCCCGGTTCGTGATCGCTGCGGTCAGCGGGTATGCGCTCGGCGGCGGTTGCGAACTGGCGCTTGCGTGCGACTACCGGATCGTCGCCGAGCGTGGGGTGTTCGGCCAGCCGGAAATCTTGCTCGGCATCATCCCCGGTGGAGGCGGCACGCAGCGGCTGGCTCGCACCGTCGGCGCGAGCCGGGCCAAGGAGTTGTGCCTGACCGGCCGCCAGGTCAAAGCCGACGAAGCACTCCGGATCGGTCTCGCCGACGAGGTCGTTGCGACCGACCAGTTGCACGAGCGGGCTTTGGCGCTCGCTGCCGAGGTCGCCAAGGGTGCGAGTGTCGCCCAGTCACTTGCCAAGCAGGCGATCGATCAGGGGCTCTCAATGACGTTGGCCGACGGACTGCTGCTCGAGCGGCGACTGTTCACCGAGGTCTTCCACAGCAGCGACAGCCAGGTCGGGGTGCAGAGCTTCCTCGCTCACGGCCCCGGCAAGGCCGCCTTCACCGGCAACTGACCCGAGGCCGTCAGCGGACGGTACGGACGGTGCGGGCGGTGCGGACGGGTCGGGCAGTGCGGGCAGTGCGGATGGGTCGGTGCGGGCGGGTCGGGCAGTGCGGGCGGGTCGGTGCGGGACGAGCCGCGCCCATGGCCCCGATGAACACCGAATGGTGAGACATCGCAGGACCAAGGGCGCGAAAAGTTTCGCGATCCCGACGGGCGTACAAGCTGGTGGAGAAGACGCCCATGTTCCCGGAAACCACCCTGGCATGGGGCTTTTCGGGAACAAGGGCGCAGAAACCAGCGCCTCGGCGGCTCGGGGCCGGCGCAGAACCCGCCAGTCGGGGACAGAGACCAGCGGCGAGCGGTCGGCGGTCGGATGGCGGTCGGCGGCGTGCCGGCGGCGGACAGTGACCAGCGGCGAGCCGGCTCGCAGAATCGACGCCGTCAGCGAGGGTTCAGGCCCAGGCGACCAAGCCGAGCTCGACCGGGTTGGCGAGCAGCGGGTTGGTCGGCAGGACCCGCAGGGTGAGGCCATATGCGCCGGATTGGGAGACCGTGTAGTCGCCGGCCCAGGTGCCATCGGCGACCGGAGCGAGAGCGACTTTCTCGACGGCATCGTCGATCAGGCTGCCCTCGAGATCGATCGGTCCGTGGAGCACCTGCACCGTGACGTCCTGCGCCTCCAGGCCACCGAGGTCAACGCTGGCCGTCACCGAGCGAGCGACACCGGCCCGGCCGGGTGCGGTGTCGGTGTCGAGGTTGAGGATGCGGACCGCGGGCCACTCGGCATGGACCTTGGATTTCCACGCTGCCAGCGCGCGTGCCGGAGCTGCGTGATCGGCATTCACCGCTCGAGCTCCCGCTGCGGCCGGTTCGTACAGTTCGGTCACATAGTCGCGGACCATCCGAGAAGCGGTGACCTTGGGCCCGAGCGTGGCCCAGTTGTGGAGCATCTTGTCGACCCATCCCTGCGGAACACCACGCCCGTCGAGATCGCCGTAGAACAGCGGTGCGATCTCCTGTTCGAGCAGCCCGAACAGGCTCATTGCCTCACGCTGGTCGCGCCGGCCCGAGTCCGGGTCGTCATCGGCCGACGAAATGTCCCAGCCGTTGTTGCCGTCGCTCCATTCATCCCACCAACCGTCGCGAATGCTGCAGTTGAGTGCTCCATTGAGCGCAGCCTTCATCCCGCTGGTGCCGCACGCCTCCTGAGGGCGACGCGGGTTGTTGAGCCACACGTCGCAGCCGTGGTACATCATCCGGGCGACAGCGATGTCGTAGTCGGGTAAGAACACGAACCGGTGCCGGACGTCTTCTTCACGAGCGAAGCGTTCGATGTTCTGGATCATCTCCTTGCCGGGCTGATCGGCCGGGTGGGCTTTGCCGGCGAACACGAACTGCACCGGTCGGCCGGAGTCGAGCAGCAACTTCTTCAACCGCTCGGGGCGCGAGAGCAGCAGCGTGGCCCGCTTGTAGGTCGCGAATCGGCGGGCAAAGCCGATGGTGAGCACATCGGGATCGAGGATGCCGTCGCCCATCCGCTCGCGGACGCAGGCGACGAGCCGAGCGCGCCCGGCCGAACGCGCCGACCAGACGGCCCCGCGATCGATCGAGTAGGCGCGTGCCCACGACTCGTCGTCGGCGCCGTCCCACACCCCATGGATGCCATGACGCAAGACCTGGTCCATCTCCGGCGAGATCCAGCTGTGGGCATGCACGCCGTTGGTGATCGAACCGATCGGCACCTCGTTCTCGGGCACCGTTGGCCACAGACCGTTGAACATCTCGCGGCTGACGGCGCCGTGCAAGGCTGCGACGCCATTGGCCCGAGCGGCGAGCCGCAGGCCCATCACCGCCATGTTGAACTTGGTTTCTTCCGGCTCGTCGGCGCGCTGGCCAATGGACATCAGCCGCTCGAACGTGATGCCGAGTTGGCCAACGAACGACGAGAAGTACTTCTCGATCAGCTCGC
>JBDSDH010000232.1:0-7458 GCA_039920665.1 Ilumatobacteraceae bacterium
CACCTCCGCACCGAGAACTCGGCGTTCGTCGAGTTCCACAACACCCACTGGATCGCCAATGGCGACGGCCGTTCCGGGGGGCTCTCTGGAGGAGTTCTACGCCAACGCAAAGGGATCGTGGTATCTCGACGGGGCCGCGCTCTGGGCCGCAGCAGAAGCCGCCGGGGGCGTCACCGGCCTCACGGGCGATCTGCTCGACGAGTTCTGGGAGGAGTACCTGACCATGCCGAGCATGCCCTTGACCGGACGCCTCTACGATGCGTTCGGCTGGTTCGCACAACTCGAGATGGCTGAGCACGCGATGTGGGCGCATGTCGACCGTGTCTTCGTGGCCCGCAGCACCGAAGCAGCATGGGCCGCAGCCCAGGATGGCCCCGCTCTGAAACAGACATGGCCATCCGGTTACTTCCGCGACAGCGATCGCGGGGCCGACTGGGACATCGTGGGTCCGGGCATCACTGCAGACGCGCCTCCGATCCGCGAGCTGACTGTCGCGAACGACGCGAGCGTCGCGCTCGACGCACCGAAGCTGGCCGTCGGCATTGCTACGGTCGCCTCGGCTGCCGACGTGGTCCACGTCACCTCGACGGGGACCCTCCGCCTGTCCGACAAGTCTGTCGATCTCCAGGACGTCAACGAGATGTACTTCTGCACCCGCGCAGGCGGGGACTGCGCGTGCCCGGAGGACACCGATCCGGTCGGCCCGCAACCCGCCGTCCTCGCCTCCCCGTTTGCAGCCGCGCTGGCGAGCGGCCTGTCGGCCAACGAGGTCGCCACGTTCACCGGCATGTCGATGGACGAGTTCTGCCGACCGGTCCCGACGACGACCACGTCGGATGTCGTCGACCCGTGCACGCTCGTGAGCGACCAAGAGGTGCTCGAGGTGCTCGGCGTGGCTATCGCGCGACACGAACGCAATGGCGACGGCACGGGTCAGGGATGCGTCATCGGGACGGCGCGGCAGCCGCTGGACGGCACGCCGCTGACGGGCGTGTCGTACGTCAGCGTCGCCTACTTTGATGGCACGCTCGCGATGTTTCACGACGAGGAGTCCGGTCCGACGACGCCGATCGACGGGATCGGCGATGAAGCCGAGCTTCTCGAAGGCGCCGGCGCAATCTTGATCCAGTCCGGCCCACTGGTGTTGCTTGTTCAGGTGGTCCAAGCCGGGAAGCCAGCATCAACAGATGTCGTGCTGAAAATCGCGCACCTCGCGCTCGGCCGGGTCGTGTGAGGTCGCAGCCCAGTTCTCCACACCGCACCCGCCGAGCCGAGCCCCAGCTCACGGAACCGACGCAAACACCTGTCGACCACTGACACCGCAGGTCGTCTGGGTGAGCGGGAGGCGGTGGCCGTCGAACACGGGGAGCCGTGAGCGAGGCTCAGCGACAGCGCGTACCGTCCCGGAGCGACGACTCGGGTTGAAGTAGACCGAGGATGGCCAGGAGTCGGAAATTCTGTACAAGTACGTTTCGACCTGCCGCGCTTCGCAACAACGTAACAACGCCGCCGTTAACGCTGCGGGCGAGTGGTTGCGGTCCCGCCAGCCGCGTTTCGGGGAACCGCTCATCGGCTCGGCAGAGTTCGCCCACACGGCCGTGATGAACGTCGTTTGTCGGCTCGGGTCACAGTGCTTGGAGCCACGCTTGCCGGGCTGAACGAGGAGCCCCGCGAGCACCTTGCATTCGGTTGCGGTCAGGTCAGTTGGGTACGGACTCGGGTGCGCTTTGTCGATCGCCTACTGGGACCGCAAACCCGCAACTCAGATGGAACACACACCGCAGTAAAGAGCAGGCGAAGACGTCGAGGGGTGCCGGCTGATCCGGCGACGAACACATCGATGCTCGGTCCCAGTAGGCGTCGGGGCCTCGCGGTTGCGTACGTGCCCCGGACCGTCCTCGGATGCTGCTCGGCTGGAGTTGGAGGCGGCCGTGACCGGCACGCAGCGCGCGATCTCGAGCCTGCGCGTGGGCGGCGCCGACCCATGCCGTCGGAGGGTGATGTCATTGGGGGGTCGACTTCGGGATGCCGCGCTGCATTGAAGCAGGTCCACCCGCAACCGGCTGTGATCGTCACCGCATCTCCGGCCCTATGAAGATGGGCCGCTGAAGGACGTCGCAGCAGCCGCGACAACGAAAATCACAGACGTTCGATCATTGTCCGCATCCACGTTTCGACGAGCGCCGGATCGGCTGCGTCGCCGACGACTGCGTGGGCCACGACGAGGACGAGATCACCTGAGCGGGTGAACGCCAAGATTGAATCGAGCGGAAACGTGGCGTTGTCGGCCGTTGCACGCACGGCGAACGTTGCGTCGCCGACGTCGGGGAAATCCACCGGCAGATAGTGCAGAACGTTGCCTTCGCTGTCCGTTGTCCCATCGCAACCGGCGAGCGCGGCAGGGAGCAGATCGATCAACGCTTCGGCCTGGTCCTGTTCGACGCGACTGATCGATGCGATTGCGAACGGTCCGAAAACCGATTGCTGGAAGCTCGCTTCGGCCACCATGTTCTCGGTCGGGGTGTCGGGCGCTGCGATGCCTGCATCAACGAATGCCTGATCCGAACACGACGGCGCGTCGGGTTCGTCACTGTCGTCCAGCGGGCTCACGCTCCATCCTGGCCCGAGGTCCTCGAGCCGCAAGATCGCATCATCGTCGTCCGTCGAGGTCGGGTCGCTCGCTGCAGAAGGCTCCGTCACCGATGTCGACACAGTCGCCGACGTCGAAACATTGGCTGTCATCATGGTCGCCGCCCCGTCGGTTCCTTCGATTCGACCCGTCGTCGCCTGTGTTGCGTCAGATGTCGGCGCCGTCGACTCCGGCGCCGCCGCGATCAATGTTGCAGCCGCTGCCGCAGCGGTCGTGATCGGCGCGCTGACAGTGGCAGCCCGCTCGTCGGAACCGCACGCCGCCATCATCATCATCGCCAGCGCGATCCCGTTCACCCGTGTAAAGGTGTTCATCGAGTGTGCTCCCTTTTGTTCGATCCCCGATTGTTGCCCAGTGGGCGAAATCGCACCGGTCGTACGGCGTGACGGTTGCTCCGGTGTCTTTCGCGATGTTTGTTCATCCTGGAGACGGTACGCATGATCACGGTGGGACGAATCGGGGGGATGCCTACGAATGGGCCGGCGTCGATTCGTCGAGGCGTTGTAGGGGATCACCCGATTCCGCCGCCTGTTCCCAGACGTACTGTGACTTTCGTGTACTTCCTGGTAGAGCGCCACTGGCCCGGCGTCGATGAGATCGAGGCAATGGAGGCCCTGCGACGGGTGAAGGCGGGCTGCGCTCGACTCGCCGCCGGCGGCGTTGCCATCCGTTGGGTGGACGGGATGTTCGTGCCGTCGGACGAGACGCTCAGCACTCGCCTTGACGGCACCTCGCATGCTGTGCGGTCTGCGTACGAGATCGCGGGCGAGCCTTTCGATCGGATCTTGCCGATCTGCCGTGTCGAGGCGGACTGAGGGGCGATGTAGGTTTCGCTGTGTGTTAACGGTGGTGGGACGCGACGAGGAGCGCATCGTCGCGGCGACGTTCGTGGCCGCCGCCGCGTCCGGCCCGGCGGCGATGCACATCGACGGGCAGCCCGGGATCGGCAAGTCCACGCTGTTCGCGTATGTGACGAACCTGGCACGCGCAGCCGATTCCACGTTGCTTGAGTCGTCGCCGGCGGCGTCGGAGTCGAGGATGGGCTTCGTCGGGCTCACCGACCTCCTCCGCAACGTCCCTCATGCGGCATTCGACGATCTGCCGGACGTGCAGCGGGACAGTCTCGCGGTCGCAACGCTGCGCTCGGTCGCGTCAGCCGAACCAGCGGACGAACGGTCTGTCGGCACCGCCCTCGCCACACTGTTGCTCAACCTCACGACTACTGCGCCGGTGATCGTCGCGATCGATGATCTCCAATGGCTCGATCGCTCGAGCGCCGACGTTGTCGAGTTCGCGTTGCGAAGAATCGGCGATGAACGGATCGGAGTGCTCACCTGCGCACGAGAAGGTGAGCCCGTGCCGGCGCTGGGCCAGGCATTTCGCGGCACGCACTGGACGGCTTCGCTCGCACTCCAAGGTCTGGGCGTCGCCTCGTTGTTCCACATCATCCGCGCGGAGTTGGGGGTCACATTGTCACGGCCGGCACTCGCCCGTGTGGCTGAGGCATCGGGTGGCAACCCGCTCATTGCCCTCGAACTCACGCGTTCAGCAGAACGGACGGCGCCTGGTCACGTACCCGCTGTGGTCAGCCGTGTTGGCACCACGGGCTGGTTGCGCTCGTTGACAGCGGAACGTCTCGAAGTTCTCTCCGGCGTGTCGCGCGAGGCGCTCCTCGCTGTGGCCTGCTCCTCTCAACCGACGGTCGCGATGCTCGGGGTACTCGGCCTCGAGGGCGCAGTCGACGAGGCCGAGCGCGACGGGACGATCCGTCTGATCGGCGATCGCATTGTGTTCACCCACCCGTTGCTGGCTGACGCCGTGATCGGAAGCGCCAGCGCGCCGGACCTCCGAGCGATGCACGGTCGGCTCGCCGCAGCATCCGGAGATGTCGAGGCTCGTGCACGGCACCAGGCGCTCGCGCATCCGGGTCGTGATGAGCCGACGGCGGTGACGCTCGACGAGGCCACGACGTTCGCTGCCGCTCGGGGCTCGTCGATCGCTGCTCTAGAGCTGGCAAGACTCGCGGTCGACCGGACCGGCGATCCTCACAGTGAGGTGGCGTGGCGTCGGCGGATCCGCCTCGGCGAGCTGATGCACGCCGCTGGCGCGTCGGCTGACGCCGCACACCTCCTCGACACCATTCGTGATTGTCCGCTCGGTCTGCTGAGGGCACGAGCGCTTCTCCTGCTTGCCGAGATCTCCTACCAGACCGCGACCGCGCAAGAGGCGTTCCAGTACGCAAGTCGGGCGCGGGCCGAGGCGCGAGGCGACCCGGCGCTCGAGGCCACGGCGCTCCTCACTCTCGCCGTCATCGTGACTGACGGGGCTCTGAGCGCCGCTCTGGCCGCCGAGGCCAAGGATCTGCTCAACGCCTCCGGCCGCGACCATCCAATGCTGCTGGCGTGGGCAGAGTGCGGGCAAGTGGCGGGCATGTTTGCGATGGGACGCGGCCTCGACGTGAGCGCGCTGGAGCGAGCACTTTCGATCGAGCGAACGGGCCGCGTGTGGCGCAGCACGGACCAGGTTGCCGCGATTCGTCCTGTGCTACTGAAATGGGCGGACCACCATGGCGAAGCTCTGTCGGGCCTGTACGAGCTGAGTACCCGCGCGGAGGAGGAGGGCAACGAGGGTGTCCAGCCCTACGTCCTGGGGCATGTGCCTGGGATCCTCCTCCGATTGGGTCGCTTCGGCGAGGCTGCCACCGCCGCGGCCGAACACCTCGATCTCGCTGACCGCAGCGGTCAGGCAAATCAGCGAATGCAGGCGCTCTTCAACGTTGCGCTCGTCGATGCGCACCTCGGACGGTCGGTGCAGGCGCGTGAGGACGCCCAAGCCATACTCGCCTGGACTGTCGACCACGAGGACGAGTGGTTGCAAATGTCGGCGTGTGCGGTGCTCGGGTTCGCGGACCTCGGCGACGGCGACAGATCCGGGGCGCGTCGATGGCTGGACCGTTGGGCGAGGCTGACTGAGGAGCTGAACGTCATCGATCCCGGGATCAGTCGCTTCTACGGCGATCACATCGAAGCGCTCGTCGCATGCGGCGCTGTAGAAGAAGCTGGTGCGGCCACCGCGTCACTCGAGCGACGGGCGAGCGACGCGGACCGGGTCTCTGCCATCGCGATCGCCCATCGGTGCCGGGCGCTCCTCGCTGCTCATGCTGGCGACGCAGTGGGTGCACTCTCGCATATCGACGCATCGCTGGAGATCGACAGCACCTGCACGGTGATCTTCGAGCGGCATCGCACGACGTTGCTGAAAGGATTGATCCACCGTCGCGCCAGGGAAAAGGCAGCCGCCCGTCGGTCGTTGACCGAGGCACAGACCGGCTTCCTCACCCTGGGTGCTGCCAGCTGGGCAGACCGATGCGCCGACGAGCTGCAACGCATCGGCACGAGAGTCGAGTCGCCGCTGGCGCTCACAGCCACCGAGCAGAAAGTCGCTGAGTTGGCTGCGAGCGGGCTGACGACCCGGCAGATCGCTGAGCAGTGCTTCATGAGTCCCAAGACCGTCGAGGCGCATCTCGGGAAGATCTACCGCAAACTGAACGTCTCATCGCGCGCCGCGCTCGGAACACTCCTGCGCGGATGATGCTCCGGCAAGGACAAGGGATCACCCGATTTCTTTCGGCCGAACCCGTCGTACGGTTCTCCAATGCTCCACATCACCCACCAGCAATCGCGCCCATCGGCCCATTCATCCTCGACCCGTCGTCTGCTGTTCGCGACGTCGGCGGCGATCGTCGCAATGACAGGGTGTGCGAGCGACCCATCAACGAGCGACAAACCAACGGCCACTGCCGTGGAAGAGCCGTCAGAGACGGCGGGACCGGAGGGCGCATCGGCGGCGCCGGGTACACCAGCGGCCGCAGGCACAACGGCGGCGCAAGGAATCTCCTCGGTGCCCGATTCACCCAGGGTGGTAGACCAGGATGATCCCTGCCGGCTGATCACCGCCGCCGAGGCCCAAGCTGTGATCGGCATGCCAGTCCTGGACGGGGAACCCATCACCTTCGGCGAATCGGGCCCCTACGGATCGGCATACAGCTGCTCATACCGCGCCGTCGACGAAACAGCCGGAAACACCGTGATCACAGTCTCTGTTCTCGGCACCGGATATCCGCGTGAGGAGTGGGAACAGGCGGAGCGCGAGGAGGACGTGACCGAGGTCGACGGGATCGGTGACATAGCGTTCTTCTACCCGTACGACGAAGCGATGGATGTGCTCGTCGAAGGCGTCTGGCTCCAGGCGAAACTCGTCGGCGTCCACGAAGCCGTCACCGTTGAGGCGTTGAGCGAGATCTGTTCGCGAGCGATCGACCGGATCTGACCGCGCAGTTCGTGCATCCAGTAATGGCACGTCCCCGGCTGACTGGACGATCGATCCAACCGAACACCCGGGCACAGACCCGAGCGGTCGTGTATCGAGCAGCCCCAAACGCAGGCCGCACACCTCTGCACGGCGGGCCCCGGTAGCGACCATGACCCGGATGAACAGTCCGAACAGCGGGTCGGGCGCGATCGCCGAAGCCATCAGCAAGCGGACTTCGGCGATCGACGGCGGGTGCTGCTCGCGCTGTGTTTGTGCAGGCGCGGATGCGAGCTTGTCGACTTTGCGCTGGACGAGTCCCCACCGTTCGGCCTGGTTCAGTGAAGCGCGCAAGATGGCATGGATCTGGCGGATCGTCGCCGGCGCGAGGCCTCGCTTGCGTAGATTCGCGTACAAGGCATCGATCTCAAGCGTTGACAGCCTCGAGAGTCTGATCCCGCCGAGCACGGGGACGATCTCACGGTGGACGTACTGGCGGT
>JBDSDH010000233.1:0-5109 GCA_039920665.1 Ilumatobacteraceae bacterium
CCCACGTACGTGCCCTTGACGATAGTCCGATCATTTGGTAAACATATGACATCGGACGTCCGATGTCCACTCCTTCGTGACGTGCAGCGCTTTCCATTCAGCCACCCTTGGAGGTACCCCAATGACCGAGTTCAACCCCGCCACATCGCGACGCCAACTGCTGAAGCTCGCCGGCGCCTTTGGCGCAGCGGCCGTCTTCGTCGGACCACTGGCTGCTTGTGGCGGCAGCGATGACACGGCAGATTCAGCGGGCACCGGTTCCTCGGGTCCTGGCTCGACGCCAACCTCCACGCCTGGCTCGACCCCCGCAGCCGGCGGCGACACGACGATCGCCACCACTCCCGCGCCGGGCGGCAAGACCGGAAGTATCCGCGCTGCGATCTCCTACGAACTCGGCACCAATGGGTACGACCCGATGACGACGACAGCGGCGCTCACCCTGGCGGCCAACTGGCACACAATGGAGGGTCTCACCGAAATCCACCCGGCGACTCGGGAGACCTTCGCGGCGCTCGGTGCCGACCTTCCCACCCAGATCGACGACACGACCTACGAGGTCACGCTGCGCGACGGTGCCGTGTTCCACGATGGCAGTCCGGTGACCGCCGACGACGTCGTGTTCAGCTTCGAGCGGGTCATGAACCCCGAAAACAACAGCCTGTACGTCGCCTTCATCCCGTTCCTCGACAGCGTCACGAAGAAGGACGACACCACGGTCACGCTCAAGCTCAAGTACGCGTTCTCGCTCGTTGCCGAACGGTTGTCGGTCGTCAAGATCGTGCCGAAGGCGGCTGTCGACGCCGACCCCAAGGCATTCGATCTGAACCCGGTCGGTTCTGGTCCGTACAAGATGGTCGACAACGGTGCCAGTTCGCAGAGCATCGCCTTCGAGCGAAACGACGCCTACACCGGTACACATCCGGCCAAGGTTGCGACGATGACGTGGCAGATCATCCCCGACGACTCGACCCGCACGAATGCACTGGCCTCCGGCACCGTGCAGGCGATCGACTCCGTCCCGGCAGCCAACCTGGCGACCCTTGCCGCGACGAAGTCGGTGGCCGCCGAGCAGGGCTTCGGTCTCGTCTTCGTCATGTTCAACTGTGGCGCCGCCCCCATGGATGACGTCCGCAACCGCCAGGCGATCATGTATGCCCTCGACTACGACAAGATCACCAAGGTCGGTATGTCCGACCTTGCGACACCGGCGACGTGCTTCGTCCAAAAAGAGCATCCGGCCTACAAGGCCGCATCCACGCAGTACCCGGGCAACCAGGCCAAGGCCAAGGAACTGCTGGCCGAGACCGGATTGACCAAGGTCCGCCTGCTGGCCTCCAACCACGGATTCTTCTCGGCTGCGCGACCGATCATCAAGGAGTCGCTCGAGGCGGCCGGCCTCGAGGTCGTCTACGAGGAGAAGAAGTCGTCGGACGTGTACGGCACCATCGACGGAAACCTCGACGCGTTCGACATCGTGGTCGCGCCCGGCGACCCGTCGGTGTTCGGTGGGGACGCCGACCTGCTGCTGCGCTGGTGGTACGCAGGTGACACCTGGACCGACACCCGGATGCACTGGAAGGGCCAGGACTCCTACACCGAAGTGCAAGGTTTGCTCGACACCGCATCGCAAGCCACGGGCGACGAGCAAGCGGCTGCGTGGCACGAGATCTTCGACGTGATCAGCGACAACGTGCCGCTGTACCCGATCTTCCATCGCAAGTCGCCGACCGGATACGACGGCGAGACCTTGGTCGACTTCCAGCCGATCGCAGTGACCGGCCTCTCGTTCGTCGACGTCGGATCGACGAACTAGGCCGATCTCGCTCGGACCGGCGTCGCCACCATGTCCAACTTGCTCCGATTGCTCGGCAGGCGTCTCGTCGCCTTACCGATCATGGTCCTCGGCGTCACCTTGTTGGTGATCGTCGTCATGTCGTTGTCGACCGCCGATCCGGCGCGCCTCGCACTCGGCGAGAGCGCGTCACCGGCGGCGCTCGCCTCCTACCGGGCGGAACGCCAACTCGACGACCCGCTGATGGTGCAGTACGGACGGTACGTCGACGACTTGGTCCACGGTGATCTGGGGGAGTCGTTCAATGGGGTGCCGATCAGCAAGATGGTGAAGAACAATTTCCCGATCACCTTGCAGTTGACGTTCATCGGGCTCGCGATCGCGTTGGCGCTCGCAGTCCCGTTCGGCGTCATCGCCGCGCTGTATCGCGACCGCTGGCCGGACCATGTCCTCAGAATCTTCTCGATTGCGTTCCTTGCGACACCGTCGTTCTGGTTGGCGCTGCTGCTCATCCAGGCATTCGGGAACATTCCGGGAGGATTGGGCTGGTTTCCAGTGGTGGTCACCGACTGGAAGTCGTTCACCGATGACCCTGGCGGCTACTTCAAACAGATTGCGCTGCCGGCGGTTGCGTTGGCTGTCCCGGTCGCGGGCTCGCTGACCCGAGTCGTTCGCACTGCCATGGTCGAAGAACTCGATCGGGACTATGTGCGGACCGCGATCGGTGCTGGCATCCCGCGCCCGGTCGTGATCGGCCGCAACGTGTTCCGCAACGCCCTGATCACTCCGCTCACGGTGCTCGGTCTGCGCGTCGGGTACCTCATGGGTGGCGCGCTCGTCATCGAGATCATCTTCAACATCCAGGGCATGGGACAGTTGATCTTTCAGGGGATCACCCGCAACGACGTCAACATCGTGCAGGGCGTGACCGTCACCGTTGCGCTCGCGTTCATCGTCATCAACATCGTCGTCGACGTGCTCTACGTTCTCGTCAATCCTCGGATCAGGAGCATCTGATGCTGTCGGCAGAATCGCGCGCCAAGCTCGCACGGCCGGGATTGCGGTTCTCGGGATTCCGGACGTTGCCGTGGACATCGAGGATTGCCGTGTTCGTCCTGGGACTCCTCGTCGTGATGGCGCTGTTCGCTCCGGTGGTGTCCCGATACAGCCCCGGAGCGTCCGGCCTCGTTCCCGCTGACATGGTCGTGTTGAACACCGTCACCATCGAAGGTGTCGGCGAGCAGACGATTCCGGACAACTCGATCGCCCCGAACTCCAAGTTCTGGTTCGGGACCGATGATGTCGGTCGCGACATCTACTCCCGACTCGTGTATGGCGCGCGGGTGTCGCTGGCCGTGGGTCTGTTGACGACAGCGCTCGCGCTGGCGATCGCAGCCGTCCTCGGATCCATCGCGGCGACTGCCGGCAAGGTGGTGGCGGAGGTACTGATGCGTGTCCTCGACATCATCATGAGCTTCCCCGGCATCGCCCTCGCAGCGGTGCTCGTGGTCTCTTTGTCGTCGCGAATGCCAGTGCTTCCGGTGGTGATCATTGCGATTGCGTTCCTGTACATCCCGCAGCTCACCCGGGTCGTGCGCGCGAACGTGATCAGCCAGTTCGGTGAGGACTATGTGGCTGCATCGCGGGTGATGGGGTCTCGCACGAGCTGGATTCTGCTCAAGCATGTGGCGCGCAACTGTCTTGCACCGATCATGGTGTTCGCGACCGTCCTCGTGGCTGACGCGATCGTGTTCGAGGCCTCGCTGTCGTTCATCGGGGCCGGCATCACGTCGGTCAACACGCCGACGTGGGGCAACATGTTGTCCGAGGGCAAGGAGCTGTTGCTCTCGGGTCACTGGTGGCCGACATTCTTCCCCGGCCTGTTCATCTTGATCACCACGCTCAGCCTCAACATACTGTCCGAGGGCCTCACCGACGCCCTGGCCGCGCCTCAGGCACGGCCAGGCAAGGCCGGAGAAGCCGACGACGAGGAGCAAGCAGACGTCTCGGCCGATGCCATGGTCGCCGCGTACAAGAGCCAGGCGGCCCAACTCGCCGGCCGGCTCGACGCCCTCGCCGCTGTTGAAGCACGGCGTACTGACCGACTCGTGCTCGACACGCCGACGACCGAGCCGCTCCTCGTCGTCGACAACCTCTCGATCGCGTTTCCCGCTGCGCATGGCGACGTCGACATCGTCGACCGGGTCTCTTTCGACGTTCGGTCGGGCGAGGTGATGGGGCTGGTGGGCGAATCCGGGTGCGGCAAGTCGCTGATGGCGTTGGCGATCATGGGTCTCCTCCCCGATGCAGCACGGGTTCGAGGCTCGGTGAACTTCGACGGCCAGGACCTGCTCACTCTCGGGCCGAAGCAGCGCAACGCATTCAGGGGCCACGAGATGAGCATGATCTACCAAGATGCGCTCAGCTCACTCAACCCGTCGATGTTGATCCGGTCCCAGATGCGCCAGCTGACCTCGCGCGGTGGCCAACGAAGTGCGGAGGAACTGCTCGAGCTCGTCGACCTCGATCCGAAGCGAACGCTCGCGTCGTACCCCCACGAACTGTCGGGCGGTCAGCGCCAACGAGTGCTGATCGCGATGGCCCTGACGCGCAACCCGCGACTGGTGATTGCCGACGAGCCGACCACCGCACTCGACGTCACCGTCCAGGCTCAGGTCGTTGGTCTGCTCAATGATCTGCGTGAGTCGTTGGGGTTTGCGATGGTGTTCGTCTCCCACGACCTGGCGCTGGTGGCCAAGGTGTCGCACCGGATCACGGTGATGTACGCCGGTCAAGTTGTCGAGCAGGCAGCCACCAAGGAACTGATGTCGAACCCGGTTCACGACTACACACGGGGGCTGCTCGGGGCGGTGCTCTCGATCGAGGCGGGCGTCGGACGGCTCCATCAGGTGCCCGGCGTCGTGCCGTCACCACGCGAGTTCGTCGTCGGCGACCGCTTCGCACCCCGCTCGTCACACCCGACGATCGGGCTCGATCAGAAGCCGGTGCTGCGTCGAGTCGATGGGTCGGATCATGTGTATGCACGCACCGACGCGCTCGTCGAGGCCCTGGCGCAGGAGTCGGCATGACCGTGCGACCAGAGCCGCAAGAGCCTGCAGTGACGGTGCCGCCGTTGGACCCGACGCCAGCGGATTCGACGGTGGCTGATTCGACGCCGGTGATCGAATTGCGCGACGTGTACGTCGTTCACAAATCGCGAACAGGCAAGCTGTTCCGGCCCGACCTCGTGCGCGCAGTTGATGGGGTCAGCGTCTCGGTCAGCCGTGGTGAGACATTGGGTTTGGTCGGCGAATCGG
>JBDSDH010000234.1:0-8886 GCA_039920665.1 Ilumatobacteraceae bacterium
CAGCAGCATGCACGACGGTCGCCGCATCGCTCGCTGTCGCAGCAGGAGCAACCGCATGTGCCACCGGCGGGCGCCCGACCGGCTGGGGATCGCGGGCGCGGCGCTGATGTTCGCGACCCGTCTCATTGCCTCATTCGATAACACGCCGGTGACCGGCTGCACGTTCCTCATCGCTCCTATAACCGTCCAGGAAATCATGTTTGCCATTTGGCCGCTGTCCAACGGGTTCGCACAAGGGGCGACAGAGGCATGAACGATGCCGAGGGCGCCAGCCGGGTGCACGTGGTGGTGGTCGGCGCCGGCATCGCCGGGCTCGCCGCGGCTCACGATCTGCACCGTGCAGGCCTGTCGGTCACGGTTCTGGAAGCACAGAGCTGGCCCGGAGGGCGAATGACGACGCAACCGCTGCCGGCCGGCGGACGGATGGAACGCGGTGCTCAGTTCCTGACCACCGCCTACCGAACCCTGCCGCGGCTGATCCGCGAGTCGGGCCTTGAGGCGAGCGTGCGCCCAGTCACCGAGCGGACCCTGCTGGTCACCCCGGAGGGGCGGCGCGCAGTCAATCCGACCAGCCCGGTCAGCCTGCTGCGCTCGGGTGTGCTTGGGGCGGGGGACGTACTGGGCGCGCTGCGGGCTCAGCGACGACTCGGCGCTCTCGCTCGGGCGCTACCTCCCGACGACCTCGGCGCTTGGGCCGACCTAGACGATGTCACCGGCGGACAGTGGGCCGAGCAGAACCTGCCCAAGTCGCTGCACGAACGGCTCCTGAAGCCCGCCGTCCACGGCTTCTACTTCCAGACTCTCGCCGAAAACAGCGGCGCCCTTCTCGCCGCCGTCGCGTCCATGTCATCGCGGCCAGGCCACGTCGTCACGCTTGACGGCGGATTGGGCGCCCTGACGGCTGCACTCGCAGGACCGCTTCACGTCCGATATGGAACGGCGGTAGACACCGTCCGGGTGACTGCGGATGGAGCGAGAGTCGACACCTCAGCACACGGGTCCGTACACGCGGACGCTGTTATCCTGGCCGCTCCGGGCGCTGCTGCCCTGTCAATCTTGGCGGACGCGACCGACCTTGAGCGCAAGCTGATGGCAACGTCCTACAGCCCTGGACTACTGGTAGGAGTCACACTCGAACGTGCTCTGCACGCGGTCGAATGCGCCGGTGCATACGGGGTTTTGATCGCACCAGACGACGGAGAAGGACTGGCCGCGATCGCAATCGGCTCCCGAACCGACCAGCGGCCAGCGCGCCGCGAACAATCCGAGGTCGTCACCGCGATGCTGGCAGCGCCTGCCGCCGGACGGCTCCGCAACGCCAGCGACCAAGAAGTCACATCCGAGACTATCGAGATGCTCGGGCGTCACCTGCCCGGCCTCGGCACCCGCGTCAAAGGCTCACACGTTGTGCACTGGGACCAGGCCATGCCCCACACGCCCGTCGGGCGAGCCCATGATGTCGCCCGATACCGGTCCGAACTCGCGGTGAACGCACGCGTCGTTCTCGCAGGCGACTACCTCGGCTTTCCTTGGACGGATTCGGCCGCGTTCAACGGCGTCTGGGCCGCCCGACACGTGCTCGCTTCACTGCGGCCTGGGTCGGCGCTGTGAAGCGCCAGACACTGCCCGCCGGCAGCTGCTGAACCTTAAACCTCGATCCACCGATGGGCTCCTTGAGGAGTTGGCCTTGAGTCTGAAGTGACGGGGGTGGTGTCGGTGTGGTGGCTGACGCGTTTTGGGGCGAGGTGAAGTAGACGTCTTGCGGTTGCTGGTTGTCAGCGCTCGGTGAGTGGTATGCGGCGCGCCGGTCCGCAGGACCGGCGTCAGCCGGTGGCTGGTTCGAGTCCGCGCAGGGCGTCGAGTGCTGTCGTGAACGCAGTGGCCCATGGCCAGTTGGTCGGCATCCGAAGTGTTGGTCGTCCCGATCGGTTGACGAGACGGCCGGGGATCGCGAGCAGCCGGGTGCGCAATGTTCGGGCGACGACGAGCTGGTTGTCGACGCGGATCTTGCCGGCGATCGCAGTCCAGCGGACGAGGTTGTGCGCGAGTACGGAGCATTGGAGCCATGCGCTGTTGGCGTGGAAGTTGCCGGACGGGACGTGCTCCATGCCCGCGCCTTGTTTGAGATCGCGGATCGCGAGCTCGACCACGGCGTGTTGACGATGGAACTCGTCGACCTCGACTGCGGTCCCGTCGAGGTCGGTGAGGAACCCGAAGTGGCGCCAGTCGGGCCACAGCTTCAACTGGTGTTTGTCGGTCAGACGGGTGCGGCGCACGACCAGACGGCGGGTCACCTTCTTTTTGCCGGAACCGGTCGTGTACGTGCAGTCGGCGACCTGAGCTTCGCCGTCGTCGGTGTACTCGATCGGGATCCACGCGTCGTCGGGGATTGCGGCGATGGCGTTGTTGATGCCTTTGCTGGAACACCTGACGGCCATCGTGTAACGCACGTTCAACCGGTTCAACACGGTGATGGTGTCGTTGGACCAGAACCCGGAATCGAACCGGATCGTCAACGTGTCGGTCGCTCCGGCGCGTCTGACGCTGGCGACGAGTTCGTCGATGAAGCGACGCGCGCCACGTTGAGTGTTCGCCGATCCTTTCCGCATCCGAGCGTGCAAGATCTCACCGGTGTCAGCGCGGGTCGCCAGCAGCGGGTGATAGCCGAGCTTGCGGGTGTACCCGTATCCGGCGCCATGTTTGTGTTTGCCGACCACTTCACAGATCGTCGAGTCGATGTCGATCACCAACGCGCCTGACGGTTTGATGCCAGCGGTCCAGGCCCGTTGGAGTGCCCGGCCGTTGACCGCTTCGAGCTGGCGGACATGGCCGAACGTGAACGACCTGAGGAACGTCCCGAGCGTCGACGGGGCCATCACCCGATGACCGAGGACGCCGGCGGTTGATCCGGCGCGCAACATGTCGGCATGATCGATGTGCGTTCCGCCCGCGATCATCGCATGCGTCAACGTCAACACCTTGCGCCCCGGACGGGCGCCTCCGACACGACCGCCGAGCTTGACCGTTGCGTCGATCAAGGTCTCCAACTCGAGCCGATCAGCAAGTGTTGCAGTCAACAACAACCCGGCGTTGGCGACCAGATTCGGATCATCGAATGACACGTCGATACGGTCCAGAGCGCGCGATACTCGTGTCACTGAAAGTGTCTCCTGTGGTTGGGATGCTGACGATGTAAGAGACCTTCATCGTCCCAGCCCAGGGGATCTTTTACGCGGATACGCGACCTACCTCACACCCGCCCAACCGGTGGATCGAGGTTAAAGCGCTGGGCGAGTCGACAACGCCCTGAACGCACGTCGTCCTTGGAGCTTCACCCCACACCTGAGCGTCGCGCAGCAGCGTACGATCGCCACCGCTTTGCAACGGGTGATCGATGCTCACGACGCCCAGACCGATCCACGGCGATGAACACGGCCGACACCGAAATCGTCGACGACCTCGCCGGACTGATCATTCGACGCCGGCACCGCTACCGCCGATCTCCTCGCCTGCGGCTGCACCCTGGCTCCCGATCCTGGCATCCCGAATGTGGACCGGCCGCACCGAACCGCTTCACCACGGCAGACAATCCCGCTCGGCACCAGCGGCGCCGGAGTGCCCCACACACCCGGCCCCTACAGTCCATCGCCTAGAACGACGTGATCGCCGTAGGGTCCGGGACCGCGAGATCGCGTGCACAGCATCACTTGTACGCGCTTGGAACCAGCGCCGGGCGTACGACTTGCACCGAGCCAACCAGACGGTAGGTGCTGGGTCATGGTCTGTCGTTTGGTGGGTCTGCAGAAGTACTGGTTCCCGAGCACCACGGGCGCTGACCCGGTCACAGATGCTGGGTGCATTGCGGCCCGATGTCGCCGCGGCAAGTGTTCGGGCCAGCTACGTCGCTCGGCCAGGCAACAAGCTTGCACGAGCGCAACGCCAACAGTTCTGCGATCACGACCCAGTACGAAGCGGCGTCGACACGAAAGCCGATCGTGACTCGGGCCGTGGCGACCATCCCCGAGAGATGGCGGGCCGATGAGCCCGTGAGACGAAGTTGATCGTGTCGCCCGCGTCCTCCAACGGATGAGGCACAGGTGGCTGGCGGTCTACGGTCCGACACCAGGTTGAGCAAGGCCACTCTCGTAGGCAAACACGACTGCCTGGACGCGATCTCTCAACCCCAATTTGGCGAGCAGGTGAGAGACGTGGGTCTTAACGGTGCTCTCGCTCAGGTACAGATGGTCGGCGAGTTCGGCGTTGCTCTTGCCGGTCGCGAGTTGCTTGAGCACATCGCGTTCGCGTTCGGAGAGCAACTGGAGCGCGTGGTCGTTCTTTACTGCGGCGGGGCGCAACGCATACTCCTCGATGACCCTGCGGGTCACGGATGGTGCCAGCAGGGCGTCGCCGGCGGCCACGATTCTCACCGCGTGGACGAGATCCTCGGGCGGGGTGTTCTTGAGCAGGAATCCGCTCGCTCCGGCACGGAGTGCCTCGAACACGTAGTCGTCTTGTTCAAAGGTGGTGAGGATGAGTACGCGACTGTTGCATCCGGCCACGTGCGCGATACGACGGGTGGCTTCGAGGCCGTTGAGCTTTGGCATCTGTACGTCCATGAGCACAACGTCGGGGCGCAACCGCTCCACGGCGGCGATTGCTTCTTCGCCGTTGCTTGCTTCACCGACGACAGCGAAGTCCTCCTCGCCCTCGAGGATCAGCTGTAGGCCGGCGCGTACGAGTTGATGGTCGTCGGCAAGGACGATCCTGATCGTCATGTTGCGGTTCCGCCCAGCGGAAACGTTGCATGCACGACGAAGCCGCCTTCCGCGAGTGTCCCGACACGGAGGTGCCCACCGTGGAGGCCGACTCTTTCACGCATTCCGATCAGGCCGTGGCCGCCAAGCTTTGTGTGCGGCTCGTTCCCACCGTGGCCGTCGTCGCGAACCTCGATGTCGAGAACGTTGGGGCGGTAGTTGACGCAAACCGTCGCGGTCGTGCCGCTTGAATGTTTCAGCGCGTTGGTCAGTGCTTCTTGCACGACTCTGTAGGCGGAGACCTCCAAGGTGCCCGAGAGCGGACGTGGCTCGCCCTCCATCGAGAGCTGAACGTTGAAGCCGCTCCGCTGTGCTTGGGCGACGAGGTCTGGGAGCTGGGCGAGATGCGGTTGCGGCTCGAGCATGTCGCGCTGATCCTCGCGGCGCAGGAAGCCGAGCAGTCGGTGCAGTTCGAGCACGGCTTGTCGGCTCGACGACTCGATGGAACTCAGCACCTCCTCGGCTTTGTCGGGGAGTGTGCGCATGACGCGGCGTGCCGCACCGGCTTGTAGGCCCATCACGCTGACGTGATGGGCGACGACATCGTGGAGCTCGCGGGCGATGCGGACTCGCTCGTCAAGGACGGCTCGCCTGGCGTTCTCTTCCCGCTCTTGCTGTAGCTCGGCTGCTTGTGCCACGAGCTTGGATTGCCGGATGCGAGAAGAGCGGACGGCGGAGCCGAGCACCACTGGCAAGAGGAGCGCGAGGAGGTTGTACACGAGCGTGAAGCCGCGTGTGAGGGGAAGCCCGGGCAGTGACCCGCGGTAGATTTCGCGCACGATCTCTGCGAAAAGCACGGCTGAGATCCCGAAAATGAACAGCTCAGCTCTTCGGCCGTCGGCGCGATGGGCGACTGCGCTGTACAACGCGAGCCAGCAGGCCCACACGGTCACATAACTTTCCCATGGGGGCAAGATCGCGAGCCGCGGGCTGAGCACGATCCGGCCGATGATGAACGCTGCGATCACTCCGGCTGCGACGCTGATGGGGTACAACCGACGCAGGGCTAAGGGCAACGTGATCGCGAGCAGCATGATCACCAATGCGGGCTTGGCGGGCGTGTCGATCGATGGGTCCTGTCCGACCAACTCGAACGTCGTAGAGACCGACACCATCGCTGCAGCGGCGAGGAGCACTGCGATGCCGGCGTCTGTAGCTGTGGGATGGCGGCGCACACCTGCCGCTACTCGCCGGGCTACATCGCTCATGGTCCCGACGGTACCGGACCTGCGCGTACCGGCCGTCGGTCCAGGCACCAATGGTCCTCAAGGATGAGATGCCTGGGCTGGAACGGCACTCGAGACTCATGAGGAAGCTCCGTCTGGCCGACGACACTTCACTCCCGCTCCCGCACAGTCATGGAGAGACAACGAGCGAAGGGTTTCTCTCATGGCAACAATCGAAATTCACGGGCTTTCCAAACGATTTGGTGACGTCACCGCCGTCGATGATCTGAGCTTCACCGCACGAGAGGGCGCCGTCACAGGATTCCTCGGGCCAAACGGCGCCGGGAAGTCGACCACGCTGCGCATGCTGCTCGGCTTGGTCAGCCCGACAGGTGGCAGCGCCACGATCGACGGCAACCGCTACGCCGACCTTCACGAACCGTTCCGTTGCATCGGCGCGATGCTGGAAACTGACGCCTTTCACCCCGGTCGGCGAGCGTGCGATCACCTTCGCATCCTGGCGGCCGCCGTCGGTCTGCCAGCGACACGCGTCGACGCCGTGCTCGAAGAAGTGGACTTGGCGGACGTCGGCCGTCGCCGTGTCAAAGGGTTCTCGCTCGGGATGCGCCAGCGCCTCGGGCTCGCAAGCGCTTTGCTTGGCGACCCGAAGGTGCTGATTCTCGACGAACCAGCCAACGGCCTCGATCCCGAAGGCGTCCGCTGGCTGCGACAGTTCGTACGCAGCTTCGCCGACCGAGGCGGCACCGTCCTGATCTCGAGCCACGTGCTCGCCGAGGTCGCACAAACCGTCGACGACGTCGTGATCATCGCTGGCGGGCGACTGGTCGTCCAGTCCTCTCTGGTCGACTTGGCGAACCGGTCCCGGCCCGGTGTGCGAGTACGCACACCACAGGTCAAGGCGCTGCATGACGCCCTGAACAACCGCGGCATCCGCGCTCAACTCGTGGCCGACGACGCACTCGTCGCCCTCGACAGCACACCTGAGCAGCTCGGGCTCATTGCCGCAGGCATCGGCGCTGTCATCTACGAGATGACAGCCGAGCACTTCAACCTCGAAGAGATGTACCTCGAGTTGACCGCTGCCAAGGGAGCTCTGCGATGAGAAACTTGATCAACGCCGAATTCTTGAAGCTGCGCACGACCCGAGCGTTTTGGGCGTACGTCATGTCGATCGTCGTGTTCGTCCCGATCAGCATCGCGTTGTCGATCACTGTCGGGAACGACCAGAACCCGCTGACCACCAGTGGTGGAATCAGAGGAGTCTTCTCGGCGGCGTCGTCAGGCCTCCTGATGGCAGTGCTCATCGGGATCACGATGTCGGCAGGCGAGTTCCGCAACAACACGGCGACCCCGACGTTCTTGGTCACACCAGATCGCAGACGCGTGATGACCGCCAAAGTGCTCGCAGGAGCGATCCTCGGTCTGGTGCTCGCAGCGGTCTCGGCTGTTGTCACCGTTGCCGTCGCTACTCCGTGGCTGCACGCTCGCAACGTTGACGTCAATCTGTTGAGCGCCGACGTCATCACCCCCATCGCGGGCGCACTGCTCTCGTTGGCACTCGGTGTGATCTTCGGTATCGGCATCGGCGGCCTCATCCCCAATCAGACCATCGCCATCACGGTGCTCGTCGTGTGGTCGTCGATCATCGAAGCGCTCCTCACCGGCTTCGTGCCCGAGGTCGGCCGCTGGCTCCCGACCGGCGCCGCCAGCGCGCTCGGCGGAACATGGACCATCGAAGGAGGCCTCCTCCCGTTCTGGCCCGCTGCCCTCGTTCTCGCCGGCTACAGCGCGGCCGCAGCCGCCGTCGGCACTCACCTCATCGCCCGCAAGGACATGACATGAGCGGACACACCGCCCAAGTCGTCTCCCACCCGAACGAAGCCATCTTCCTACCCGAACGTGAAACGGACAATCAACCATGACCCGCACCCAGCTCCCCGCACGTCTTCTCGCCTCCGCGTTCGCTGCAGCGCTTGCCGTCGGCTGCACCGCCGAGGCGCTCACGACGAATCCATCCTCGCCACCTTCCACCGTCACGACGGTGCCGCCGCCGATCTCGACAACCAACGCGACCTCGACAACCAACGCGACCTCGACCACGAGTGCCACCCCCACAACCGGTGCCGTCCCGTACGACCGCGTGCAGGGTTTGCTCGATAAGTGGGCAAGCGAAGGGCGTGGCGGCGTCGCGGTAGCACTCGCAGGCCACGACGAGGAGCTCACGATTGCAACAGCCGGGAGCGCCGGACCCGATGGCGGCATCATTGAAACCGGCTCCGCGTTTCGAGTCGGCAGCCTGTCGAAGACCTTCGTCGCAGTGATGCTGTTGCAACTCGTCGACGACGGGATGATCGGTCTCGATGACCTCGTCGCCACCCACGCCCCAGAGCTGACGATCGCCGACGGTGTCACGATCCGCCAGCTCCTCGCCCACCGAAGCGGCCTTCCCGAATACGCCGACGGCGAACTCGCGCCCGCCGTGCTCGCCGACCCGGCAAGAACATGGACGCCCGCCAACGTCCTCGACCTTGTCGCCGGCCAGCCACGCGACTTCGCACCAGACACACAGTTCGCCTACTCGAACACCAACTACATCGTCGCTGGACTGCTACTCGAGGAAGTCACCGGCATGACCCTGGCAGAGAACCTGCAGACGCGGATCGTCGAACCGCTCGGTCTGTCAAGCACGTACTTCGCGCCCGACGACACACGCGCACCGATCGGAGGGTTCTCGAACTCGCTGCCCGGCGGCGACACCAACGGCGACTCGTACCGTGCGCTCGAGACCGCCGCGGGCGCCGCCGGTTCTCTGGTGTCGACCGCCTCCGACCTCGCCATTTTCATTCGGGCGCTCGCCCACGGCGAGCTTCTCGACGAACACACCT
>JBDSDH010000235.1:0-22358 GCA_039920665.1 Ilumatobacteraceae bacterium
GTCGAGGACCTGGTGTCGTCCGGCGCTGTCGACCGCCACAAAGTCGGTCGGCGCAACGTCTACACCATTGTCGCCGATGCTGTCATCAGCAACAACGATCTCGACATCACCATCGCTGAATTGCTCACACTCGTCGCCTCCCACGGAGAGTCGATTGCCATTGTTGCTCCCGCTGCTGCGTGAACGTGCTGTTCAGCGCGCGTACAACACCTCATTGAAGCTGCGCAAAACAGCTCCACGCGGGCCGCTGATGATCCGGCAGACGCTCGCCTGATCCAGGTGGCAGCGAAAGCTGATCGAGATGTCACAACCGAGCGCCCAGGCCACGGCCGCCTTGATCGGCGTGACGTGGCTGACAACCACGACCCGTTCGTCCGACGCTGTTGCGAACGCGTCGGCGCATGCCGCTCGCACCCTGGTGTCGAGGCTACCCATCGATTCACCACCAGGTGTCGAGAACGTGGTGTCGGTGCTCCATTGCTGCCATGCGGCGGCCGGTACGGCTGACAGCGGCAGACCGTCGTATTCGCCATAGTCGAGTTCGATCCAGCGGTCGTCGACTGTCACCGGCTGTCCGAACTGTGCAGCGGTCTCGCGGGCTCGCATCAGCGGGCTGGAGATGACCCGATCGACAGGCCCAATTGCGGCGGCGACTTGGCGAACCTGCTCGAGCCCGACGTCGTCGATCGGGATATCGAGGCGGCCCTGGAGCACCCCTGCGGCGTTGGCGGCGGTGCGGCCGTGACGAACGAGGATCAACACGACCACAGTGAAGCACATCACCGCTGGATCGGTTGCAGCCCACCCGTCGCGATGAACACCTTTCGCCGCTCCGGGGATCGAAGTCCGAAGGTGCGCACGACCCACCACAGAATCGCCAACCCGGCGATCTCGAGCACGATGTCGAACCAGCCGCGAGCAACACTCGGCAGCGGATCGTCGACGAAGGACAACCCCCCGATGGGCCACCAGAACAGTTTGGTGTTCGAGAACGCACCGTCGAAGACGAGGTGGAGCATCATCCCGATCGGTATCGCCAGCGCTCGCTTGCGCCACCGCTTGCGTCCTGCGCTGGCGGCGACCACCACGATCAGCACGGCGATACTGACCGTGAGGCTGTGCATCGCTCGCGCTCCCCCGAACCAGACGTCGATCATGTCCGGAAGCAGCGCGCCGACACACAACAGTCGGTAGTCGAAGATCGGGTCGCGAAAGACGAACCACACCGCTGCGATCGCAGTGCCGAGAAACCAGAAGAACACGGTGTCAGCGAACCAGCAACCGACCGCAGTTGGGACACTCCGGCAGTTCTTCGGGCCCGAGTCGCTTGATGTTGTCGACTTCACCACGAGACAGATCGAGGTGGCAGGCGCTGCACTGCAGACCGTTGAGCTTGGCGATCGCGACGCCGCTGTGTTGGGACCGCATCGTGTCGTAGGTTCGCAGTGCGTCGGCGGGCAGGTCGTTCCGCATCTGCTCACGCTGGGCTGTCTTGGCGGACAGTTCCGCCTCGCTGACAACGACGGCACCCGATGCGGCCTCAGCCGCAGCGGCAGCCTCGGCGCGTATGGCATCCTCTGTCGCTCGGTGTTCCGTCAGCGACGACTCAGCGGTGCCGAGAGCATCCATCGCCTCGAGTTCTTCGTCGTCCTGAGCCGATCGTTTGCCTCGGGTCAGTTCGATTTCGTGCATCAGGGCCTCGGCCTCACGGGGTGAGATCACCGTCTTGAGCTGCTGCTCGAGACGGTTGATCTGCTTGGTGATCGTCGCTCCTGTGGCCTCGGATTCGCCGATCGATGATTCGAGCCGTTCGATCTCGGCGCGAAGTGCGAGTGTTCGCTTCTTCCACGCAGTGACCGCCGCAGTGGCGGCCTCGGACGCCACCACCTCGGGCAGTTTGGGCATCCGATGACGGATCTGGTCGATGGCACTGTCGGTTTGCTGCAGTTGCAGCAGGGCTTCCGGCGTTGTCATCGAGCCGACCTGCTATCCACCGTTGACTTTTGCTCCTGAGACTCCACGACTACAGTCATACACCACGAAGCCACTGATGGGGACGGTTGGTAAGGGCGCGAGTGGATCGAGCACGTCCGGAGCAATCGTGGTGCCGCTGTCGACCGACTGGATGACCGGCGGCGGTCGGGTCGCCGGAGTGGTTGGTTCGGTCGGGATCGGTTCACCGGTGACGGGATCGATCTCGGGATCGACCGGAGCTGCAGGCGCGGCGGGCGAGTACGGGGTGCTGACCAGTTTGCCCAGGCACTCGTTGCCGGGCAGATACAAACGAGCCGCCGGCCGGGCGGGCGCGGGCGGCGGCGCCCAGTCCTGTAACGGCGTGCCGTACAGCGCTGCGTCGGTGAACGTCTTCCAGATCTTCTCCGGGTAGGTGCCGCCCTGCACTTTGCGGACACCGTCAGCAGCGAACTCGGGAACATTGTTCATCGGGACGTAACCGTTGGGGTTGCCGACCCACACGGCAGTCGACAGTTCGGGTGTGAGGCCGACGAACCAGGAATTGGTGTTGTCCTCCTGGGTCCCGGTCTTGCCGGCGGCGGGACGACCACCCGCAAGCGGATAGTTGCGACCAGTGCCGTTACGGATGACGCCCTTCATCACGTCGACCGTGGTGAGTGCTGCGCCCGGATCGAGCACCTGCACGCCGGGATCGTCGTGGGTATAGAGCCGAGAACCGTCGGAGCGTTCGATCGACTCGACGAAGTACGGCTGGTGATGCAAGCCCATGTTGGCAATCGTCTGCCCCCCGGACGCCATGTCGAGCGGGCTCATCTCATTCGCACCCGTGGCGAAACTCGCGAATGGCTGGACCGGGTCGACGCGGTTGCGCTGCTCCTTCGTCTGGCCCGAGTACAGGTACGGCGAGGCAGCCATTCGGTAGACCGTGTCGACAACGCGATTGAGTCCGACGATCTGCGACAGGCGTGCGTAGGCACAGTTGATCGATGCTGACGTCATCACGGCCAGCGTGCTCACTGCTCGACTGGCACCGCTCTTGATGATGAACGGATCCTTGGGGTCACCCGGGTTGGGCAACGTGCACGGCGCCGTGCCCTCGATCAGATCGTTGGGTTGGGCGCCGGCTTGGATCGCAGCGGCGAGGATGAACATCTTGATGCTCGACCCCGTCTGGCGAGGCACGAGCGCCATGTTGATCTCGTTGACATTGCGTTTGAACCCTCGTCCGCCGACCATCACCCGCAGCGCACCGGTGGATGTCTCGAGCGAGACGAGCGCGGCGTCGAATCCTTGAGCGGTATCGGGCAGCACGTTGCGGGCGGCCTCGCCTTGGGCCTGCATCACCGGATCGATCGTGGTGTGGATCTTCAGACCACCGCGCACCAGGATCGCCCGGCGCTCCTGCTCGTCGGTGCCGAGGATGTCGGACTTGTTGAGCAGGTAGTCCTGCAACGCCTCGGTGAAGTACGACGGCGCGGTCGAGCGGCCCGGGATCACCTGCGGAATCTCCGGAATGGGCCACGTGGCCAACTGCACGGCGACATCTTCCGCCGTCATCATCTGCTCGCTGACCAGGCGGTCGAGCACCTGCTCGAATCTCGCCCGAGCACGCTCGGGCTTGCGGAACGGGTCGTAGCCAGACGGCGACCGGATCAGGCCGGCGAGGAACGCCCCTTGCACCAGCGTGAGTTGCTCGACCGGCTCGCCGAAGTACACCTCGGCCGCCGCGGCCAAGCCGTAGGCGTTGTTGCCGAAGAAGATCGTGTTGAGATAGCGCTCGAGGATCTCGTCCTTGGTCATCTGCTTTTCGAGCATCAGCGCATAGTGGACTTGGAGCAGTTTGTAGCGGCCGTCGCGTGGCAGTCCGGCCAGGAACTCGTTCTTGACCACCTGCTGGGTGATGGTCGAGGCACCCTGGCGGTTGGCGTCGGATGAGAAGTTCGACAGGGTTGCCCGGATCAGGCTGCGCACGTTGACGCCGTCGTGGACATAGAACTCCTTGTCCTCAACCGCGAGCACCGCTTGCACCACGGTCTTCGGCACCTGGGCGAGAGTGAACGGCTGGACGTTCTCCTGCTCGAAGATCGCGATCTCGTTGCCGGCCCGGTCGTAGACGTAGCTGCGTTGGGCCAACGGCTCGAACGCAGGCAACGTGGTCGGGAGTTCGTCGTGAGAGTTGGCGGCTCCCCAGATCCGTGGCGCAATCGCGGCGACGACGCCCGTGATGAACAGCGCACCTGCCAGCACGAGGCAGGTCAAACGGAGGATCCAGGTCACACGACGCACAGCGGTTGCAGGCTAGTTGCCGCACCCGTTGCGACGGTGTCACGCCGGGTAGGGTCGCCAGCCATGAGCACCACACGACCATTTCGATTCGGCGTCCAGGCATCGACTGCCGCGACTCGGCAGGAGTGGGCGTCACTCGCCCAGCGTTGTGAGTCCAATGGGTACGACGTGTTGACGATGCCCGATCACTTCGGTCCGCAGCTCGCCCCGATTCCGGCCTTGATGGCTGCTGCCGACGCCACGTCGACGCTGCGGGTCGGCGCGCTGGTGTGGGACAACGACTACAAGCACCCGCTGGTCCTTGCCAAGGAGTTGGCGACGATCGACCTGCTCAGCGAGGGTCGACTCGAGATCGGACTCGGTGCCGGTTGGATGATCAGCGACTACGACGAGAGCGGGATCCCGTACGACTCCCCCAAGGTTCGGATCGACCGATTCGTCGAGGGTCTCGCCGTCATCAAAGGCTGCCTCGGCGAAGGAGCCTTCTCGCACAGCGGCGAGCACTACACGATCACCAACCACAACGCGTTGCCCAAGCCGGTGCAGTCGATCCCGCCGATCCTGATCGGTGGGGGCGGCAAGCGGGTGCTCGGTATCGCCGCCCGTGAAGCCGACATCATCGGCATCAACGGCACCATGACGGCGGGTGTGGTCGGCCCCGATGCGATCTCGACGATGACCGCTGAAGCTGTCGACGAGAAGGTCGCGATCGTGCACGCGGCAGCCGGGGATCGGATCAACGAAATCGAGATGAACATCCGAGTGTTCATGGTCTCGGTGACGAACGACCGGATCGCCAAGATGGAATCGCTGGCCGGAGCGATCGGCGTTCCTCGCTCGTTCCTCGAAGAGTCGCCCTTCGCGCTGATGGGCACCACCGATCAACTGATCGACGACCTGCTCGCCCGCCGCGAAAAGTGGGGCTTCAGCTACATCATCGTCGGAGCCGAGGATGTCGAAACCTTCGCTCCGGTCGTGGCTGCCCTTGCCGGGAAGTGACACGGTGACACCAACGAGCACACCGTCGGACACGCCATCGATCGGGCTCTACGGGGCCGGGATGATCTCGGGTGCCCATGCAGCAGCCGCGACGTTGCTGCAGATGCCCATCGTCGGCGTTGCGTCGCGATCGGTCGAACGGGCCGAGCAGCAGGCCGGCCGTCTGCGGACGAAGGCGCTCTCCTACGCCGAGCTCCCGGGTGGGGCCGACGTGGTAGTGGTGTCGACGCCGCCGCAGTGCCATGCGACCGATGCGATGGCGATGCTCGCTGCGGGTGCCGCGGTGGTGCTGGAGAAGCCACTGTGCACCACCCTGGTCGATGCCGATGCGTTGGTCGAGGCGGCAGCCGGTGGTCGGCTGCTGTACGCCGAGAACCTGGCGTACGCACCCATCTTCACCACGCTGCTGACCATGGTGCCCGAACTCGGGTCGGTCGATCATCTCGAGATCCGGACGATCCAGTCGCTGCCGACCTGGGGCGAGTTCACCAGCGATGCATGGGGCGGCGGCGCCCTGTTCGATCTCGGTGTCCACCCGCTCGGTATCGCGTTACTCGTCGGTGCCGCCGCCGGTGCCGGCCAGGTCGTTTCGGTGTCGTGCCACCTGTTGGGCGGCGAGGGCCATAACAGCGACGAACACGCCGAGGTGACACTCACGTTCGGCGGCGGGCTCGTCGCAACCGTGATTTCCAGTTGGCAGGCGACAACCTATCTCGGCCACGACACCCAGGTGTGGGACGTTCAGGTCAGCAGTCCCTCCGGCGTTTTGCGCGGTGACTTCTGGCCCCGCCCATCGCTCGAACACAACGGCGATCCGGTCGCGATCCCGACGAGCACGGCCGATGTGCCGTTCATCGAGGAGTTCGGCTATGCAGGCCAGTTGGCAGCGTTCGCCAACGACATCGCGACTGGTGCGGCGCCCTTCATGAACGCAGCATTCGGCCGTGTCGTGCTCGATGTGGTGTGTGCCGCCTACCAATCAGCAGGACGAGACGGAGTGAGCGAAGCCGTGCCGTTCACCGGCGACCGATCGAAAACGCCGCTCGAGTTGTGGCACGCCTGACCGCAAAGCGCTGAGTCAGGAACTGCTGCCTCAGGAGTAACGGGCGCGGCTGAAGACCTCACGGAGACGCTCCTCGAAATGCTCGAGGGGATACGTCTCGCCGTTCGGATCGAACGCGATCTGATCCCACTCGTCGGTGAACTGTGCGGTCAGTTCGTACGCCGGGTGACCGACGAAGGCGTCGCGCTTGTTCGGATCCGCACCGAAATGGTGGTAGTAGTGCTGACCCTGGAAGTCCTGATGGACCTGCAGCATCCACGTGACGTCGGGGCGCACGTAGGGACGCAGCATCTCGGCGGCGATGGCACCGTGGTTGGGGACGCTGACGGCCTTGCCGACGTCGTGACACAGCGAGGCGATGATGACTTCGGTATCGGCGCCGGCCCGTTCGGCCAGAGTGGCCGTCTGCAGGCAGTGGGTCAATTGATCCGTTGCGAAACCGTCGGTGACATCGGCCAGCGAGCGCAGCATTGCGAGGATGTTGTCGGCCACGCGCGGCTGGTTCTGAAAGGTCTGACGTCCGATTTCAGCCCATTCCTCGGCGGTCGATTCGTCCATCCGGGTGAAGGTGGCCTGACCCACGGACGTCTCGCCCGATGGCGATGTGGTGGCGGTTGCGTTCGTCATGCGACGAGTCTTTCACGTCGGGCTCTCGACATCCGACGCATCGCACAATGTCCGCTCGTACGATTCGGCGAGTGAGCATCAGCGACCAGAAGTACGTGTCCGTCACCACCTTCCGCAAGTCGGGAGCAGCCGTGGCGAGCCCGGTCTGGATCGCACCGCTCGGTGACGGCACGGCCGGCTTCACCACCGGAGCCGATTCAGGCAAGGTCAAGCGACTCCGCAACAACTCCAAGGTCACGCTCCGGGCATGTTCGATGCGGGGAGCGATCGTCGAAGGATCTCCGATCGTCGAAGCAACCGCGGTGGTTTCCACCGACGCAGAACGCTACGACTCGGTCTACTCGGCGATCCGCAAGAAGTACGGACTGACGGTCGTCGTCATGGGTATCGGCACCCGGCTGATGACGCTCATCGGTCGGCAGCCGGACAACTGCGCGATCATCATCACCCTTCCTGACGCCTGATCACATCCTGTTTCTGACGATGCGTCAGAAACGGACGGCCCACCGCTAATGTCGGCCGTCATGAGGGTGATTGTCACGGGGACCGACCAGCCGCTCGGGGCAGCCACCGTCGAGCGACTGATGCACAACGGAGCGACTGTCGCATCGCTTTCGACGGCCAGTGCCGACCGGGGCGCGGCCACACGGTCGGTTACCGACGCGATCGCATCGTTGGGTGGTGCCGACGCGCTGGTCATCAGCGGCTGGCACGCTCCCCTGCTGGCACCCGTGTCGTTCGAGGACATCGACGATTCGTCGTTCGCAGCGATGTGGGAGGGCGGGCTGCAAGGAATGCTGTGGACGTTGCAGGCGGCGATTCCGGCACTGCGAGCGTCGTCGGGCAGCGTGGTCGTGCTGATGCCGACCACGGCAATGACCGGCGGATCGCACTACGCAGTCGCTGCAGCGACCTTCGAAGCACAACGGATCCTGATGAAAGCTGCGGCTCGGCAACTCGGTCCGGAAGGCATCCGGGTCAATGCCGTGGCAGTCGGCGCCGAACTCGTACTCGACGATGTCGAGGCCGCCGATGTCCATTACCTCGCCCCGAACGCAATCGTCGGCGAACAGACCGGCGGCGATGTCGCCGACATCGTCACGTTCCTCACGTCACCCGCAGGGCGCCATCTCGGCGGACAGACGATCACGATCGACGGCGGGCGGTGGCTGGCACCGTGAGCAACGACACACCCAGGCGACTGGTCGGACGCACGGCGATCATCACCGGCGCTGGTCAAGGTGTCGGGCTCGGCATCGCCAAACGACTCGCGGCCGAAGGAGCCAACGTCGTCATCGCGGCGCGCCGAGGGCTGACCGGCGAGCCCGCCGCCGCCGAAATCCGTGAAGCCGGCGGGTCGGCAGTCTGCATCGTCACCGATGTCACCCAGCGAGCAGCAGTCGAGGCATGCGTCGCCGAAACGGTCGAGCGGTTCGGCGGGCTGGAAGTCATGATCCACAATGCGATCGGCGGAGCAGCGTCGGTCCACCAACTCGAAACCGTCGAGCCGAGCACATGGGATCGCATGTCCCGCACCGCCGTGTGGGGCAGCTTCTTCTGCGCCCAGACTGCATCGCCGCACCTGCGTACTGCGGGTGTGAACGGCCGATTGATCCTGATCACCTCGCCGAGCGGGGTCGAGGGCAGCCACACCCTGCCGCTGTACTCGCCCGTCAAGGCCGCCCAACGGGCGATGGCCAAGAGCCTCGCTCGCGAGTGGGGGGCACACGGCGTCACTGTCAACTGCATTGGGCCGGTGGCCGAGACCCCGGCGTTGACATCAGCGTTCGAGTCCAATCCGCAGCTTCGCCAACGGCTGTCGGCACGAACGCCGCTCGGCCGGATCGGCGATCCCGAACACGACATCGGCGCCGCTGCCGCGTTCCTCGCGAGCGACGATGCGGCGTACATCACCGGACAGACGTTGATCGTCGACGGCGGCCATTTCATGGGCTTTTGATGCCTGAGCCGCTGCCCTCGACCCCGCTGGCGATCGGCTCGATCTCGCTCCGGTTGTACCCCCACGACCTCCCGGCCGAGCAGCAAGTGTCCGAGTTGCGGGTCCAGGCAATCCTTGCGGCCGATGCCGGATACGACGGAGTGATGGTCAGCGAACACCACGCCGACTTCCCCGGCTATCTGCCCAACCCGATCCAGTTGACCCAGATGCTGTTGGCGGTGATGCCGTCCGGATGGGCGGCACCGTGCCCGCTGCTCCTGCCGCTGCAGCCCTACGCACTGATCGCCGAGCAGTTGGCGTGGCTCGACGTCGCGTATCCGGGACGGGTCGGTGTGGGGTTCGCTGCGGGCGCACTACCGGTCGATTTCGAACTTGCCGACGTGCCGTTCGCCGAAATCAACGACCGGTTCAAGATTGCGCTTCCGCGTATTGTCGCTGCCCTGCGGGGAGTCGATGAGTCGCCACTCGGTCGCGATCGGGCGATCCGACGCTGTCTCGACCATCCGCTGCCAATAGTGGTCGCCGCTCAGAGCGGACCCGCCGTTCGTCGTGCGGCGGCATTCGGATGCGGGGTGCTCTACGACTCGCTCCAGACCAACGGAGTGTCACGTCGGCTGTCCGACGCCTACGACGCAGCCGGCGGTCGTGGTGCGAAGGTCTTGATCCGGCGAGTGTGGATCGGCCACCCGCCCACGGCTCAGGTCGATGCCCAGATGGCCCACTACCGCAGCTATGCACCGCCGCAGGCGATCGCCAACTGGGGCAGCGACGATCAACTCGTCACCGGATCCACCGGCGCCGAGGCGGCTCGTCGTCTGGCCTCGGTGATGGCGGATTCGAACTGCGACGCGGTCAACGTGAGGGTCCACCTGAGGGGACTCACGATCGACCAGGTCCGCAACCAGATCGAACTGCATCGGACCGAGTTCCTGCCCGCGTTACGAGCGATCCTCGCCCGCTGAAGCGCAGTACTGCGGCTTCATGGTCGCTCCTCAGTGTGGTCACACTCGATGGAGACGAACGCAACACATCTCGGGATCGGGTTCGAGTGTTGCCTCGAAACCGCTGGAGTCGAGTTCGTCGAGAGCGGCGGAGATCAGGCAGAGGTTCATTCCGCACACGAGTTCGGTCTGGTGCTGGGCAAGGAGATGAAACGGGCAGTTGCGCAACAGCACGGTTCCGTCGTCATCCTCGACGGGTTCGAACCCCTGCTCGCTCAATATCTGCAGTGCGGCGTCGCGGGCACCGTCGGCTGATCGGCGCCGCCCCATTCGATCCCGCATCTCTTCGCCCATTCGTCGGCCCGCTGCTGCGGCGGCTGCGGCCACAGCTCGACCGACGTCGACGCCTGTCGACTGCGAGTCGGCGACGGCATCAGCCAGCAGTCGGCCGGCGAGCTCGTAGTGACGCGGAGGCAGCGTGATCACGATGTCGCGCAAGGATCGACGGTACAGCTTCGCTGGTCGGCCGGCCCCCGGACCCGTTCGTCCGCTCAATCGCTGGAAGTCGACATCGAGCAACCCGTCTTCGACCAGCCGGTCCAAGTGATGGGCCACGATTCCGCGTTGGAGCCCGGTGGCATCGACGGCCTGGTCACGTCCGACCCAACCGCCGGCGGCGACGACATAGTCGTACAGCGAACGGCGGTTCGGTTCGCCGAGTGTGCTCACCGCCGCCACTGGATCCGGAACCGAAGAATCGATATCAGCCATACAGACACACTATCTAAAACAAAGAAACACTTGCAGTACAGCAACCGTCAGAGTTACAATCAATCGCAGCTAGTTATAGAAGGAATTGCGTCGAGACCTCACTCCAACCGATGCCCCGGCCAACCCCGGCCCGTTCGCACCGATCGCTCCGCCTCGACACGTTCGCACCTACCCAGGAGGTCAACATGAAGAAGTTTTCGATCCGTCCGACACTCACGATGAAGGGGCGCACGTCCAAAGGACTGCGAGGCTGGTCCGGCAAGCCGCTGCATCCGCCGCTCACCGACATTCCGATCGCTGCGTACATCATCGCTGCGATCTTCGACATCGTGTCGTTCGCGGGCGGCAAGGAACACGACTGGGCTCGGACGATGTGGCATGCCGGAACCTATCTGTTCGTCGGTGGAGTCGCGGTGTCGGTGTTCGCCGCGCTCACCGGCTTGTGGGATGCGTGGAAGTCGTCCGACGCTGGCACACAAGCCCGACGCACGATCAACACCCACGCGACCATCATGATCACCGTCACAATTCTGGCGATCATCGATCTCGTTTGGCGCCTGAACGACTACAACACCGCTCTCGTCACACCGGTCGCGATCATGATTCTGTCGATCGTGGTCGCCGGGCTCGTCGCGTTGGGAGCGACCTTCGGAGGAGCGATGGTGTTCGAGTACGGATTCAACGTCGAGACTGCCGGGGACCACCCCGCATGGCACACGTCCGAGACCGACGTCTTCCCGGGTCATCACGAAGAAGACAAGTCCTGATGACACGGCTCCAACGACTCCATGACGAACAGGGCCAGAGCCCCTGGTTGGACAACCTCACCCGTGGCTACCTGCGCGATGGCACGCTCGCCCGGATAGTGGACGAGGGGATCCGCGGTGTCACGTCCAACCCGACGATCTTCGCTCGCGCCATCGAAGGATCGAACGACTACGACGCCCAGTTCGGCGATCTCATCCGAGCCGGACGCGGGGTCGTCGACGCCTATTGGAATCTTGTGGTCGATGACGTCATCGACGCGCTCGAGGTGTTGCGGCCGACATTCGACGTGAGCGGCGGCGGAGACGGCTTCGTCTCGATCGAGGTCGATCCTGGGCTGGCTCATGATGCCTCCGGTACGATCCGTGCGGCCCGAGATCTGCATCAGCGAATCGACCGGCCCAACCTGTTCGTGAAGATCCCGGCGACGACCGAAGGTGTCGAGGCGATCCAGGCGATGATCGCCGAAGCGCGCAGTATCAACGTCACCCTGATCTTCTCGATCGCCCGGTACGCAGAGGTGATCGAGGCGTACCTGTCGGGTCTCGAAGCGGCTGCAGAACGCGGCGCTGACTTGGCATCGGTGCACTCGGTCGCGTCGTTCTTCCTCAGTCGGGTCGACACCGAGGTCGATCGTCGTCTCGGAGACATCGGCAACGACGCAGCCCTGGCCCTGCGCGGCTCCGCAGCGGTCGCTCAGGCTCAGGTCGCCTATCGGATGTTCCAGAACAGCTTCGCCGGTGAGCGCTGGGAACGGTTGGCGGCACAGGGCGCTCGGCCCCAACGGCCGCTGTGGGCATCGACGTCGACCAAGGACGCGACACTTCCCGACACGCTCTACGTCGACAATCTGATCGGTCCGGACACGGTCAACACGCTGCCCGAAAACACGATCCTCGCGTTCGAGAACCATGGGACCGTTGCTCGTACCATCGACGCCGACCCCGACGCGGCGCAGATGGCCCTCGACAAGCTCGTTGCCAACGGCATCGATCTCGACGATGTCGGCCGGACGCTCGAGACCGAGGGTGTCGAGAAGTTCCGCGTCTCGTTTGCGCACCTGCTGGCGTCGTTGGAAGCCAAGTCTGATGCGTACCGTGCCGCATGACAACGGATCATCGGATCATCGGATGCAACGGTGGGCGCAGAGGGTCTCGAACCCCCGACATCTGCCTTGTAAAGGCAGCGCTCTAACCAACTGAGCTATGCGCCCGCGAACGGACCACCGAGCATAACGGGCAGGACTGCCGTTGACGGAACCGACATCCGCCAAATCGGCAGCCGCGACCACTACGGTCTCCCACGATGGCGTTGCGTACCAACGACTCCGGCGGGGATGAGATCCTGCGTCGTTACCTCGACGAAATCGGCGCGCATCCGCTGTTGAACGCCGAGGACGAGCGACGCCTGTCGACTGCCATCACAGCCGGTCACGATGCCGAACGCCAACTCGAATCCGACGGGTTGCTCACCGACGAAGCCCGTCGCGTCCTGCAACACGATGTGGTTGTTGCCGCTGACGCTCGCCGGTCGTTCATCCAGAGCAACCTGCGGCTCGTGGTCAGCATCGCCAAGCGATCGAACAGCCATGGTGTGCCGTTGCTCGACCTGATCCAGGAGGGCAATGTCGGCTTGATGCGGGCGGTCGAGAAGTTCGACGCATCCAAGGGCTTCAAGTTCAGCACCTATGCGACGTGGTGGATCCGCCAGGCGATCGGGCGAGCAGTCAACGACACCTCGCGCACGATCAGGGTTCCCTCCCACGTCCGCGAGCAGTACAGCCTGATCGATCAGAGCACAGCCAAGCTGTGGAACGAACTCGATCGCCAACCAACGAGTGAAGAGGTCTCCGCCGACACCGGCATCGGAGCCGAACGGGTCACGCTCGTCCGCCAACACCGTCGCAGCATCATGTCGCTCTCGGCTCCGATCGGCGAAGACGGTGACGGCGAGTTCGCAGACATCGTCGAAGACGGAGAAGCGGTCGCTCCGTACGAGGCCGCTGCTGCCGCGCTCGAGCGGCAGGCGTTGCATGTCCAGCTCAACCGGCTGTCGGAGACCGAACGGCTCGTCCTGTCGGCCCGGTTCGGGCTCGGCGACAATCCGCAGACCCTGGCAGATGTCGGCGAGTCGATGGATCTCACCCGCGAACGTGTTCGTCAGATTGAGGCCAAGGCATTGAGCAAGCTGCGCCATCCCACGGCCAAACGGCTGTGGAGCGACGGCCAGCGCAGCAGCACCGCCGTCTGACACGTTCCGACCGGTCAGAAACGTTGGCGGGCCTCGACGAGTTGAACGAGCAACTCGGGTGTCGCAGCCGCAACGGGCGTGCGCTTCCAATCCGGGACCCGCACCAACAAATCACGATCGAAGCCGTCGACCACCAGTGCTCCGGCTTCGGCACAGATCAACATTGCACCGGCATAGTCCCACACTCCGTGGGCATCGACGCTGCAGTCGACAAAGCCATCGAGGACACCGCTGGCGACGAGACACAGATCGAGCGCCGATGCCCCGAGAGCGCGGAACTGCTTCCACCCGAACGACTCCGGCGGCATCCCGCTCAGACCGACAATCGCGTCGCTGATCGACGTGCAGGACGAGGGCGTGATTCGGATATCGTCTCGAAACGCTCCCCCGCCGCGGACTGCCGAATACGTGACGCCGCTCGCCTGATTGCGAACCAGGGCGACCGATGCTCCGTGGTCGTCGACGAGGCACAGCGATGTCGCGAACCACGGGATCCCTTGACTGGCGTTGGTCGAACCATCGAGTGGGTCGACCACCACGAGCTCGGTGGAATCACCGATGGTGAGCCCGCTTTCTTCGGACAACACGCTGAGTCCGGCGCCGGCGAGCGCATCGAGAACGATCGAATCGGCGACCAGGTCGACCGCATACTGCCCGACCCGCCGTCCGGATTCGGCCCAGTCGCTCGTCGACCGCAGCGCATCTCCGACTGCATCGGCGATGGCCGCGAAGCGCTGGAGGGCCTCGACGTGATCCATGGGCGTCAGGGTAGCCTTGAGGTTCGTTTGCGCAGAGGAGTTGTGCAGGCGTTCGTCTCTCCGAAAGGCTCCTGTTGGCTGTCATCGATGTTGCCGGTTTCATCGCCGATGTCAAAGGTCATGCGATCGACCACGGCTTCCACGTCCACGACGAGCGCCACTTCGTCGAGACCTATTCGTTGCGCCAACTGTGGGAGGTGGATCTCCACCCGGAAGAGGCCTGCAGTGGCCCGATCGACCTGCACCTGTCACTCGAGGTGGACCCCCGTGCCCTGCTCGGGTTCGAGGACGAAGTGCTCAAGATGGAAGATCCGGACGATCAACCCCCAACCGGTTTTGCATTTCCGGTCCATTTCACCTGGACCTTGCCCCCACTCCCTCGGCCGCCCGACCTGCTGATCCTGGCGACCGAACTCGCCGGAGTGGGTGGCATGGAGTTGCCGCTCGAGGTGTCGGCAATCGACTCGTTCGCCAGCGTCACCGACGCCCCCGAGCGCAGTCTGTCGATCGTCGCACGACTCTCGATCGAGTTGGCCGACGTCTACTCCAGCGCCGACGAACCGCTGTGTGAAACGCTCGATCGATGCAAGGACGTCAGCCTGTATCTGCTCGACCAGGCGCCGAACTGGCTCAACGACGACGAGTAGTCATCGCCAGTCGTGCTGGTGGGCCAGCGCGGCTTGGGTCGTCGTCGAGGCGCACCCGCTACAGTCGTCTTGAAGGCCAGCCAACAGACCGAAAGGCACATCACCATGCGTGTGCGGGAATTGATCGATATTCTGCGAGACCAACCGCCCGACGCTGAGGTGGAGTTGGCGGTTGTGGCCCCTGTCGAGGACGACAACGAGGACATCACCGTGGACCGCTATTCGGTCGAAGGCGTGCTCCCGTGGGAGGACGAGGGTGATGAAGGCGTCGTCATCTGGCTGGTCGGCGGCGAGGACGACGACGTCGATTCGTTCCTCGACGCGATCGAAGAGCACGAGGAATAGATCTCGCCAGTTCGGTCAGCAGACCTCACCGAGGCGTGACATCGAGTCTGTGATCACGGACCACATCGGCGGCGATGACATCACAGCCGGCGAGGGCGAGAGCGGTGTCGGTCGATCCTGCGAGCCAGACGGCCGCCGCAGCCGGGACCTCCGCGGATTGTCCGGTCGGATTCGTCCCGGCGCGAGCGGCGCGCGCCTTGCCGACCTCGGTCACGACGTGACCGGGGTTGAGGTTGTAGGCGCGCACACCTGCCGCACCGAACTCGGCGTGCAACACGCCGGCGATCCGGTGCGAGCCACCCTTTGCGATCGCGTACGCAATTCCCCAACCGCCTTTGCCGAACGGCGCCCTCGGCGCCAGAGTGGCGGCGCCGGACGTGAGGTGGATGATCACGCCGTCACCGCGCTCGAGCATGCCAGGAAGCACCGTCTGCAGGATCAGGATCGGCGTGATCGCGTCAGCGGCGACAACTCGATCGACGAGGTCGAGGTTGGTTTCCAGAAGCGCGTCGTTGATACCCGGACCTTGGTAGATCGCGTTGTCGACGAACACATCGATCCGGCCGAATGCTGCCATCGCTGTCGATGCTGCCGTGGCGACCGATACCCGATCGGTGAGGTCCATCGCAACCGGAATGCAGCGGGCCCCGAAGGCTTCGACGTGGGCAGCGAGCGACGGCAATCCGCCAGCCAGCGTCGCGCCGGCATCGGGGTCGTCGCGCACCGTGCCGTCGAATGTGACCGACTCGGTATCGACCGACCGAGCGGTCACGACGACGTCGTAGCCCGCGGCGGCAAGACGAATCGCGGTCGCTCTCCCAATACCTCTGCTGGCCCCCGTGATCAGCGCAACCCGACGATCTGCCATCAGTACCCCCAACTCGTGACCGTGTTCAGGCGAGGATAGATGGAGATGCTGGTCGGCCCGGACCTGGACAATTAGATTTGCTCGTCATGGCCTACTGGTTGATCAAGTCCGAACCCGATGCGTTCAGCATCGACGACCTGAAGCGCAACAAGACCGAGGTCTGGGACGGCATCCGCAGCTACCAAGCCCGAAACTTTCTGATGTCCGCGTCGGTCGGCGACATGGCGTTCTTCTACCACTCCAACGCCAAGCCCCCGGGCATCGTCGGGCTCGCCAAGTTCGTGAAGACCAACGTCGTCGATCCGACCCAGTTCGATCCGGATTCGAAGTATTTCGACGCCACCAGTACCAAGGCCGACCCGCGATGGATCACGGTCAACGTCAAGTTCGTCGAGAAGTTCCGCAACGAGATCCCACTGGACACGCTCAAGGCGAACTTCAGCGGCGAGGACCTGATGGTGGTCCGCAAAGGCATGCGCCTGTCGGTCACTCCCGTCAACGATGAAATCGCAGCTCAGTTGTTGCAGATGGCCAGGGCCACATGACTCACCAATCCGAGTTCGAATTGCGGTTCGATGGCCAGGTCGTCATCGTCACCGGCGCTGGTCGCGGACTCGGTCGCGAACATGCCCTGCTGCTCGGTTCACGAGGGGCGATCATCATCGTCAACGACGTCTCGGCCGACCACGCAGCCCGTACCGCCACCGATGTGATTTCGGCCGGCGGACTCGCGATCGCCCACGTCGCATCCGTCGCTGACCCGGAAGCGGCGGCCGCTCTCGTCCACGTTGCAATCGACCGCTACGGCAAGCTCGATGCGTTGCTCAACAACGCCGGCCGGGGCGGTCCGACCGGACCGATCGACACCGTCGACGATGCAACGCTGCACACCATCGTCGATTCGCACCTTCTCGGCTCGTTCTACACCGCCCGCGCTGCATGGCCGATCATGGCTGCCGCTGGTGGGGGTCGGATCGTGTTCACGTCGTCGGGAAGCTCGATGGGCGCGTCCGGGATGCCTGTGTATTCGATGGCCAAAGCCGGTTTGTGGGGGCTGACCAGGGCTCTCGCCGTCGAAGGCGCGCCGCTCGGGATCACGGTCAACGCAATCCTGCCAATGGGCTACACCCGCGCCGCGGCCCTCAATCCGAACGAAGACACGCGAGCGTGGATGGAAGACCACTTTCCTCCCTCGCTTGCGTCACCGGCTGCTGCGCTGTTGTGTCATCCATCGGCACCGTGCACCGGGGAGTTGATCAGCACTGGTGGGGGCCGGGTCGCCAAGATCGCCACCATCGGCGTCCCGGGATTCGATGCCGGTCACGAGTTGACCATCGAAGCGCTCCGAGACGGGTGGGCCGATGTCGTGGCGGTCGACGGATTCCGAATACTGCAGATGGGTCGCGACGAGCTCTCGTTCTTTCAGGGGCCGAGCGCCTTCGGGTGATCTGCGCACGCGCCTCGTCCGATCCACTCACGACGGAAGGCGCAAATAGGTACATCGACGGATGTGAGCGACTACCTCAGGGGGCCACAGTGGAGTTGTCGAAAGTAGTACGCCATGAATCTCCCCCTGAATCCCACGCTCACCATGTCCCTCGCCGCCGATCGGCACCACACCCTCATCGCTGAGGCTGAGGTCCGTCGCATTCGACGGGCCTACCGCCTCGAGCGCAAATCAGCGCGTCAGGCGGTCGTCGCGGGTTGACCTGCATTCGACTCGCCGTCTGGCAGCGATCGCACGTCCGCAGTTGCATTCGGTGACGGCGGAAATCGTGCGTGAAACCGCTCGGTAGCCTGGCGATCGTGTTGACCGGTCGAGTTGGACTCAGCCCGATTATGATCGGGCGGGCAGGAGCCCTCGAACGGCTGCGCACGGTCATCGAAATGGCCGAGCTGCACGCTTCGGATCTTCCCACCGTTGTGCTGATCGCCGGTGAAGCCGGAATCGGTAAGACCCGCCTCGTCCGCGAGACCCTGGCAATTCTGCCTCGCGACGTTACGGTCTTCTCGGCGATCGCCGAGCCCAACTCACCCGGACATCCCTTCGACGTCGCGCGGCAACTGGTGTCCGCGGCAGCGGGCACAGAGGGTCAGCCCAACGATGATCCGACCGATGCGGTGATCGCGGCAATCACCGCCGCTGCTGGCGAGGGGCGAGTCGCGGTGGTCATCGAGGATCTGCACTGGATCGACTCCGACAGCGTCAATGTGATCGATGCGATCGCCCGCCAGCGGCTGCCGAACGTGATGATGTTCGCCACCTACCGACCGTCGGATCTCAGTCGCGGCGCTCCGGGCGGCGACCTCGTTCTGCGTCTCGAACGACGCAACGAGGTCGACCAGTTCCGGCTCGACCGACTCGATCGAGCCGAAGTCGGGATGTTGATCAACGCGATCATCGGTCGCCCGCCGTCATCTGCGGCGGTCGAGGCGGTGCACCGTCGCAGCGGAGGTGTGCCGTTCGTGGTCGAGGAACTGATGCGCTTCGCCGGACCTGATGCATGCATCGACGACATCGTCGACGCCCAGCTGCCATGGTCGCTGGAAGAGGTCGTACGTCAGCAAGTTGCCGCGCTGAATCCCCAAGAGCGGGTCATCGTCGAGGTACTGGCAGTGTTCGGGCAACCGGCCGGATTCGAGCAACTGCTCGCAGTGACCGATCTGGACGAGCGCGAACTGCTTGCCAACCTGCGGGCGTTGGTCGGCAAAGAGGTCGTCGAAGAGACTCGTAACGACCGGCTGTGGTTTCGCCACGCCTTGCTTGCCGAATCCGTTGTTCAACAACTGCTCGGGCGCGAGCGACGTCGGCTGCACAAGCGATGCTTCGAGACCATCTCGTCACTGACCCCGGACGAATACGCAGCTCTTGCCCATCACGCCAACGGCGCCGGCAGGTTCGAGGACATCGTGGCGATCGCTCGCGTCGGATCGCGCGCCTATCTCGATCGGGGCGCGACGTTCCAAGCCCTGCGGCTGGCGACGCTCGGTCTCGGCGAAGCACCCGAGGATGCCGCGTTGTTGGCAGTCGCGACCGAGGCCGCGTGGCGGCTCGACTTCGTCGCCGAATCGGCAGCGCACGCCGTCACATGGAAACGGGTCGCCCCCACCGTCGCAGACCGGATCGATGCAATTCGATATGCGGGACGGATCGAGATCGAGAGCCGCCGGGGCCAGCGACCGGATGCTGCTGTGAACGACCTGGTCGAGATGGCCGAGTCGTTGCCCGATGGAGCGGATCGAGCGCGGGCCGAAGCGGCCGTCGCTCAACTCCTGATGCTGATCGATGATTCCCAAGCGGTCGAATGGGCGGAGCGCGCCATCGCCCGAGCCGAGATCGCCGGTGACAAACAGATCCTCGTTCAGGCTCGGCTCGAACGGGCCAGCGCCCACTCGCTGACCTCGAGTCGGACGGAATCACTGGCCGCGTTGCGAGACGTGACCCAGGACGCGCGGGCCATCGGCGATGGCGTCCTGCTCAGCCGAGCCTTGAACAACACGCTCGACCTGTTGCCACCACACAGCGAGGAGAGCCGGGCCATGCGAGCCGAGCTTCGGAGCACCGCTGCCGCGTTCGGATTCGACAAACTCGGCCACGTCAACGTGTTGTGGTGGGACGCGATCGCGGCTCAGGCCAACGGCGATCTCAATGCGTTCCATCGCACGATCAACGAGTGGATCAGCTGGACTCCAGCCAAGAAGAACAGTGCCCGCTACAAGTCGGTCGCGATTGCTCTGGCCGCCGAAGAAGGACGGGTCGCTGACGGCTTGGCGATGATGGAGACCGACGGTGGCCGATGGGTCTGCAGGTGGGAACACTCCGACCTCACCATTGCCCAATTGAGCCTCGCAGCGGTTGCCCGCGACACCCACCTCGGGCGTCTTGCATTCGACCAGTTCGTGTCCGGAACCCCGCCACCGGACAACTGGCTCGCTCAATCAGTGATCGTCCAGGCCGTCGCAGCAGCAATCGATCTCGGCATTCCGACCACCGAGATACGCGAACGACTGCTCGGCGGACTCCTTGCTGACCATTCGGCTCGCGAGGAACTCGCCGAGGCTGCACAGGGTCTGCTGCTGCTCGCCGACAACGACCCCAAAGCCGCTGTTGTAGCCTTGCGCGCAACCATCGCCAATGCACGCGAGTGTCTCCCCCGGTACGTCGAGGGTTCGCTCCACCTCGCGCTCGCCGCTGCTTTGCTCGCTGGTGGCGATCGACATGGAGCCCTCGTTGCAACTCGGACCTCGATCGACACGCTCGCCACCTGGCCCGGCTGGCGGCGTGACCGTGCCGATGCGATGCTCGCTCGCCTGGCAGGGAGCCAGTCGCGTCCGATCGGCGATCTCACCGCTCGCGAATCCGAAGTCGCGACGTTGATCGCCGAGGGACTCACCAACGGCCAACTCGCCGAACGACTGTTCATCTCTCCCAAGACGGCGGCGGTGCACGTCTCCAACATTCTCGCCAAACTCAGCCTGTCGAGCCGGACCGAGATCGCCGCGTGGTCGATCCGCCGTGAACTGACCACCAACATCTGAACGGCCGGTTCGCCGATGTGCGTCGCCGATGTTGTGCCATCGATGTGGTCAGCGCTTGACGCCGACCTCGAAATTAATCCCGTGCTCGGCGACCGAGCCGCTGAACCGCACCGTGTGCCGACCGGGGGTCCGCAGCTCCACCGGGAACGAGAGGTTCAACGCAGTGGTGACGGGCGGCGGTCCGTCACGAACGACGACGATCGTCTCCGTGCGAGCCAGCACCACTTCGTCGGGACCCACGACTTCGGCCACGATGATGCCGTTGTCCGGAACCGCCTCTGCCTGGGCGACCACCGTGATCAACGTCGGGGCGGGCAACGACGACGCATCGATGCGGGTCCAACCGGCGCCGAGCATCGAGAATAACCCGGAGTGCTCGATCGCATGTTGCGCCAACACGGCAAATCGAATCTGTCCCATCGGCTTACCACCGCTCGTCGATCCACCGTCAGCTGACACGCCGCCACGCTACTGGCACCTGTCACCGAGACCCCTCGGCCGATCTACCGCGTCCGACCCGACGGTGTTCTTCACCACTGCGCACTACGACGGCCACGCTTCGGTGCTGGTCGACATCGGGCGCATCGGCATCGGCGAATCGACTGAGGTGATCACCGACTCGTGGCGCATCAAGGCGCCAAAAAGGTCATGGCAGCATTTGAGGAATCGCTTGCTGACAACTGATCCAGCGGTACCCGGGATCGGTCGTCAGCCGATTGAGTCGGACTCGACGGGTGGTTCGCCGCTCACGACCAACACCGGCCGATACGTCTCACGAATGACGCCAGATGCGACCGACGGATCGATCAAGCGGCGCAGTGCGGACTTATCGTGAGACCCAACGACGATCACATCGACGTGGTGTTCCTCGACAGCGCGACAGATGAGCGTCACGGGATCCCCCAACAACGAATACGGCTCCGGGTCTTCGATCCCGACCGCCTCCGCTCTCGCCACCAACTCCTCGGTTGGCTCCACATGGGGCTCGACGTACATCGAGCCGACAGACATCGGGGACACCATCCCGTAGCCGGCACCGCCGGCCCACACCACGGGAACCGACGTCACGCTGATCACGAGGAACTCCACATCGTCGCCTCGGAACAGGCGCACAGCCTCCTCGGCGGCGCGAGCAGAAATGGGTGATTCGTCCAGTGCGATCAAGACCTTCACAAAGACAAGCCTTCCACACAACGAGACCACAGGAGAGATGGTCGCCAATTGACATGTCATGGGGCGGGTGGGTAACGAACCCTCGCCCAGATGATGAGTCGGCACTGCGTAGTTCGCGCGAGCCGAGCGCTCGTTCTGTTCCCGCAGTCCTCAGACGCCGGGGGCGACGAAGCCGCTCACGTCGATCAGCAGGTCGGCTCCGGTCAGGGTGAAAATGCACACGTCACCGCTCGCATCGAGTTTCGCGGTGGCGCTGTTGGCAACGATCGCGCCTGCACCGAAGTTGATGTTCGATGCGTTCGGTCGGGTCGGTGTGCATGGGTCGACATCAGCCGAGCCAGAACTCGTGGGGCGGGTGGGTATCGAACCCACGACCCAGGGATTATGAGTCG
>JBDSDH010000236.1:0-11425 GCA_039920665.1 Ilumatobacteraceae bacterium
CAGATCGCGAAACCCCTGTTATACGTTGAAGCGGAACTCCGTCACGTCGCCGTCGACGAACTCGTACTCTTTGCCTTCAACCCGCAGCTTGCCGACTTCTTTGGCTTTTGCCCACGAGCCCAGTTCGAGTAATTCGTCCCAGTGGATGACCTCTGCCCGGATGAAGCCACGCTGGATGTCGGTGTGGATCTTGCCGGCGCATTCGGGAGCCTTGTCGCCGGCGTGGAACGTCCACGCACGCGACTCCTGCGGGCCAGTGGTGAGAAATGTGCGCAACCCCAGCAGGTGGTACGCACTGCGCACCATTCGGAACAGCGCACCTTCGCCAAGGCCGAAGCCTTCGAGCATCTCAGCCCGCTCGGCCGGGTCGGTGATCGTTGCCGCTTCGGCTTCGAGTTGCACGCACATCCCGATCACTTCGACATTGGCGCCGGCGTCGTTCATCTCGGTCCGCACGACATCTTCGACCGCGGGAATCTTGTCGAGTTCGTTCTCGCCGACGTTGACCACGGCCAACACCGGCCGATTGGTCAACAGGAAGTGGGGCTGCAGCGCCTCGACGATGTCGGCCTTGAGGTTGGCCCGGTACAACGGGCGACCCTCGCTGAGCGATGCGTACGCAACTTCGAGTGCTTCGATCTCGGTCCCGAGTGACTTGTCGAGCTTGGCCTGGCGCTGGGTGGTGCGGAGCCGCTTCTCGACCGTTTCCAGGTCGGCCAGGGCAAGTTCGATCTCGACCACGCGCAGGTGCTCGAGCGGATCGTCGGGACCCATGACGTCGGCGTCTTCGAAAGCACGCAGGACGAAAACGGTTGCCTCGACCTCGCGGATGTTGGCGAGGAACTTGTTGCCCAGACCTTCGCCCTTGCTCGCACCCTCGACGAGCCCGCCGATGTCGACCACTTGGACGGCAGCATGGACGAGCTGTTTCGACTTGCTCATCGCGCCGAGTTGGTCGACCCGAGTGTCGGGCACCTTGGCCACGCCGATGTTGGGGTCCTTCGTCGCGAACGGGTACGGCGCCGCCAGGGCACCCCCGCCGGTGAGGGCGTTGTAGAGCGAACTTTTGCCCGCGTTGGGGAGACCGACCAGGCCGAAGCGTTCCATACGAGTGGCGAGGCTAGGGGAATCTCGAGGTTTGTTTTCCATTTTCGGGATCTGGAAGCACTCAGTCAGAGGTGACACGACACTCCGCCTCCGTGATCGCGACCGTCACCGGGGTCGCCGCGTTCGAACTCCTCCTCGCAACGGTCGGTTGGCTGCCGCCCCCACTGGCCGTCGCCGCAGGGCCGATCCCTGCCGGGTGCGTCGCCCATACACCGCTCGGTGACGAGGACGACTACGTCGGTGACTACCACTGCGCCGGGATCGCGATCGACTACCACCTCGGCGGCGTCGCCAGATCGAGTGGCAAGATCTGGGCCGGGCAGTGGCTCTTCGAGGACCAGGACGGTGAGTACCGACTGGGTATGTGCACGTTCAACCGTGGCGGACACCCGCGAGCCGACATCCCGTCGGCGCCGGTCAACCAGACGTTCCCCAACGATCCGACCGGAACCCGGCGGGAGTATCTCACGTGGCGTTACGGGCGCACCACCGACAACCTCACGGCGGCAGCGTTGTGGGCGGTTTTCCACTTCTACGCCCAGGATGCAGCGGGTTCCAATCGTGCGTCGAATGCAACCAGCCCGCTCGTGCCATCGCTCGACGGGATCGCGACTGCCTCTGGCCGCACGGACATCCAGGATCTGGCCAAGACGTTCGATGACGAAGCGGCCCGGTTCACGACGCCGTTCTCGATCGCCGTCACCTTGTCGGACGTGAACAGCGGCCGAGTCATCGTGATGGCGGGCACCGTGCCAGTGGCGAACACGATCGTCACGCTCGCCTCGTCTGGAGCGCCGTTCGAGGATGGGTCGACGTCGATCCGGGTCACCACCGATGCCGATGGGTCGGTTGCGTTCACGCTCGGTGATGCGACCGGCGACGTGACGGTGGTTGCGACGTCGACGTCACCCGGCAAGTCGGAGGTCTACCGCGGTGTGGCGGCCGACCCGAGCGGCGTGCAGCCGCAGACATTGCTCACCGCTGGCGCCGACCAACAGATCACGAGCTCGGCGATTGCTCTGCCGCCGACCACGACCACGACGACCGTCCCGGCGACCGCCACCACGACGGCCGTGCCCGAGTCGACAACCACGACGATCCCAGTGACGACGATCCCAGCCACGACATCTGTGGCGCCGACCACCACCGTGCCGGACACCACGACCACGATCCCCGAGACAACGACCATCGCCGAGACGGCCGCACCGGTGGAGGAGTCCACGACCACCGTGCCGCCCGAGTCGACGACAACGACCACGACGATGGTCGAGGCGACCACCACCTACCCGACGGTGCCGTTCATCCCATTCGATCTGGAGATCCCGGCGGTGACGTCGCCGGCAGTTGTCTCGCTTCCCAAGACCGGTTCGTCGAACAACGTCGCCTACTTCGCCACTGCCCTGCTTGTCGCCGGCGTCGGTGTGATCGGTGCGGTCCGTCGCAATCGGTTGGTGAGCGACGACCAGGACATCGAGGGTGAGGGCGGCGAATCACCCGGCTTCTGGTGAGGGCCGACCGGTACGATCGGCGCCATGACGACTGCGACGATGACGCCTGTCGAAGCGCTCGAACGGGTGCTGCACTGCCTCGACCGAGCCCATGAGACCGGGTTCAAGTCCAAGGCGTTCGCCCGTGCGCTCGATGTCGTCCGCGACACGCCGGCCGACGAGATCGCGGATCGAGCGAAGAAGAACACGCTCAAGCAACTCGACGGCATCGGCGACAGCTCGGCCCGAGTCGTGATCGAAGCACTGCGCGGCGACAGCACCTACCTCGACAAACTCGATGGCCAGACTCGGGTCCCGATCACCCGCGATGGCCAGCGGTACCGAGATGCGCTCCGAGGCGACTGCCACCTGCACTCGAAGTGGAGCGACGGGGGAGCGACGATCGAGGCAATGGCCAAGACCGCTCAGGCGCTCGGCCACGAGTACATCGTGCTCACCGATCACAGTCCCCGTCTGACCATTGCCCACGGTCTCGACCGTGACAGGCTGCTCGCCCAACTGAACGATATCGAGACGCTCAACGAGCAGATGGCGCCGTTCCGGATCCTGACCGGGATGGAGGTCGACATCCTCGAAGACGGGGCGCTCGACCTCGACGACGACCTGCTCGAACGGCTCGATGTGGTGGTCGCCTCGATCCACAGCAAGCTGCGGATGGACGCATTCTTGATGACGCCGCGGATGGTGCGGGCGGTCGAGTCACCGCACGTCGACATTCTCGGCCACTGCACTGGCCGGTTGATCGGCAAGCGTCCGGAGAGCGAGTTCGATGCCGACACGGTGTTTGCCGCTTGCGCCGCCAACAACACCGCAGTCGAACTCAACTGTCGTCCGGAGCGGCTGGACCCGCCGGAGTCGCTGATCGCCAAGGCGATCGAGCACGGTTGCTGGTTCTCGATCGATTCCGACGCCCATGCGACGGGCCAACTGGAATGGCAGCCGCACGGCTGCGACCGAGCAGCCGCCGGCGCGGTCCCGATCGACCGGGTGATCAACACGATGTCGGCCGACGATCTGCTGGCCTGGACCGAGAACTGAGGAGCTTCCGGCACCCGTCTGGCACTCATCTGGGCACCATCTGCTGCTGTCGGTGGGAGCCGCCGGATCCCCCCGCTAGGCTCGTTCGCCATGTCAAAGAAGACCAAAAAGCGTAAGGCCAAGATGCGCCGTTCCAAGGACAATCACGGCAAGCGTCCGAACATGGGGCGTGGCTAACACCTCGTTGCCCGTGCCGCCGACCCCTCGGCAGGCGGACTCAGATCTGTATCACGGCATCGCCGTCGCAGATCCGTACCGCTGGCTCGAGGACGGCGACGCTCCACTCACCCAACAGTGGGTGGCATCGCAAAACGAACGAACCCGTCAGGCGCTCGATGCCCGGCGCGACTCTCTTCACATCCATGGTGGCGCAGATCGCGACGTGTGGCACGAGCGCCTCGTCGCGCTCATGAGCCTGCCGGTCGTGATGCACGCCAAGGTTCGTGGCGATCGACTGTTCGTCGTCGAACGCAGCGCAGGTGCCGAACAATTCTCGCTGGTGCTCCGCTCCGCGAGCGATGCGACGGCCGAACCACAGATGCTCGTCGATCCCGGGTCGGTATCGGCGGACAGCACCACCGCTCTCGACTGGTTCTACCCGTCACCCGATGGCCGTCTTGTCGCCTATGGACTCAGCGAGGGTGGCACCGAGAACAGCACGCTTGCGATCCTCGACATCGAGACGGGCGACCACCTCGCCGACTCGATCCCCGACACGCGTGCCGCCACCGTCTCGTGGCTGCCCGATGCGAGCGGCTTCTACTACGCCGGATACCCCCACGGCGACCAGTACAACCGGCGGATTCTGTTCCATACGTTAGGCACCGATGTCGACGACGATCCAATCGTGTGGGCCGACAGTGATGCCCCGCAGTCGTGGCCCGACGTGCAACTGTCGGCCGATGGTCGTTATCTGCTGGTCGAGGTGCTCGTCGGGTGGGGCCAGAACGATGCGTTCGTGCTCGATCGCACCGACGGGTCGTGGATGACCGTCATCGCCGACGTCGAAGCGACCTCGGGGTTCGACATGTTCGGGGACGACCAACTGCTCATCACCTCGACGTTCGAGGCGCCGAAAGGTCGGGTGTCGCTCGCTCCGCTGAGTGCGCCGTGGCGAGACAACTGGACGACGGTCGTGCCGGAGTGCAACGGCGTGATCGGTCGAGCCCAAGCGTTCGGCGACGAGGTGTTGATCGTCGTCACCGAGCGCGCCGTCGACCGGATCGAACGCTGGCCGGTCGTTGTCGCGGATGGTGTCGGTGCGACGGACACCCAGCCGGTCGTCACGGATCTCGGCGTGGTTTCGGTTGCCGGCGTTGCTGTCGATGGGGCGACTCACACGGCGTTCGTGACGGTCGCCGGGTTCGACTCGCCGGCGACGTTGTTCAAGTACGACGCAATCGCCGGCCCATTTCGCTGGACTCCGGCCGAGGCGGCGTTGGTTGCATCGCTGCAGGTGACCCAGGTGACCTACCCGTCGCTCGACGGCACGCCGATCGGGCTGTTCCTGATCCACCGCGCCGACGTCGAACCGAATCCCGACACGCCGACGATCCTCAACGGCTACGGCGGATTCGCGATCAGCGAGACACCGCTGTGGTCGCCGACGATCGCGGCTTGGTGCGCGCAGGGCGGGATGTATGCGATCGCCGGATTGCGCGGCGGGCTCGAAGAAGGCGAGGCGTGGCACCACGCCGGCCGTCGGGGCAACAAGCAGAACGTGTTCGACGACTTCCACGCCGCTGCTGATTGGTTGGTCGCCACGGATCGCACCAGCCGGGCCAAGCTCGCGATCGCCGGCGGATCCAATGGGGGGCTGCTGGTCGGTGTCGCACTCACCCAGCGTCCCGGTCTGTGCGCTGCTGTGTGGTGCGCGGTGCCGCTGCTCGACATGATCCGTTTTCCGCAGTTCCTGATCGCCCGGCTGTGGACCGACGAGTACGGCGATCCCGATGTCGAGGAGGAGTTCGGTTGGCTGTGGTCGTACTCGCCGTACCACCACGTTCGCTCCGGCGAGTCGTATCCCGCGGTGCTGCTGACGACAGCTGAAGGCGACACCCGCGTCGATCCGCTCCACGCTCGCAAGATGGCTGCCGAGATGCAATGGGCTTCGGCCGGTCAGGACCAGCGGCCGATCCTGTTGCTGCAGGAAGGCCGGGCCGGTCACGGCGTCGGCAAGCCGGCCAGCAAACGAGCGTCGGAAGCGGCCGATGTTCTGACCTTCTTCCAGTGGCAGCTCCAGACGGCCGATCAGGGATGACCACCGTCGCCGAATTCGTGGTCGACGCAACGGCCGACGCCTGGCGGGTGATCGGGTTCGACGTCGGTGTCGATCCGAGCGACGCCCAGAGCGGTGGCGGGGTGTTCCAACTCGGCGGGATCCGGATCAGGCTCACGGGCAACGACACCGGGGCGGGCATCACATCGTGGGTGATCGCCGATGCACCTGACTCGACGATCACATCGATCGACGGTCTGGCGACAACCCACGGCTCGCAGTCCGAGCTCGCGGCACCGACCCATCCGAACGGCATCGTCGACTTCGATCACGTCGTCGTCAACACTGCTGATCTCGAACGCACCTGCGCCGCGATCGAGTCGGCGACCGACGCTTCGCTGAAGCGGATCCGAGAGGCGGGTTCGATTCGACAGGGCTTTCATCGGCTCGGCGAACTGATCGTCGAAGTCGTCACCCACCCCGGCATCGACACGCACCAGGCGTCGTTCTGGGGTCTCGCCCTCAATGTGATCGACATCGACACGCTGTACGAGTGGTGCGGCGACGAGTTGATGTCGGCGCCGAAGACGGCTGTTCAGCCAGGCCGGAGGATCGCGTCATTCCGCAAGGATGCCGGACTCGGTCTGCCGCTCGCGGTGATGACGCCGCATCAACCACGCACGTCGCCGGCGTCCTAGAGTCACGCCCGTGAGCGGCGCAGAACAGGATCGGTTGGAGTCGCGCACGACGGACTGGAAATCGTGGGGACCGTACCTTGCCGAGCGGGCATGGGGCACGGTTCGCGAGGACTACAGCGCCGACGGCGATGTCTGGAACTCCTTCACCCACGATCAGTCACGCAGTCGCACCTACCGCTGGAGCGAGGACGGTCTCGGCGCGATCAGCGACGACTTCCAACGGTTGTGCCTCGGCTTCGCATTCTGGAACGGCAGGGATTCGATCCTCAAAGAGCGGCTGTTCGGCCTCACCGGTCCTCAGGGCAACCACGGTGAGGACGCCAAGGAGAACTGGTACTACCTCGACTCCACCCCGACCCATTCGTGGATGCAGTGGCGCTACCTCTACCCCCAGGCGGCCTTTCCGTATCACGACCTGATCGACGAGAACGCCCGCCGTGGGCGCGACGATCACGAGTATGAGATCGGCGACACCGGGGTCTTCGACGACAACCGCTATTTCGAGATCACGGTCGACTACGCGAAGGCCGCGCCGAACGACTTCTGCATCGAGATGCGAGTCCGCAACGCCGGGCCCGACGCGGCCGAACTCCACGTGCTGCCGACTCTGTGGTTCCGCAACACGTGGTCGTGGGGTATCGACGACATGCGTCCGACGATCGAGGCTGACGGCGGTCGGCTGATTGCCCAGCGGCGCACGATCGGGCGGATGGCGCTGGTGTGCGATCGAGCGGAAGCGGAGCTGTTGTTCTGCGAGAACGAGAGCAACACCGAGCGGCTGTGGGCCGAGCCGGTTGCCGGCCGGGCGCCCAAGGACGGGATCAACGATCACGTCGTCGACGGGGCGGCTTCGGTCAACATTGATCGGCGCGGCACGAAGAGCGCGATGTGGATTCGGACCACGATCGAACCGGGTGAGACCGAAGTGATCCGGCTTCGGTTCGGACCGAGCGATGACGATGCGGACCCTCGGGAGATCGACGACAGCTGGCACGAGACGATGGCGATCCGCAAGTGTGAAGCTGACGAGTTCTATACCTCGCTCACCCCGCAGGGCACCACCGCCGAGGACTCGATGATCATGCGCCAGGCATTCGCCGGGATGTTGTGGAGCAAGCAGTGGTACCACTACGACGTCGCCCGCTGGCTCGACGGTGACCCCGCTGGACCGCCTCCGCCAGAGGCTCGCACGTTCGGTCGCAACAGCGCTTGGCGTCATCTCAACAACGCCGAGATCATCTCGATGCCCGACGTATGGGAGTACCCGTGGTACGCCTCGTGGGATCTCGCGTTCCACTGCGTTGCGCTCGCTCACGTCGACCCGGACTTCGCCAAGGACCAGCTGATCCTGATGTGCCGCGAGTGGTACATGCACCCCAACGGCCAGCTGCCTGCGTACGAGTGGAAGTTCGACGACGTCAACCCGCCGGTCCATGCGTGGGCTGCGATCCGAGTGTTCGTGATCGACGGCGGCACCGATTTCGAGTTCCTCGAACGCGTGCTGCACAAGCTGCTGATCAACTTCACCTGGTGGGTCAATCGCAAGGACCTCGACGGCAACAATGTGTTCGAAGGCGGGTTCCTCGGACTCGACAACATCGGTCCGATCGATCGATCTGCGGCGCTGCCCGTGGCTGGTCATCTCGAGCAATCCGACGGCACTGCCTGGATGGCGATGTACTGCCTCGATCTGCTCGAGATGTCGTTGCTGTTGGCCGAGAACAACGACGCCTACGAAGACGTCGCGACCAAGTTCTTCGAGCACTTCACCTACATCGCCGACGCGGTCTATTCGCGAGGGCTGTGGGATGAGGAGGACGGCTTCTACTACGACGTGCTTCAGGCAGATGCCGGGTGGCGGGTGCCGCTCAAGGTTCGCTCGATGGTGGGACTGCTGCCGCTGGTCGCGACCACGACGTTGGGCTCACGCACGTTGGAGAACCTGCCCGAGTTCGCCAAACGGTCGCGCTGGTTCGCCAACAACAAACCAGAGCTCGCCCGCCATGTCACCCAGACCCACACCCGGGCTGGCGGCCGTGGGCAACTGCTGTCGATCGTCGCGCCCGAGCAACTCGATCGGGTGCTGCACTATCTGCTGTCAGAGGCCGAGTTCCTGTCGCCGTACGGAATCCGTGCGTTGAGTGCAGTCCATCGTGAGCACCCGTTCGTGTTGCAATTGGCGGGGATGGAGTTCCGGGTCGACTACGACCCCGGCGAATCCACGAGCGGGCTGTTCGGTGGCAACAGCAACTGGCGGGGGCCGGTCTGGTTTCCGGTCAACTTCCTCGTCATCGAGGCACTGCGGAAGTTCTCGATGTTCTTCGGCGGCGATCACCTCGTCGAGTGCCCGTCGGGGTCGGGCACGATGATGGACCTCGGCCAGGTCGCTGATCTGCTGTCGGAGCGGTTGATCGATCTGTTCCGCGACGGTGCCGACGGACGCCGGCCGTGCTTCGGCACCGACGAACGATCACAGACCGATCCGCTGTGGCACGACAACCTGCTGTTCCACGAGTACTTCCACGGCGACACCGGTGCCGGGCTCGGGGCGTCGCACCAAACGGGTTGGACCGGCCTCGTCGCCGACCTGATCATCCGTCGCGGTCAGGCACGCCTGCGCGAGTCGGACTGATCTCTGCCGCCACCGGTGCGAGACTGCGGCCATGAGTGAACACCGCGTTGACGTTGTCGTGATCGGGATGGGACCGGGAGGCGAGGACGTTGCCGGCAGCTTGGCCGAAGCTGGTCTGTCGGTCGTGGGAATCGAGAGCCATCTCGTCGGAGGCGAGTGCCCGTACTACGGATGTATCCCGTCGAAGATGGTCATCCGTGCGGCTGATCTGTTGGAAGAGGGCCGGCGGATCAATGAGATGGCCGGTTCGTCGACCATCACGCCTGACTTCCGGGTCGTTGCCGACCGGATCCGCGACGAGGCCACCGACGACTGGGACGACCAGGTCGCGGTCGACCGGTTCGTCGGCAAGGGCGGCAGCTTCGTGCGTGGCCGTGGGTCGTTCGACGGCCCCGGACGCGTGCTCGTCGACGGCGCGATCTATGTCGCGTCGAAGGGCATCGTGTTGGCCACCGGCACGTCACCGTCGATCCCACCCATCCCGGGTCTGAAGGAATCGAACCCGTGGACCAACCGTGACATCGTCAAGATTCGCGAAATGCCGGAGTCGATGATCGTGCTCGGCGGGGGGCCGATCGGACTCGAATTCGCGCAGGCGTTCTCTCGATTCGGTTGCGAGGTGACGATCATCGAGCAGTCCGAGCGGATCCTCGCCGTTGAGGAACCCGAGTGCAGCGAACTGCTGACGACAGTGCTGACCGACGAGAGCGTCAAGATCCACTGCGGTGTGGCGGCGACCTCGCTGTCGCGCAATCGACACGGCTTCACGGTGATGCTGGACGACGACGCATCGGTGACGGCGGCGCAGTTGTTGGTCGCAACGGGCCGCACGCCCAATCTGACCAAGATCGGGCTCAAGACGATCGGGCTCGACGACACCGCCCGGCCGTCGTTCACGGTCGACGAGCAGATGAGGATCGTCGGCGTCGACAACGTGTGGGCCGTCGGCGACATCGCCGGGAAGGGTTCGTTCACCCACATGGCGATGTACGAGGCGGGCATCGCGTTCGACTCGATCACGGGCGCTTCGTCACCGCGCCTGGCGGAGGATCACGCCGTGTCGAGAGTGACGTTCACCGATCCCGAGATCGGCTCGGTCGGGATGACCGAGGCTCAGGCGCGCAAGGCCGGATTGCGAGTTGCTGTCGGTATCGCCGATTCGTCGACGTCGAGCCGGGGGTGGATCCATGGCGAAGGCAACGCCGGGTTGATCAAACTGATCGCCGACCTCGACCGCGGCGTGCTTGTCGGGGCGACCTCGGCTGGCCCCCGAGGTGGGGACGTGCTGTCGATGTTCAACCTCGCCGTGCATGCCCGAGTGCCGATCGCGCAGTTGCGCTCGATGATCTACGCCTACCCGACCTTCTACCGTGGTGCCCTCGACGCCCTCGCCGATCTCGACTGACCGCGCTCGCGCTCGCCGCGCCCGTACGTTGCGCCCGCCAGTGGGACCCGAGCGGCTGTCGACAGCCTGTGGGGTCCCACGTCGTCACCGAGGAGCTGTCGACAGGCCCCTCGAGTCCCATGTGGCGGGGCGGCAACGCAGCCGACGCGTCACTGTGGCCAGAACCGGTCAGTCGGGGCCGTCGGTCTCGGATCGGTCGTCGAGGCTGCGAAGGTAGGCGGTGCCTTCGGGGCAGTCGGCGGCGATGGTGCACCAGCGGCACGATGCGCCGGTCGACTTCTTCGGCGGGCGACCTTCGACCTGCAGCTCGATCACGGCATGGATGCCGTCGAGCGTGCGGCGCAGGGTGGAGCGCAGCAGGTTCTCGGTGACGTCCTCGACGATCGGCTCGGCCGAGTCGAGGTAGAAGCTGGCCAGCTTGCGCGGCGGCACCTGGCGCGACAGAGTTTCTACCAGTGCGTAGAAGCGCAGGTCTTCGCGGTGGCGGGCGACGACCCGGCCGGTCTTCAGGTCGACGATCAACTTGCGGCTCTCCCGCTCGACCGGCTTGCCCATCGTCAGATCGGCACGGCCGCGCATCGTGATCGGCCCGTCCACCGGCCACTGGGTGGCGGACTCGGTGACCGGACGCGAGCGGGGGTCGAGCGGCGGGAAGCACTCCATGAACTTGGTGACGTCGTCGGTCGCCATCGAGCGCAGGTCGGCCAGCTCGCCTTCGCCGAGTCCGCCCAGCCATTCGGACAACCCCTTCTCCTCGTCGACCAGCCGGCCGATCGCCTCGTCGACCAGCTCGGCGGGTGCCGGCTCGCCGCGCCAGTT
>JBDSDH010000237.1:0-16729 GCA_039920665.1 Ilumatobacteraceae bacterium
ATTCGCGGCCCCGCAGCCGTCCTTTCCTCGCCATCACCACCTTGTGAAAGGATCGATCATGTCGACCAATACCGACCCTGCCAACGACCAGCCAACTGGCATTCCACCCATCGTCGATCAAACAACGTGGGAATCCGAGTTGGCCGAACTGCGCAAGCGGGAGAAGGCTGCCACCCGCGAACTCGACGCCGTCGCAGCGCAACGTCGACGGCTGCCGATGGTGGAAATGCCCGACTACACGCTCGAGGGAGTTGACGGTCCGGTACGACTGGCCGACATCTTCGCGGACAAGCGGCAATTGATCGTCTACAACCACATGTGGTTCGAGGGTGAGATCTGGCAGTGCCCGGGATGTACGGGGTTCACGAGCCAGTTCACCCGGCTCGAGTTCCTCGACAATTACGACGCTCGATTCGTGATCGTCACCCAGGGGCCGATCGGCGAGGCGCTGGCGTATCGAGATCGGGTTGGAAACCGGATGACGTGGTACTCCACCGCCAACAGTCCGTTCGGTGCCGATATGGGTGCCCCGCCCGGTGGAGGATTCCAGGTCAACGTGTTCCTCCGCGACGACGACACGGTGTACCGCACCTACAACACCCAGGGGCGCGGTACCGAGCAGCTGAGTCACAGCTTTCCGCTGATCGACCTGCTGCCCTACGGCCGCCAAGAAGAGTGGCAGGACTCGCCGGCCGGTTGGCCGAAGCGCGCCACGTACAGCGGCTGGGAGTCGTCCGAGGCGTATGCGCAGTACGCCGCCCGACCCTGATCAGAACCGACCCTGATCAGAACTGACCCTCGTTCAGAATGGACCGTGCGAGGCGTCGAGGCCTTTCGACACCTGCTTCACCGTCGACATCGCGCGCACCGCTCCCGTGACGAAATCGCCGGTTCTGGCGTTGACGAGCGCAGCGATCTTCTTGCGCATCGGCGCTCCCGTTGCCCATGTGGCCAACGACATCTCGGTACCGTCGTCGTCGACGACTCGATTGGGGAAGCGAGCGATGATCTCTTCGATCGAGGTCACCGGCCGCGGCGGTGGTGCCTGAACACCGCTCTCCGCCGCAGCCAACGCCTCGCGCTTGTTCTCGACCATCGCGTTGATGGCTCCACGCGACATCAACGATGTGGCCGCGGTGTAGGTCGCTCCCTCGCTCGAACGCATCATGTTGTTGTCGCCGTAAATCTTGAAGATCTCGGCGTTGTCGGGTGATGCCACCTTGAGACCGTTGACGCAGTACTTGTCGTGCAGGGTGTTGGTGATCTTCTGCAGCCAGAAGTCGTTCAACCACAACCGATATTGCGAGAACGTCATCGAATCGGGGCTGATTCCGCTCGCACGCATTTCTTCACGCCGGCCGTCGCCCTTCGAGGCTCCCGTCGAGCCGAGCGCTCGCGCTGAATCGAGCGCACTCTGAGGATCTCGTGCCTTCAGTGTCGGTACGTCGAGTGAGTTGACCGGCTCGTCCGCGCCGGTGTTCTGAGCGTTGACCTTGGCCATCGCGTCATCTGGCAGGTCGTAGGCATCGGCGTGCGCGGTCGCGGTCTGGAGCTCTCTGATGTGGGCGTCGGTGACGCCGCGGATCTTCTTGGTCCCCGCGCCCATGTGCTCCATCGCCACAGCCATCACGAAACCCTTGTTGATGAGGTGGCCAGCTGCGAAAGAGTCCTGCAGGTAGTGCTCGCCGAACGCGTTCAGTCCGATCGCAGAGTTGGCCAAACCTCCCAGTGCAGCAGCGCTCGTCGCTCCATCGATCAGGTTGCGGGCTTTGGTGTGGTGCTCGCGCCAGCGCAGCCACGACTCGGGCGGAAAGTGACACGCATTGCGACCGAGTGTGGCGGTTGCACCAGTCGCGTCGTCGAGCCCGGTCTCGCCGTCCTTGCCCTTGAGCATCGACTCGGTTGCGAGCAGGTCGGCCACGTCGTCACCTGCTTTGGGGAGGAACGCGTTGGAAATGCTGATGTTGTTGTCGTCGAGCCCGCCAAAGCCCTCCTGCTTGGAGTCGTACTTGTACTCCTTGTTCTGCAGCTGGGCCTCGAGACTTTTGAGATACATGTACGACTCTCGGCGAATGACCTGGAGCGTCTTGAAGACGATCGACCGGTCGACCTTGGCCATGTCCTCGAACGATCCGAAGAAGTCGGGGATCGCATTCAACTCGCCGACCGTGCACACGATCTCGCCGTCGCGGCACGGCACCGTGACGAGCTGGCCGCCCCAGTGGTGGTCGTAGGCAGTCTCGCCCTTGGGAACCGCTGCCGGGTCCGGAGAATCGACGGTGCTGCTGCGCCAGTTGTTGAGCCCGACGAGTTGTTCCCGGACCGACGTCAGACCCTCGGCGAGCGCGGCTTGGGAGGGGAATTTGAGCGAGTTGAACAAGTTCATGAAGCCGGAACTGGCGGCGACGGCAGAGTCGACCTTGCCCTTTGCATCGGCGATCGCCTTGATCTGATCGGGGGTCATGCTGCCGAGCATGTAGTGCTCTTTGGAAGCATGACGCTGAATGCAGCCGCCACCGACATGGCGATGGACGTCGGAGGCTGCCGGCGCTCCGCCGGTCTGCTGAACGACGTGAGTCAGTTCGTGACCCAGCAGCCACTGCCCTGATCGGGTCGTTGGCTGGTACTGGCCGGGAGCGAAGTGGATGTCGGAACCGCTCGTGAAGGCGCTGGCGCCGATGCGTGGAGCGACTGCGCTGTCGGCGTGGATTCGGACAGACGAGAAGTCCGATCCGAACGCCGTCTCCATCGAGCGTCGGATCGGTTCGGCCAACATCGCGCCACCGCCGGCAGCCCGTTGGATCCGGCCGGTGAGTTCGGTTCCGAGGTCGCCACCTGCGGCTCCCACCTCAGCCTCGTGATGATGGCCGACATGGCGCTGCACGCACGCCGGCCCGCAGCGATGGGCTGTCGCCGATGACGACGCAAGCAGCGATCGAACGATGCGCGATCCAGTCGCAGCAGACACAGCGGACCGTTCGTGCTCGTGCTCGTGCTCGTGCTCGTGGTCGTGGTCGTGGGCACCGGGGGCGGCGTGGCGACGGACGCAGCCCGGGCCGCACCGGTGTGCCTCGGCCGAGACCGCTGGACGACGAGCCATCGTGGCTGCGCCGATCGATCGGACAGCGGACCGCCGAATCCGCGAGGCACCACCATCGACATCGACATCGACATCGGCGGTTCGGACCGCTGCGGTAGACATTCGTTGGACAATCGCAACCACTCGATCCGCCATCCGGTCCGCTTCGCGCTCGTACGGATCAGCGACCGCGCCAACGGTCATCCGAGCTTGGGCGAGAGGCAGCACGACAGCGCGTGCGAAGGGCCTGCTGATCGTGGTCGCGGCGCGAGAAGCGGACGCGGCGATAGGCGCGGTAACAGGCACAGCAGGTGCTGACTGGGCAACCCTTTCGAACACACCGTCTCCTCTCGTGGTCTGAGCGGAACGATATCGCGTTCGCCGAGAGCGGCGGAACGAACGCACGAAGTCACCACCACCATCGAGCGTTCCACTCGGTTCCTTGCTGAGGACTCATGTCCGCGCCGCTTGATCCTCGACGCGGAGGAGGAGCACGTCGGGGACATCAGAGTCGAAGCGAGTCGAACGAGCTTGGTGTTCTCCGCAACCACCTCGAACACAAGCAATTCGACTCCGGAAGTGCCCAAGTGCTACCGGGTCGGGAGCCCCGATCGTGATGTTGAAGATCCACGCCATCGACTCGGTCTACCACCCCGCCGATCTGGGCGCGACATGCACTCCGGTCGGTCAAATTGGCTGGCCAGGATGTACATGCGATGCGTCCGAACATCGGACCGTTCAGTCGAGATCCACCTCTTCGACGGTGGTGATGGTGACCTCGCTCGGTGGGACGTCGAGCTCCCATATCGTGCGATCACCGCGCATTCCGAGGGCGCGAGCACGGTTCGGATCGTCGCCGACGTACTGAACGCGGACGGCCCCGGGGTCGTGGGCGGACCAGACGGTCACTGGCTCGCCTCGCCATCGACCGGACACCGTGCGAAGGATCAGTCGGTCGATGGCGGTTCGATCGATGAGACGGCCGGCGTCACCGATCAGCGTGATCTGCCGCTGGCCCCGTATGTGGCGCGCTGGCTGTACGTGGCCGTCGATCTCGGCGTAGACGCCGCCGGGAAGGTCGCCACTTCGCATCAAATCATCCTTGCGCACACGCTGGGTCGAGAGAGCCCAGGCCTGCGACCGTCCGGGGACGGCTCCCTGACGTTGGATCCGGTCGTCTGCTCGTAGGTGGCCGACGGGATCGCGTCACGGACGGACCAACATCACCGCTGCCGTGATGCAGGAGCACAGCAAAGCGACTCGATCAGCTCGTACGACGATTGGCTCTCGCCGTCGTTGAGGCGTCCCAATACGCCGCGCGCAGATCCTTCTTGAGGAACTTGCCGTTGGCGTTGCGCGGCAGGGGCTCCTCGCGGAACCAGATCTGGGCCGGGATCTTGTGCTTGGCGAGGCTGGTCGACAGGAAATCACGCAGACCGTCGGCGGTGAGTTCGGCACCCGGTCGCAACACGATCACGGCTGCCACCTCTTCGCCGAGACGTTCGTCGGGGATGCCGAACACGGCTGCCTCGGCGATTGCGTCGTGGTGGTAGATCGCAGTCTCGACCTCGCTGCAGTACACGTTCTCGCCACCGCGAATCACCATGTCCTTGGCCCGGTCGACGAGGAAGACGAAGCCGTCCTCGTCGATCCGAGCGATGTCGCCGGTGTTCAGCCAGCCGTCCTGGATCGATTCGGCAGTGGCTTCGGGGCGGTTGAGGTAACCCTTGATCACGACCGCGCCACGAACACACAACACACCGACGCTGTCGGGGCCGGCCGGAAGGTCGTTGCCGTCCTCGTCGACGAGTTTGCCCTCCAGGATCGGCACGAGCGGTCCACACGATGCCGGCTTGGACACGAACCACCGGCCGGAGTTGGCGGTGATGATGCCGTGGGTCTCGGTCATCCCGTAGCCGGTGCTGGGCGCGCTGCTCGACACGGCGCCGGCGATCTTGGCGACCAGGTCTGGCTGCAATGCTGCGCCGCCACCACCGAGTCCCTGCAGCGACGACGTGTCGCGCGTGGCCCAATCGGGATGCATCAGCAGTTCGCGACTCATCGTCGGAACGCCGGAGAAGTTGGTGACCTGCTCGCGTTCGATCAGTTCGAGGGCGCGGCCCGGATCCCATTTGTAGGTCAACACGAGCTTGGAGCCGGAGATCGTCGCCGGATGCATCAGGCAGTTGCACGCCGTGACGTGGAACAGGGGAGTCGGCGCCATGAACACCAGCGGACGCGGCGTCACCGGCTCCTTTTCGGGCAGGTCACCGGCGGCAATCGCCTTGGCTTCTGCCGCCGTCGAGATCGCGCCCATTGCGATCATGTCGATGACGTTGGCGACCGAACCACGGTGGGTGAGCTGCGCGCCCTTTGGCGTTCCGGTCGTGCCGGACGTGTAGAAAATGGTTGCATCGTCGTCGGGATCGATGGCGACGATGGGCAACGTGCCGGGATCTTCCTCAGCCATCACGTCGGCCCAGCGGACGCTTCCCTCTGGCAGCGGCTGCTCCGAACGCACCGCAACCACGTGAAGTTGACGCCCACCACCGATTTGAGCGAGCCGCTGCAGACGTTCGTCATCGGCGATCAGCACGACCGGCTCGCTGTCGCCGAGGACGTATTCCATCTCCGGCGCCGTCCACCAGGCGTTCATCCCGACGACGGCAGCGCCGACGCTGACGGTGGCCCAATAGCCGACGACCCACTCGGGGTAGTTGCGCATCGCAATCGCGACCCGAGTGCCGGGCGTGACCCCGTTGGCGATCAGGTGCGCTGCCAGCTTGCGGACCTGGGCGTGGATTTCGTTGTACGTGTAGCGCTCGTCTTCGAAGACGAGGTAGTCCTTGTCGCCGTGGGCGGCGGTCATCTCCCACACCGCTCGCATGTCGCTCGGCATCGTCGCAAAGGTGCGCAGCGGGACACCGCGCACGTCGATCGTGGTGACTGCAAAGGGGGCGCCGGGTGCGGTCAGCTCAGCGCGGGCATCGAGGTAGTGATGGATCACGCATCGATTGTGGCCGATGAGCCTGCGCCGTCACGACCCGACGTGCCGATCGGACCAGGTCTGGGGCTGAATCAGGCGCCCACGTACACGGCGAGATGCTGGCCGGTGAGCGTGGACCTGTCGGCGACAAGGTCGCCAGGAGTGCCTTCGAACACGACTCGGCCTCCGTCGTGCCCGGCGCCGGGACCGAGGTCGATGATCCAGTCGGCGTGGGCCATGACCGCTTGGTGGTGCTCGATCACGATCACCGACTTGCCGGACTCGACGAGCCGGTCGAGCAGCCCGAGCAGTTGTTCGACGTCGGCGAGGTGGAGGCCGGACGTCGGCTCGTCGAGGACGTAGACCCCACCCTTGTCGGCCAACCGGGTGGCCAGCTTCAGGCGTTGGCGCTCGCCGCCGGACAGCGTGGTCAGCGGCTGGCCGAGGCTGATGTAGCCGAGACCGACGGCGCTCATTCGCTGGAGGATCGTGTGAGCAGCGGACGTGGCTGCGTCACCGCCGGCGAAGAACTCTTCGGCCTCGGCGACCGGCATCGCCAGCACTTCGGCGATGTTGCGGCCGCCGAAGGCGTACTGCAGCACGTCGGCCTGGAATCGCTTGCCCTCGCACTCCTCGCACGTGGTTGCGACGCCGGCCATCATCGCCAGGTCGGTGTAGATCACGCCCGCGCCGTTGCAGGTGGGGCACGCGCCTTCGGAATTCGCACTGAACAGTGCCGGCTTCACGCCGTTGGCCTTCGCGAACGCCTTGCGGATCGGATCGAGCAGGCCGGTGTAGGTGGCCGGATTGCTGCGCCGTGAACCCTTGATCGCTCGCTGATCGACGATGACGACACCGTCGATTCCGGCCACCGAACCGTGGATCAGCGAACTCTTCCCCGAGCCGGCCACGCCGGTGATCACCACCAGCACGCCGAGCGGAATGTCGACATCGACGTCCTGCAGGTTGTGGGTGCTCGCGCCGCGCACCTCGATCACGCCGGTTGGCTTGCGCAGTTCCGGCTTCAGCGAGGCCCGGTCATCGAAGTGCTTTCCGGTCGACGTCGCACTCGCTCGCAGCGCTTCGACCGTTCCTTCGAACACCACCTGACCGCCTGCCGTGCCGGCCCCCGGGCCGAGATCGATGACGTGATCGGCAATCGCTATCGCCTCCGGCTTGTGCTCGACCACGAGCACGGTGTTGCCCTTGTCGCGCAGCTGCAGGAGCAGTTCGTTCATCCGCTGGATGTCGTGCGGATGCAGACCGATGGTCGGCTCATCGAACACATAGGTGACGTCGGTCAGCGACGAGCCGAGGTGACGAATCAGCTTCGTGCGCTGGGCCTCGCCGCCGGACAACGTGCCCGACGAGCGATCGAGGCTGAGATATCCGAGCCCGATCTCGACGAACGAATCCAGCGTCTGTTGCAACGTTGCCAACAGCGGGGCCACCGATGGCTCGGACAGATTGCGCGCCCAGACAGCGAGATCACTGATCTGCATCGCACACGCATCGGCGATGTTGATCCCGTCGATCTCGGATGACCGGGCCGCTTCGCTGAGTCGAGTGCCGTTGCAATCCGGGCAGGTCGTGAACGTGATCGCCTTGTCGACGAATGCGCGGATGTGAGGCTGCATCGCGTCGACGTCCTTGGACAGGAACGTCTTCTGGATCTGCGGGATCAGGCCGAGATAGGTGAGGTTGACGCCGTCGACCTTGATCTTGGTGGCGTCCTTGTGGAGCAGATCGCCGAGCTCTTTCTTGGTGAACTTGGCGATCTGCTTGTCCGGGTCGAAGTAGCCGCAGCCGCGATAGATGCGGCCGTACCAACCCTCCATGCTGTAGCCCGGAATCGTGATCGCACCATCGTTGAGCGACTTGGTCGCGTCGTAGAGCGCGGTGAGATCGAAGTCGGTGACAGCACCCATCCCCTCACAGCGCGGGCACATGCCGCCGAGGCGTTCGAACGAACGCCTCTCGACTTTCTTCTCGCCGCCCTTGTCGAACGTGACCGCACCGGCGCCGCGGATCGATGCGACGTTGAACGAGTAGGCGTTCGGAGGACCGGTGTGTGGATCGCCGAGCCGACTGAACAGGATCCGCAGCATTGCGTTTGCGTCGGTTGCGGTGCCGACCGTCGATCGCGCGTTTGCTCCCATTCGCTCTTGGTCGACGATGATCGCCGTCGTCAGTCCTTCGAGTACATCGACGTCCGGGCGAGCCAAGTTCGGCATGAAACCTTGAACGAATGCGCTGTAGGTCTCGTTGATCATCCGCTGCGATTCGGCTGCGATGGTGTCGAACACGAGCGAACTCTTGCCCGACCCCGACACACCGGTGAACACCGTCAGCCGTCGCTTGGGGATCTCGACGTCGACGTTCTTGAGGTTGTTCTCGCGTGCGCCGAGGACGCGAATCAGACCGTGGCTGTCGGCGACGTGCTGCACAGGCGTCGTCGAATTCTTGATCGGCGCGGTCATGGCCGCCAGATTACGAGCTAGCCCCACGCCCCGCCTCGGGATCGAGCGTCAGACGTCGATGTGGCCGTTGATGTTGATCACGTTGCCGTCGGGAGCGCGGACGAAGAATCGGCGGATGCCCCACGGCTCGGTGGTCAGAGGATGGACGATCTCGTAGCCGCGCCGCTGTGCTTCGGCGTAGGCCTCTTCGATGTCATCGCCGACCGCCACAGAGACAACCGGGTCCACTCGCGCGCTGGCGTCGCGGGTCACGAGCTGCACCTGTACCTCGCCGTCTCTGGACTGATAGCGGGCGACCCAGCCGAGGTTGAACCCTTCGACCTCGAGCCCGAGATAGTCGGTATAGAAATCGCGTGCTGATTCGATATCGGCAACGTGCAGGTCTGCTGTCACTCGAGTTACTCGCATGCCCACTCCTCGTCGTGTGTGTTGCAGGGACATGCTCGCGCGGTTGTCGGCCACCTGCTGCGGCTGCGGTGGGGCGCCGCTTCGGGTGACAAGATCCAAGCCACGTCCGCCCAGCGGAGACAAGTGAGAGGAACGTGGCATGGCCAATTTCGGTGACTGGCAACTGTCGATCTACTTCGACGGCCTCGTCGGCAAGATGCCCGACCTGCCGATGGTGTTCGACGAGTGGGCCCGTCGTGCTGAAACGGTGATGTCGCGCGAGACATGGTCGTACGTCGCAGGTGGCGCCGGCGACGAGACCACCCAGGACGCCAACGTGCGCGCATTCGCGCGCTGGGGATTGATGCCGCGGATGTTGACCGGCGCCGCCGAGCGCAGTGTCTCGATCGAGCTGTTCGGCCAGCAGCTACCGACTCCACTGCTGTTGGCGCCGGTCGGCGTCATCGGGTTGTGCGGCGACGACGGCCACGGCGACCTCGCGACCGCTCGGGCGTCGGCCGCGTCGGGTGTTCCGATGGTGGCGTCGACGCTGATGCAGGATCCGCTCGAGGACGTTGCTGCCGAACTCGGCGACACGCCCGGCTACTTCCAGCTCTATCCGCCGAACGACCGCGAGCTGACGGAAAGTTTCGTCCGTCGAGCGGAGGCCTCTGAGTGGAAAGCAATCGTCGTCACGGTCGACACTCTCGTCCTCGGATGGCGGCCACGCGACCTCAGCATCGCGAGCTTCCCGCAGTTGAAGGGTTTGTGCCTGGCCAACTACTTCAGCGACCCGGTGTTCTGCAGCAAACTGACCAAGTCGCCGGAAGAAGATCCGGAGGCGGCCACAGCACTGTGGGCGATGTTGTTCGGGAACCCACGACTGTCGTGGGACGACCTCGCCTGGTTGCGATCGATCACGAAGCTGCCGCTGGTGGTCAAAGGCATCTGCCATCCCGACGACGCCCGGCGCGCGATCGACCTCGGTGTCGATGGCATCTACTGCTCGAACCACGGCGGGCGGCAAGCCAACGGTGGACTGCCGGCGCTCGATTGCTTGCCGGGAATCATCGACGCCTCCGCTGGCAAGCCGGTCATCTTCGACTCCGGTGTCCGCAGCGGACCCGACGTCGTCAAGGCACTCGCGATGGGCGCGACCGCAGTCGGCATCGGGCGTCCCTACGCCTACGCGCTCGCGGTCGGAGGAACGCCCGGTATCGGACATCTGCTGCGCTGTCTGCTTGCCGAAATCGATCTGACGATGGCGGTCGACGGCTATCCCACGATCGCCCATCTCACCCCCGATGCCCTGGTTCCGGTTCGATGACGGGTTCTGCAGTGGTACGGATCGTGAAGCTCTGAGCGGCGTGTCGAAGCAACGATGCCAGTGGCCGCCGCTGGCCTCGGCCGCATCGTTGCTCGCTGTCTCGTGCGCCTCACCGCGATCCGATCCGAGCGCCCCTTCTGACGTTGTGCGCAGCGCTTCCGGCCTTGTGCTGCGCCGATCTCGACACGAGGGTGACACGGCGCCCGTTGCTCCCTCACGAACGCGACTGCCAGGACGTCTTCGCGACTCGGGATGCTCTCGGTCTCAGCCGGTGAGGATCGCGAGATCGCGCCGCGCGTATCGGAGGTGCCAGAACTCTTCTTCGAACACGGTGTAGAGGCACTCGACGAGAGGGTGCGGACCGTTCTCGAGTACGTCGATGGATCGTGCGAAGTCGTCTGCTGCGACAGCCTCGAGGAAATCACGCAATCGCTCGGAACGAGCGGCTCGGACCGCCAGTACGTCATCGAACGTCGGCTGCGCAGCGGGATCGATTCCGGGGAACGGGAACTCCAGCGAGCCCTTGTTGGGCAGCGCGATCGGATCGAACGGCTCATCCAGGATCGGCGCAGTGAACCACTTGTCCATCGCCATCACGAGGTGGCGCAGTGTCTGGACGAAACTGAACTCCTCCTTGATCGACTGGTGGACGCGGTCATCCGTCAGCGAGCGAGCGTGACCGATCGTGATGGCCCATTCGGCTTCGAGAGCAGCCCACGTCGCGCGCATGTCCACAGGAGTGGCCGGGCGGAGCATTGCACGCAATGGATACCAGGGGTCGCGCTCGTTCACGAACTCGGTGACATCGACGCCGTTGACGACCACCCGATCGATCAGCGCATCGATGTCGACGTTGACCAACCATGCGTGGCTGATCGTCACATCGGTGAGGTTCACGTCACGAAACGTCGCCCCGGTGAGATCGGCGCCCCAGAACACCGACGCCGTCAGATCCCCCTCGAACTCCTCGGGCATGTTCCATCCTCAGCTGTCGTCGTGATGCCGAACATACTGCGTGCCACCGTCATCTCGATTCCGATTCCGGACCGATCCGTCGAGAACCTCGACGTCGGCAAGTCGTCGGTCAGCAGCACCTTTTGCCGGACGTGGGCATATCGCTCGAGGCAGATGCCGAGCATCCGCCGTCCGAGGCCGCGCCGTTGCTGGTCCGGATTCACAAGAATGTCCTGCAGGTAGAAGATCGATGAATCGTCGCTCATTCCACGAGCGAGTCCGAGCAACCGACCGTCAGGAGCGCGGGCTGTGACCACCATCGACGAGTTGTCGATCGCGACGCGGGCCGGCCCTCGGACGCCGCCGTCATTGAAGGCCGAGGGCTGATGCCACTTCGGTGAGGACTTCGAGGTGGCGATCGACATCGCCGAGGCCGACGCCCATGGTGTTGATCGAGAGATGGGAGGCGCCGGCGTCGTTCCAGCGACCGACGTGGTCGACGAGCTTGGCGGCACCGTCTGCGGACCAGCTGACGCGACCGTCCATGCCGAGTGAGTTCGGGTCGCGACCCGCCTCGGCCGCTGCGTCGGAGACGATCGCCAGCGCTTCGTCGAGGCGAGGTCCTGGTGCCACTTGCGGAAACCAACCGTCGGCCAGTCGCCCGGCGCGCCGGTAGGCAGGGGCGGATTGAGCGCCGATCCAGATCGGGACCGGGTGCGGTCGGGGGAGCGGCGCGATGCCTGCAGCGGTGACCCGGTCGAACTCGCCGTCGTGGGTCACGATCGGCTCGCTCAACAGCCGACGGAGCAACGGGATCTGTTCAGACATCCGCCGTCCCCGCTTGTCGAACGGCATACCGAGCGCTTCGTATTCGACAGCGTTCCAGCCGATGCCGACGCCGAGCCGGAACCGACCCTCCGTCAGCAAAGCGACTTCGGCCGCCTGTTTGGCGACCAACACCGTCTGTCGCTGGGGCAGGATGATCACCCCGGTCACCAGTTCGAGCGTCGTGCACGCGGCCAGGAAGCCGAACAACACGAACGGCTCGTGGAACGTGGTGTTCACGTCGTACGGACCGTGCCACGGCGCGTGATGCGATGGGTCGGCGCCGACGACGTGGTCGTAGGCGAGAAGGTGAGCGAAGCCGAGTTGCTCGACGGTCGTCGAGTAGCGGCGGAGATCGGCAATTGACGCATTGCCGATCTCGGTCTGAGGAAATACCACACCGATCTGCATCACACTGTTCTACTCGCCCCAGTGCCGATGCGAGGTGGTAACCATGACGGATGGCTCTCCCACCCGTTCTGTCCGAACGGCTCCGCATCCCCGTGGTCGCTGCGCCGATGTTCATCGTGTCGAACCCGAAGCTGGTCATTGCAGAATGCACGTCCGGAATCGTCGGGTCGTTTCCGGCGCTCAACGCCCGACCGCAGTCGCAGCTCGACGAGTGGTTGCACGAGATCACCGAGGCGCTCTCAGCATGGGATCGTTACCATCCGGATCAGCTGTCCGCTCCGTTCGCTGTCAACCAGATCGTGCACGGTTCGAATCCACGTTGGGAAGACGACATCGAGACGTGTGGTCGATGGGAGGTGCCGATCATCATCAGTTCGCTCGGCGCACGCGACGATCTCAACCAGATGGTTCACGGCTGGGGCGGGATCACGCTCCACGACGTCATCAACGACCGCTTCGCTCGCAAGGCGATCCAGAAGGGTGCCGACGGATTGATCGCTGTCGCTGCCGGCGCCGGTGGCCACGCCGGTCAGCAGTCACCGTTCGCACTGGTGCAAGAGATCCGTTCGTGGTTCGATGGTCCGGTCGCACTGTCCGGGGCAATCGCCACCGGCCGGTCGATCCTGGCCGCGCAGGCGATCGGCGCCGATCTCGCCTACATCGGCTCACCGTTCATCGCGACCACCGAGGCCAATGCATCCGACGCCTACAAACAGGCGATCGTCGACGGCGCAGCGGGCGACATCCTCTACAGCGATTTCTTCTCCGGCGTCCACGGCAACTATCTGAAGCCGTCGATCGTCGCCGCTGGACTCGATCCCGACAAGCTGCCGGCCGGCAACCTCAAGACGATGAACTTCGATCAGGGTGCCGCCGCCGGCGAGACCAAGGCGTGGAGCGACATCTGGGGTTCGGGCCAGGGCATTGCCGCAATCACGAGCATCGAGCCTGCGGCGCATCGCATTGCCCACCTCCGCGACGAATACGCCGCGGCGCGCCGCGACTTCTCCGTTCAAATCGCCTGACCCGCAGGTGAGCGCTGGGTCGCCGAGCGCTGGTCGCCTCGATCGGATCGCACAGATCGCGCCACGCCGCCGGCGCCGGATGTTTGCTGCTCGTCCGTCCAAGCACGAAACAGCCGGCCTCGATTGTGTCGGGTGTTTGCTGCTCCGCAGCCCGGGCACGAAACAGCCGACATCGATCGCCGTACCCGAGGTCGGGCATGAGCTACTGCGGCGTGAGCACGCAGAACTCGTTGCCGTCGGGATCGGCCATCACGACCCACGTGACGTCACCTTGGCCGATGTCGACGCGTGCCGCGCCGAGCCCGAGCAGGCGTTCGACTTCGGCCCACTGATCGCCATCGGCAGCGGGAGCGACGTCGAAATGGATCCGGTTCTTGGCGAGCTTGGGCATCAACGGCGGACCGCTCCAAGTGATCAGTGGACCGGTCAGATCCGGGGCGCGGATTGCAGTCTCTTCGTCCTGATCCCAGACCAACGGCCACCCGAGCGCGGCGCTCCAGAAGTAGCCGACCGCGCGAGTGCCGTCGCAGTTGATTGCTCCAAGTCGTTCACAGCCGCTGAGGAATGCGTTGGTCGGCTCGATGACGCAGAACTCGTTTCCCTCCGGGTCGGCGAGCACCACATGACATTCGTGGTCGCGTTGGCCGATGTCGATGTGGCGACCGCCGAGTTCGACCATCCTCGCGACGGACGCGTTCTGGTCAGCGATCGAGGTCGTGGTCAGATCGAGATGTTGGCGGTTCTGATTGGCCTTGATGTCGGGGACCGGCTCGATCAGGATGTCGAACCTTGTCCCGTCAGTCGGAACGAGCCCGATCTCGCCCGGGGTGTCGTCAGTGACATTCCAGCCGAGCGCCTCAGCCCAGAAGTTCGCCATCAGGACCGGATCGTTCGCATCGATGACCACGGAGATGAGTCGCAACGTCATGCGTTCACCGTTGCTGGGTGATGCCGAGTCGAGCAATTGGTGCAGGCAAACATCTCGAGATCATGGCATCAGAACGATCGAGCGGGTATGAATCGACCATGCGCGACGATGGCAGCCCCGAGTTTCTGAGTGACGTGGCCGAATCTGAAAGGCGTCGTCGGCGTCGAGTTGTCGGGCTGATCCGGGCGAGCCACTTCCAGCCCACGCTTGCCGTGACCGGATTCACCACCGCGCTCGCCATCGGCGACAAACGGCGCTGGGGCGCCGCGGCAGTCGGCTCAGCGGTGCTGGCCGGCCAGCTCTGCGTTGGATGGAGCAACGACTTTCTGGACAGGGATCGCGACCGGGACGCCAACCGCCTCGACAAGCCCATCGTTGCCGGCGACGTCACCGCGGCCACGGTGCGCAACGGCGCTGTCGTCGCCGCGATCGCGTGTGTGCCGCTCTCGCTGGCATCGGGCAAGCGAGCGGGAGCAGCTCACCTCGCCGCGCTGGGATCGGCGATCGCCTACAACGCTCGCCTCAAGCGAACCGTCTTGAGCGTGGTCCCATACATCGTTGCGTTCGGGTCGTTGCCCGCGTTCGTCTCGATGGGAGGAGCCATACCCCGTCGGCCTGCCCCCGCCGCAACTCTGGCGGCTGCGTTGATGGGCGCCGGCGCCCACTTCGTCAACACGTTGCCGGATCTCGCCGACGATGTGTCTGGCGGCGTCGTCGGCCTTCCTCACCGTCTTGGCGAGACAGGATCGTTGCTCACTGGCGCGGCGCTGCTTGGCGTCGCGTCGGCAGTTGTTGCTCACTCCGGTCACACGCCTCTGACCGCTCTCAGCCGAAGCCTTGCCATCGGTGCTGAGACATCCGTACTCGGAGTTCTGGTCGCGGCCGCAACTGGACGGCAGCGTGCGGCATGGACGCTGTCTCTCGCGACGGCTGCAACCACGGTCGCGCTCTTCCTCAGCCGAGGTGATGCGATGCGATGAATCGCATCATCGACGGTGAGCGAACGGCGAGCAAACCGGAGCGATCGCCTGACGTGCTCGCTGACTCGATCAGTCGGCGGCGTCGGCGTCGACAGGATCGGATCCGGTCTCGGTTTCGTCTCCGGCGTGATGCTCCATGTGCGGCTTCTTCCCCGGCTGAGGGGTCTCGTCTGCGCCAGGTGCTATCGCTTCACCCTGTGCGATCTTGTCGGAAGCGACCTTTTTGTCGTGGGCGATGTTGCGGGGATCAGTCATGGGGCTCGCTTACCCCGACGGGTTCAAACCGAGACGGTGGGAATCAGCGGCGTCCCAATTCGGCCGGCAGGTACCCGCCGGACCTCACCAGATCAACTCGGTGAAGTTGGTGTTGAGTCCGGAGCCGATCCCCATGCACAGCACCCTGTCACCGGCGACAAGGTCGTCGGCGATCGACGCCAGCGTGATCGGAATCGATGCCGGGCCGACGTTTCCATAGTGGGGGAACGTGAGCGGAACGCGCTGCGGGTCAATGCCCAGCCGTTCGCACATCAACCGGGTGTGCACCTGGCTGATCTGGTGGACGACGTAGCGATCCATCCCGAGCGACCAGTCCCACTGCTCGGCGGCGTCTTTCCAACACGCCTCAGCCAACCCCAGGCCGGCTTCCAACAGGCGACCCGTGTCGGTCCGCATCCGGTCGAGATCGCCGACACACAGATCGTTGTGTTCCGTCCCTGCTCGACTGACGCTGCCCACGATTCGGTGGGCGTCGGGGTGCTGGTCGAGCGGTCCGACGATCATCGCTGCAGCACCAGAGCCGAGCGTGAGCGTCGCGATCTCGGCCGACACCTCCTCGGCAGTCGAGTCGGGTCGTCGGAGCCGGTCGAGCGTGGTGGACTGGGTGTACCTGCTGCCTTCGCCATCGACGATCAGGGCGTACTCGATCTGGCCGGCATCGATTGCGGTCGCGGCGAGTTTCATCGCGTTCACGAACGCCAGACAGGCGTTGGCCACATCGAAGTTCTCGCACGACGTCGGCAGTCCGAGCTCGTCGTGGATAGCGCATGCCATCGACGGCTCGAGATGATGACGACTGACCGAGGTCGAGATCATCAGGCCGATCCGATCAGGATCCACCGCGGAGGCTTCGATCGCAGCTCGTCCGGCCAAGGCCGCCTGCTGCGGAAACGTCATGCCGTCTGGCCACCATCGCCGCTCGACGATGCCGGCCAGGTCTCGCAACAGCCCAGGCCGCACGCCCGTGCGTTCGTAGGTGTCTGCCAGTTGTTCGTCGATCCACTCCGAGGTCACCACGTGTGGGGCCTCGATTGCCTGCACCGTCACGATGCCGGCGTTGTGGTGTTGCAC